>JAZNMV010000133.1:0-15549 GCA_045579885.1 Acutalibacteraceae bacterium | reverse complement strand
TGCTCCATATTGTACATAACATACGGAACCGCATCAAAGTACATTTCCGGCGTGATCAGGCAGCGCCGATTTTCTTTGTTCAGAATTTCAGCTGTTTGTGCTGCAAGCCCCGACTCATCCAAACGCTTGTCCTCATAACCGCAGGAATTACTCATCGTTACATCAGAAAGGGCAAACACATAGGACGAATCAACGCCACCGGACAAGAATGTTTCCGCATATTCCCCCTCTTCTCGTACCTCGGGAAGAATGATCTGTAGCGTATCATGAATTTCATCAGACCAATCATCCAGTTCTTTGCTGTTATCCGGATGAAATTCAGGCTTCCAGTAACGGCGAATCTCATATTTTCCGTTCTGCCAGATCAAATAGCGGCCCGGAAGCAGTTTCTTTAAACCTTTGAAGAAAGTTTCTTCGCCGGGAACGTAAGTCAATGTCAGATAAATCTGTAGAAGATCCTCATTTAACTCTTTTACAAATTCCTGCTGTGCCAAAATAGGACGAATCATCGTCGAGCACAGAAACTGACCGTTTTCGGTTACGTAGTAATAAAACGGTTTCGTGCCGAACGGATCACGCATGCAGAAAATCTTGTTCTCAATATCATCAAGAAGAGCAAACGCAAACATACCGTGAAGATGCAGACCCATCTCTTCTCCCCACTGTTCATATGCCCTTGTAAGGATCATATTCTCTCTTTCTTCACGCGCGAGTGAAATATCAATTTTAAGTTCTTCACAGAGTGCACGCCAATTACGAATGTGGCCTCTGTATTCCTGTACATGTATCATAAATGAACCTCTCTGATATTTAAGGGTATCTTTATACAGATTTTATCATAAACTTCGACACTCTTCAACAGCTAACATGTTGTATAAAGAAATTCTCTGTTATATTGTTTTCATAAATTTAGCAGATACACAAATCAAGCGTAAAAAGATTGCATTTTTCTGCAAAGAATTATACAATAAACTCATAATCTTTAGCAAATGGTAATCATCTTATATGAAGGAGTTCCATCTATGAACACTTTGCTTCGCACACACGCCGATGCAATCATAAAAGCATCTATTCGTGCAGTACAGCCGGATGAAGCTGTAAACCGTGCCCTGAGCGGAAAAACATTTCCCGGACGCGTCGTACTTGTAGCTGCCGGTAAAGCTGCCTGGCAGATGGCTAAAGCCGCAAACGATTGCCTTGGCGACCGCATAGAAAGCGGTGTCGTCGTCACGAAATATGATCATGTCATGGGACCAATCTCAAATTTCATATGCTATGAAGCCGGTCATCCCGTACCGGATGAAAACTCTTTCGTCGGCACACAGGCCGCAATTGATCTTGTAAAAGATCTTAGCGAGAAAGACACTGTTTTGTTCCTGCTTTCAGGCGGCGGCAGTGCTTTGTTTGAGCTCCCGCTCATCCCCGGTGAAGTTCTGCAGGATATAACCGGACAGCTGCTCGCCTGCGGTGCAGATATTGTTGAAATGAATACCGTTCGAAAGCGTCTCTCCGGTGTTAAGGGCGGTCGTTTCGCACAGCTCTGCGCCCCGGCTCACGTTTTCTCTATCGTTCTTTCCGATATTCTCGGTGATCCGCTCGATATGATTGCATCCGGACCTGCATATCCGGACAGCAGCACCTGCGAGCAGGCTTTGTCGATTGCTAAAAAGTATAATTTGAAATTAAGCGACGAGGTATGGGAGCTCCTTAAAGCGGAAACACCGAAAGAACTCCATAATGTTACAACTCAAATCACCGGTTCTGTTCGCGAACTGTGTGTCGCAGCTGCAGAAGCTTGCAAAGAACTCGGTTATGAACCGATCATGCTGACTGATCGGTTGTGTTGTGAAGCACGTGAAGCCGGCAGTTTCCTCTCTTCTGTTTTGCTGACACATAAAGGCTCCGATAAAAATCTCGCTTTTTTGGCAGGCGGTGAAACAGTTGTTCATCTGACCGGCAAAGGAAAAGGCGGCCGCAATCAGGAACTCGCACTTGCAGCTGCTATAGGACTGGATGGCTGTGATAATGCCGCTGTATTCAGTGTCGGCAGTGACGGTACAGACGGACCTACTGACGCTGCCGGCGGTTATGTCGACGGAGATACAGCCTTTGAACTTCGTGAACAGGGCTTGGATGTCTACTCTGTCCTGCAGAATAACGACGCATACAATGCATTAAAATCCGTTGACGGTTTGATCTTCACCGGTCCGACCGGTACCAATGTAAATGATGTAGCAGTAGCACTTCTTAAGTCATAAAATGAAAAACTGCAGAGGCTGAATACAGTCTCTGCAGTTCCGTTTTATGGGTTACTTTCTTCTTAAAGTCAAAGTACGTTACCGCTGCTGACACCTGCCTGTGCATCTTCAAGCGGAAGCCAGGCAAGGATCTTCTTGATATATGTGTCCCAGAATACCCAATCGTGTTTGCCGGGACCTTCTTCATATGTAACGGGAACATTATTCTCAATAAGGAAATCGCGGAAATCACGGCTGCGGGAAATAAGACCGTCTTCAGTACCGCAGCATAGGTAAATGTTCGGGATTTCTTTCTTCTCATCGATCAGTTTCTTGACGAGTGCTTTCGGGTCCTTATCGCTTCCCTTTACCTTATCGTAATCGCCAAAAATTGCTTCGTTGTACTTACGGCGGAAAGTAAATATCGGAGAAGAGTTATCGGAATCTTTCCATGTATCATGTACGAGTGCAGCGGAAAGACCGGCAATGCATCCGAAATTTTCTGCATACTTCAAACCATTGCGAATTGCGCCGTAACCACCCATGGAAAGACCAGCAATGAAAGTATCTTCTCTCTTAGTGGAAAGCGGAAACAGCTTTCTGGTAAACTCTATAAGCTCTTTACCGATAAATTCGCCGTAAAGTTCTCCGCTGTTTTCATCATCCAGATAGAAACGGTTTTCGCCGGACGGCATAATAACGGCAAGATCATTTGCCTCTGCCCAGGCCTGAATGCGTGTACCGTTTACCCAGTCCGTATAGTTTCCGAAAATACCGTGCAGCAGATAAAGTGTTTTAAACGGTTTCTGCTCCTTTGCTGCCATCGGACCGAATTTATCAGCCGGGATGATCGCATTAAATGTTACAGTGCGCATTAAGCATTTAGAGATGAAATTAACTTCAATAATTGCCATGTATACCAACTCCAAATCAATATTATATAACCATTATAATTTCAAACTTTCCTTTTGTAAAGAAATGTTTTATGTTATACTGATATCAAATCCAGAAAAGAGGGCCTGATATGAACGAGTTCACAAAAAATGTATATTTAGCTGTACAAAAAATACCTAAAGGAAAAGTTGCAAATTACGGGACGATCGCTTTTCTTGCGGGAAAACCTCGTGCGGCTCGCGGTGTGGGATTTGCACTTCACCGTAATCCCGATCCGGTCTTAACTCCATGTCATCGTGTGGTATTTAAAGACGGCTCTGTCTGTACCGGATATGTATTTGGCGGCCCGGATATACAGCGACGTCGTTTGGAAGAGGAAGGTGTACAGTTTTTGCCCGATGGCCGTGTAGATATGGAAGCCTGCGCCTGGTTTGGAGAAGAATAAAGAAAACCGCTTTTGATCGATTTCACCTCGTTCAAAAGCGGTTTTTTGCTTATTTATACTGCTTAAAACAAATATTGATATCTACTGGAGTAGAAATACCTCGCACCTGCGCATTATCGGAATACTGCCACATCTGGAAATCATAATAGAACGCCGGTACAGTACGGTATTCCGCAAGCCAGAAATCAAAGTCCTTGATCATCTCGAGATTATAATAATCATATGCCAGATTTCGGTTAAAGTAGACTGCAGCTGTAAAACCAGCCTTATCAATCTTCTTACAGAAAGCCTGTGCAAAAGATGTAACATCCTCGCCGGAGATAGACTTCGTTCTCGAAATATTGACATCATTCTCCATAACTTCAGCGACCTCCCAGTCAAAAACAACAGGGAAATCAAGTTCTTTATTCTGCAGAAGCTGCAGGACATATCCGGCCTCTTCTTCCGCTTCAGCAACAGAAACAGCCTGCGAGAAGAAATATACGCCAACTTTCAAACCGGCTGCTTTTGCACCTTCATAGTTAGCCTGGAAGTTTTTATCTTCTTTCAGGTTACCTCGTGTAGCGCCGCGATATCCGGCTCGAATCATAGCAAATTCAATGCCGCTTTCTTTTACCTGCTCCCAATCAATCGTTTCCTGATAAGAGGAAACATCAATACCGAGAGTAGCATCTTCATCTTCATAAGTAACGAGACCGCTTTCATTCTTAAATTTAGCGGTATCATATCTATTTAGCGGCACATTGTATTTCGGAATAGTTATCTCTCCGGCATACAAATCGTTGATGATCAGCTTTCCGTCGTCTGTTGTGGCGACAGTAGAAGCAGTGCCGCCGCTATTGCTCTTTTCTGTGTGGTCTACGGAATTATAAACCGTAAGGAGAATTACAGCGATCACAAGTACGATCACTGCAACAAGAAAAACAGTCTTTTTTATCGTAAAGCTTGCCGTCGTATTCTTCATAAATCATCAGCATACCTTTCTGTACATCATTATCAATATTTATTATACAATTTTTTCACACGATATGCAAGTCATCTGCAGCGAAAAGTCTTCCCTGCCAGGTATTTCTATTGGCCATCTCTTTATCTATAGATCCTAAAACACGTATCTTATCACGGCTCCACAGCGGTGCCAGGAGTTTAGTCTTATCACCGTCTCCTGTTATACGCTCAATTACGGTTTCAGGGGGTAACACTTCCAGCTGACGGATAACTGTATCGATATATTCTTCGAAATTCAAAGGTGTGTAACTACCGGATGATAAAAGATTTTCAAGCTTTGTTCCTCGAATTACATGCAGAAGATGAATCTTAAGTGCATCCGGTCGGAGCATAGCGATATCTTTTGCTGTTTTAAGCATATCTTCCTGGGTTTCGCTCGGAAGTCCGTTTATTATATGAACACAGACACGTATACCGGCAGCTTTCAGTTTTAAATATCCATTTAAGAAAGCTGCATACAGATACCCTCTGTTGATCAGCTTTGCTGTACGATCGTTCGATGACTGCAGTCCGAGTTCGACCGTAAGCGGTTTGAGCGCGTTCACTTCTTTCAGCAAATCAATAACGTCATCCGGAAGACAATCCGGTCGGGTTGCAATTGAAATCCCCTGTACATCTCCCCTTAAGGCTTCGAAATAAAGTTTTCGTAGCATCTCGATCGATCCGTAAGTGTTCGTATGTACCTGAAAATAAGCGATAATGCCGATATTCGGATCTTTCCTTCTTATGCGTTCGGTCTCTATACGCAGTTGTTCAGAAATTGAAAGCCGATTATCGACTGCGAAATAGCCGCTGCCTCCATCACAGAAAATACATCCGCCTGTACCACATGTTCCATCTATATTCGGACAAGATAAGCCGGCATCGATAATTGCCTTCTGCGTCTTGCAATTTGATTGCCGATTGTGGTAAGCTAATGTATGATATCGTTTGTTGTCGAAACTGTAAGGAAACGGATTCACAGCACACACCCTATCTGTATTTCATCGGAATTGAGGCATTAAAATTGATATTAGTAAAGACTTTGGAATTAAATGAAATCAAGGAAATTTATTATACACATATGCAGGAAGCTTTTCCGCAAAGTGAATTAAGGCCGTATAAAAATATCGAACTGCTTTCAAAGCGCGGAAATTATGAATGTTACGGATTATATGAAGATACCGCACTTTTAGCATATGCTTTTTTCGCAAAAGCAGAATCCGGGCCATATTGCCTTTTAGACTATTATGCCGTTATAGCCGGTTTGCGCAGCAAAGGCATCGGCAGTCTGTTTTTCCCGCTTTTGCGCGAAAAAATGGCTCATACCAATGGATTTTTAATTGAAGTTGAAAGCATTGAGAGTACCGAAGAAGAAAACGAAAAACAGCTTCGCCGTCGCAGAATAGCTTTTTATGAAAAGAACAACTGTGCTATGACTAATGTGAAATGTTTGCTTTACGGAGTAGATTTCAGCATTATGCTTCAGCCGATTTCCGCGTCGGTACCTTCCGATACTGAACTACTTTATGAGTTAGAACAAATTTATCACACCATGTTCGACGATGAACTGTACAAACGCGTTTGTTTCCCATCTATAAAGGGATAAGTGTTATTACAAATTGACTTTTTCCAAATTCATCCGTATAATAAAAGCATAGAATAACTTGAGGTGAGCATTGTATGTCTGATATCACACGCTCAACAGAAGAACTATTGGCCGAATTCCCCCGGCAGTTAAGTCGCAGTATTACGTTTTTGCATCGTCAAAGGCAGAAATATATGAGCGAGCGTCTTAAACCTTATGGGTTTGTTGGAGCAATGCATATGATCCTTCTGCATATCGGAAGACACCCGGGCACCACTCAGGATGCAATCGTGTCTCATATGTATATTGATAAATGTAATGTTGCACGCCGCACCAAAAAACTGGAAGAGCTTGGTTATATTCGCCGTGAAACAGGTAAGCAGGATCGTCGTCAGAACAATCTCTATTTAACGGAGGAAGGCGAAAAGCTTCTCCCTATCATTCGTGGATATCTTCGTGAATGGGCTAAAACAGTAACACGCGATTTAAGTGATGAAGAGCATATTCTTCTGCTTAATCTATTGGACCGTATGATCCATACAGATGTTGAATAAAATGCCTTAATGGGCGCGTTGTATTTGCAACGCGCCCATTTTATTCCCATAAAGCTGGAAAAAGAGATTTTACTTCTAATGGAAAATCTGTCGTAAAGGTTTTATCAAAGTTAAGAACCGGACATTTAAGGTGAACTTCGCTGCAGCATAACAGCTGCTTTGGTACGATATCAAGATGGCCGCCGTATAAATCGTCGCCTGCAATAGGATATCCAACGCTTGACATATGCACGCGGATCTGGTGCGTTCTGCCTGTCAGCAAGCAAAAATTGACCAGACTGTGGTGTCCGTCCGTAGCGACACGCTGATATTCCGTCACTGCAGACTGACCAAAACCAGTACCTCGCTGTATGCTGTGTCCGGGAAGGATCCCGATCGGAGTATCGATTCTTCCGCATTCCGGTACTACACCTTCACAAACAGCAGTGTACGTTTTAGTAAGTTCTGCGCATGCAGCAAATTTATTTTTTGCTAATACCAAAACGCCTGTAGTGTCACGGTCTAAGCGATACAATGGTCTGAAAACAAAGTTGTCGCAATTTTTAAAATAATGTGCAGCAGCATTCAATACACTGTCTCTGTCATGCCCCGGAGACGGATGAATCGGCATATCGGAGACTTTGTGAATAACTAAAAAGTCTTCGTCTTCGTACAACACCTCTAACGGGATGTCCATCGGTTCATAGTCACCGCTCTCATCGAACAGAGTCAACTTGAGCTGATCTCCAAAATGCAAGAGATCGACACTGCGTGCTTCTTCTCCGTTCAACAAGATTTTACCTTCATATTTTAATGAAGTAAGTACGCGCGCAGAGAGCCCAAGTTGTTTTCGCACAAAGGTGCGCACATCAACATTATCCAACGCTTCAGGTATTGTAAATATAAGTGTTCGAATCATTTGGATCGTTCGGCAAGTTGTACAGCGAAAGTACGCAAATATTCTGTGTCGCCGCCAAAGCAATTCAGCGCGTCAAGTGCAGTCTGTGTGTAACTTTCCACAAGCTCCTGCGCTTTTTCAAGACCAAGCAGCGAAACATAAGTGCATCGCCCATTCTGTGCATCAATGCCGATGTTCTTACCGAGTTCCTCGGCATTACCGATTACATCCAAAATATCATCACGGATTTGGAATGCAAGACCTATATGGAGCGCATAATTTTTAGCCGCTTCTACCAATTTCTCATCAGCGCCGGCAACAATACATCCCATCATACAAGCAGCCATAATCAAATTCGCAGTTTTGCCTGTATCCTTTTCTTTCAGAACATCAACCGAAACAGATTGGTCTTCTGTCTCTAAGTCTATACACTGTCCGCCAACCATGCCGTACTCACCGGCACACTGCGCCAAAACAGCTGCAGCATTAGCTGCGCGTTCTACACCTGCAGCTTTGAAAGCTTCCGCGCTAAGCATAGTCTCAAAAGCTTTTGTCAAAAGTCCATCACCGGCAAGCAAGGCATAATTTTCACCGAATACTTTGTGGTTTGAAGGTTTCCCTCTTCTCATATCATCGTTATCCATGCACGGAAGGTCATCATGAATAAGCGAATACGCATGAATCATTTCTACCGCGCAGGCAAAAGGCATAGCAGCATCTTCTGTACCGCCGCAGAGCTTACAGAATTCCAAAGTCAAAATCGCACGTACACGCTTACCTCCGTTTAAAAGAGAATAACGCATTGCTTCTGTAACGGTTTTATAAAGTTTATCTGTTTCAGGAACAAAGTGAGATAACGCGGTTTCAATACGTTCAAGCAGCATACTTTACGCCTCCTCACCGGTAATTTTAGATAACTCCGTGATTTTTTGCTCTGCATTCTGTAAAGTCTCATAGCAAAATGCGGAAAGCTCTGTACCTTCCGTAAAAAGCTTCACGGATTCTTCCAAAGAAACACTGCCTCGTTCAAGCAGTTCGGTAATTTCACGAAGACGAATTATTGCATCTTCAAAACTCATTTTTTTCTTTGCCATAATATCGAACTCCTATTCTGTCCGAATTACTTATCTTCATTTATGTCAAGAACTTTCATTTTAGCACTTCCATCAGAAAAACGAACATTTACCTCATCGTCTGTCTTTATATCAGTTACAGAGGAAATAACTTTTCCGTCCGGATTAGAAACCATCGCATACCCACGTGAAAGAACTTTTAGCGGACTCATTGCATCGAGACGTCCCGCAAGAGATGCCACAATTTCTCTCTCTTGCTGTATTTGATTTCTTTCAGCTGAGGACAAGCGCTGAACTAAACCGTTAAGCATTATACGACGTTCAGAAATAATTGTTTCTGGGTCTCGCAAGACACGTGCTGAAGATAATGTATCAAGCGATTGTCGAGTATATTCCAAAAGTGATTCTTGCGCACGCTTAAGTCGTGAGGTTAACAGATTAAGCTGTTGTGCGATTTCTTCTCTATCAGGTACAGCGAGCTCAGCAGCAGCACTGGGTGTTGGTGCGCGAAGATCCGCAACAAAATCACAAATTGTAAAATCGGTTTCATGTCCTACCGCAGAAATAACCGGGATATCCGATGCAAAAATAGCACGGGCAAGTCCTTCATCGTTAAAAGCTGCTAAATCTTCAGCAGACCCGCCGCCTCTGCCAATCAGAATAACATCGGCACATTTCTCTTTATTCATGGTCTGGATTGCACGAATAAGTTGTTTTGGTGCCCCTTCTCCCTGCACCAAAACCGGACAAAAAACAAGTGTAGATACAGGCCAGCGACGAGAAAGAATGTTCAGCATATCCTGAACCGCGGCTCCGGTCGGAGAAGTGATTATTCCAACTCTTTGCGGAAAACGTGGTATCGGTTTCTTAAATTCTTCAGAAAAAAGGCCCTCTTTAGAGAGCTTTTCTTTCATCTGTTCAAATGCTAAGCTCAACGCACCTAATCCGTCTGGCTGCATTTCCTCAACGTAGAATTGATACTGACCGCTCGGCTCGTAAACAGATACGCGACCGCGAACGATCACACGCATTCCGTCTTTCGGACGGAAACGAAGTCTGCGCGCAGCACTTGAAAACATGACAGCCTTTATTACAGACTTCTCGTCTTTTAACGAAAAATAGAGATGTCCGGAACGGTAATGATCTGTAAAATTGGAAATTTCACCGGAAGCATAGATATCGGTAAGACGGCCGTCTCCTTCAATCAGTGATTTAAGAAAATAATTGATCTGTGTTATAGATAAAACACGCATCAAATCCCCTCCCGGCACAACGCAGCCAAAACAGCAATACCTGCAGCATTATCTGCAGAATAGCGTGGTTCAGCAAAAATCGCACCGTATTTTTTTGTCATACAATCACGAAGCATAGAATTTGAAGATACACCGCCAGAGAACAGAACAGGAAGTTCTCCGTAATTTTCAATGAGTGTGCGGCACATACCGTCTACGGAAGCAATCACATACGACATGCACGTGGCAGCAATCTCTTCAGGAGTAGCACCGCGTTCCAATAACGCCTTACATTTATTCTCAACACCGGAAAGAGAACAATTTGCGCCTTGCATGGATGCTCGTACTTTCATAGACTTTCCGTACGCACAGGCAAGCGGATCCAAATGTTTTCCGGCAGGAAACGGTAAACCAAGCATAACCCCGACTCTATCAATAACCTGACCGGCTTTAAGATCTGTAGAAGATGCGATGAGTTCTGTTGAAAACAAACCGTTTACTTTTGGTTCAACCAGAACTGCTTCGGTAGTTCCGCCGGAAAGATGAAATGCTATAAATCGTTCATTAAGAAGATCAAGTCTGTTAGCGGAGTACAACGCCGCTGCAATATGGCCCTGCTGATGGGAAAAACGGTAAAGCGGTACACTAAGTGTCTGTGCCAAAACCTGTGCCATACCGATACCCACAAGAAAACACGGCATGTAGGAATCCTCGGCATCACGCGGGCGGGTCGAAACGCCAATCGCCTTTGTCATGCCTATCTTATCACCAAGCATAGAGACAACTTCCGGCAGCTGCTTTGTATGGTGAAACACAGCATCGCTTTGACGCAAACCAATTTCACCTGCTTTTACAGGAAGCAATTTACCGTAACTATGCATTTCTCCGTTTACAAGCATTGCAGCACTCGTCGTATAGTTACTGGTATCAAAACCTAAAGATACAGTGTTGTTAAGCATTGTTTTCCTCGTTTATGCTTTTAGCTACGGAAGAAAGCACACCGTTAACATAGGAAGCGTCTTTTTCATTACCGTATACCTTAGCCAGTTCAACCGCTTCATTGATCGAAACACTGACCGGTACATCTTTAGCGTTAAGGAATTTCATTTCACACACAGCAAGACGGAGGATTGCAAGTGTAACTTTAGACAAACGCTGCAGGCTCCATCCGCGAATATTCGCAGAAATTACCGCATCGATTTCTTCCAGATAGAGTTCTGCCAATGAGGTTAACTTTTCACAATATGCATCCATCTCAATGCAGCGTGCTTCAATAGCAGCTTCAATGATATCTTCCATAGAATATCCGCTTACGGATTTTTCGAACAGGAGTACAAATGCCTGTTCTCTGGATTCATGTCTTTTTTTCATATCGTTCCCAATCCTTTCATAAATAAAAAAGAAACCCGCTGTAATGAAAAAACAGCGGGTAGAAAATGCATTTTAGAAATAAAGAGCCTAAAAAGGTATTTGAATTTTCAAGTTCCATCAACTATCCGTTGTTCTTGCATATTGTACCACATACATCGGAAAATTGCAAGGTACAGAACAACTCATGATGCAGGTATAATCTTAATTTTTTCGGCAGCCAAACCGGTTTCAGTGACGGCGATTTCCCGAACAATTAAAGCATTCTGTTCATTTTCCATATCACCGTCAACGACAACGGTACATGAATCTCCGTTGATAAATGCCACGCATTCGGTAAAGCCTTTCGCCTGTATTAGACTCTCGACATTAGTCTCCTTTAATATGTTCTGTGCAATTACAGAAGCTTCACTGATCGCTGCTTCTTTTACCTCTGTATCCGCCTGAACATCTTCGAGTATATCTTCGAGAAGCTCCACAGCTTCGTCTCTTGCAGTTTGTCTTGTCATTCTTGCATCTGATAACGCAGCAGCGGCACCTACACTCTCCGCTTCAAAATCTGTCATTTCGGCTTCGGTAATAGATTCAGCAACCGGTTCCACATCTTCCTCTACTGTGTCCGAAACGGTTTCTACGTAGTTACTGTTTACAAGCTGGGCTGCACCTAAAGTCTCAGTATGTTCTTGTGTTGTATCATCGATTTTAGTTTCAGTATCTGTAAACTGCCAATTCAGATATACAGCGGCCCCAAGCGCCAAAACCAAAGATGCTAAAATGAGTTGTCTTTTTCCGTATTTCATTACTGATTCCTCCGATCATGATTTGTTCATGTATATTCAGCCTGCCCTACAACACATACCTGTGTAGAGGACAAATTTAACGCAGTCTTTACTGCTTGTGTAATTTTCTCGCGTACTGTTGCATTGTTTCCGTATTTGCTCACAATAACAACCCCCTGGATCTCCGGCTTGATCTGCGTCACAATAAGCGGCTGCTGGGATCCGTCTGCATTCTTTACAATGATATACGTCTTTTCTGTATCACCGTCGGAAAGCGTTTTATTCAGTGTGGAATCAGAGTACTCCTGTGAATTTCGCTCGCTTGTTCTGTTTTCAGTTGCATATACGGTTTCTCCGTTTGTACGAAGTGTCACTGTGACATGTGGAGTTTGTTCATTTGTAATGGCAGCCACCATCACGGAAATCTGTTCAATCAAATAGTCTTCATATGTTTCTGTTTCACATACTTCTTGAGTCAAAGCAACTTCGTTACTCTTTGATGTCGGAGCACAAATTATCAGAACGATCGATAGAAACCCCAATGCGACTAAAATATATGTTAGCTTTCTGCTTTTTATTATCGATTCCCATTTTATTATATACTTGCTTTTATCCGTCATTCCGTATAAACCTCCACCGGTATCAACGGGGTAAGAATTCCCTGTAATAATGCATATGCTCTGTCATGATCTGTCTTATAGCGCAAATTTACCTGTACCCCGCATATCTCGATCCTATCCTCCTCCGGCATTCTGTAATGAACAGTAATTCCGTCTTCTTTTCCTAATACAGCAATACCGGCAGCATCCAATATCGTATAAATACGCTCTTTCAAAATAGCAACCCCATACTCGATCGTATTCTGCTGTAAATTCTGATCAGTGATATCCGCTTCTATATTCCATTGACTTGAGTCTATGTCTATATCAAGCTGAAACATTCCGGACAGCAAAAGTAAAGAGATTGCAAGAAGTACAGTTCCATGCACAATACTTTTGAATTTGTTTGGAAACAGCTGAATCATGACCTCAACGAGTATCACGGATGTACAGACTTCTAAAATGATCTTTGCAAAATCATCCATATACACCTCGAACACAAAGCAGAATAGCTGCAGAAATAATACTGACCGCGCCGACTGAAAATAAAACAGCTAATAATATCTTGATGAACATCGAGCTAGAACGAAAAAAACTGGATAATTCTTGTAATGCATATAAATCCGCCGTAAATCGCGCAGCTTCACACACAACCATCCATGCAGACATACGCAAACAAACAGGCAGTAAAATGGCAATCGATGCTAATATTCCGAATGCACCAACACCTGATTTCACTGTTCCGGCACTTGCACCTATTATGGACAAAGCATCTCCAAAGGCTCCACCTACAATTGGGACCGTACCGGATGCGATCATTTTTACAGCTTTGCCGGTTACGGCATCCGTTCCGGCAGCGATCAATGTCTGCAGAGAAAGAAATCCTGTAAACAAAGAAACCGAAAGTGTTATTGTCCACTTTATTGCCTTGTAAAGGGTATCCGGTATATGCTTTATGTCTCGAGATACGATTGATGCCGTACATATGAGCGCCAAATATGCATGTGCGAACGGTATGATCAGTTTGTTAAAAACCGAAAGCATAGCATTTGCGGCTGTTAGTGTGAGTGTTCCATAGGTTGAACCTACATTGGCACTTCCTATTATTACAAGCAGGCTGACATATATCGGAAGAGCGGTCATCAGAAATCCACTGACCGCCTCTACAGCAGTATTAGTAACCGTGACTAATTCCAGTAAAGGCGGAATTAAAACTGCAGTCGTTCCCGCTATTCCAGAAATACTGATAATGCACTGAAAATCAGCTGGAATAAAATCAGAAACGAGTCGTAAAATCAGGATAACTGAAATTAATAGGAGCAGTGTTTTTACAGGTTTATTAAATTCTTCGCGTACCATTTCCCCTGTTTGCCGGAACAAAGATTCAAGTGCAGTCGGCGAAGTGATTTCAGGCGAGATTTCGGCAGAATCGAGCCATCTGCGTGCGCTGTCCGGTAACACTTCCATCAGCGCATCTGTATCGAGTTCATTACGAGGTGTATTTTGTACTGCATGTACCGATAAGGATGTGCTGCATATAAAGAAAAGACAAAATAACGCAATATACCATATTCTCACAACTTAAGCACCTCCTCAATAATCAGTAAAATATTATCGATTAAAGGAAGCACTGTAACGAAAACAGCCGCTTTGGCAACCAGTTCAACACCGAAAGCAAGTCCGTTTTCCCCGCAGTCTCTGCAATGCTGTATCGCCACATTGGCAATTACAGATGTTCCGAGAGTCTTCATCAATATATTAAGAATTTCACCGAGTTGACTGCCTTCTGCTATTTTCTCTATCCAATCTATCAGCACTTCAAACTTTCCAAATGCAGCCGAGATAATCAAAACCAATCCACATAAGGAAAGAATCAGCGACAGCTCGCCGTTTGTTTTCTTAAGAAGTACACTGCAAAGTGCAGACAGTACCGCTATTGCAGATATACTCAAAATCGTACTCATAGATCAAAGATCGATTTGATCGTTTCAAACAGCGTGCTTATTTGCGTCACGATCATCATAAGTACAACGATCAGTCCGGCCAGAGTTGTCATCATGGCTTGTTCCTCCCGCCCGGAACGTATGAGAAGCTGATTCAGCACAGCAACAATGATCCCGATCGCCGCAATTTTAAAGATTAAATCTACTTCCATACTTTTCTTCCTTCCGATTTATGACATCAGAATTACTGTCACTGTTCCGGAAAACAGTCCCAGAATTGCATATAGTCGTCCTTTCGCCGCACAGTCATTTTCTGCCGCAAGCAGCATTTTACCAGTTGACTTTTCGAAATATTCAATGTAAGAAAGCAAACCGGCCAGATCACTGTGCCCGTATCCATGAATGAAATCCAATGCATTTTGAATATCTTTGGAATTCGAAAAGAATTTTTCAGCAGCACTTGTCCATGCAGTTATCGGATCTACTCCGGTTTTGATTTGCCGGACAAATTGATTTTCTCTGCAAAAATATATCAACTGCTGTAAATCACCTGCCATATATGCTGCAGCACGTTTCATCGAAGCTAATGCATCACAAAAGATCTGCAGTTCACGAACACGCATTCTCAGGCGAATCGACTCTATAAATCCGATTGCCGACGTACATCCGATCAAAAGCAATATTGCTGCCGTTTTCAAGAAGTTCACCCGCTTTATACACACATTGGATCTCTGTTGGTGCAAGTCGTCCTTTTAAAAGTACGATATATCCAAACACATTGCTTTCAATAAGGGTACGACATAAAGACCTCTTGCAAAGTTCCTCTTTGCTGCCGGCATGAACAGTAGCGATAAGTGAAACACCTGAAAAAAAGGCTGATTGAATAGCCGGTATATCACATTCTTCCAACTCGTCACACAGTATGTATTGCGGCGACAAGCAACGCAGTGCATGAGAAACCCCTTCCTGCTTCGGA
>JAZNMV010000132.1:0-5385 GCA_045579885.1 Acutalibacteraceae bacterium | reverse complement strand
CAAAACTTTTATCCAAAGCATTTATGTGAGCTTACTAAAAGCTTTTTCCTGCGCGTTAGCCTCTTCGGCGCGCAGAGCGCGGGCTCACTAAAAAACCGGAGGGCGTGCTCATTAAAAACGGAAGTCGCGTTCGCCGTTGTGGACTTTTTGGACGTAATCTTTTGTAAGGCCGCGTGTCTTTTCGTTCGGGATATTCTGGAACTCGCTCGCAATCATTTCTTCGCCGATCTTTCTTGTTTCCTCGGATGCATAGTCCATGAGGAACTCCTTCAGCGTGATGAGTGCATTCGGGTGGCAGCAGTTCTGGATCTGTCCGTTCTTGCAAAGCTGCATAAAGCGGTCACCGGTGCGGCCTTCGCGGTAGCAGGCTGTGCAGAAGGACGGGATATGTCCGTTTTCCATGAGCCAACGAACGACCTCGTCGAGCGAACGCTGGTCGGAAACATCGAACTGCTCTGTATCGGTCGGGCGCTCTTCTTCGGTGTAGCCGCCAACGGAAGTTCTCGATGCACCGCTGATCTGCGAAACACCGACTTTCATGACCTGCTCACGCACCTTCTGACTTTCACGTGTGGAGATGATCATTCCGGTATACGGTACGGAAATACGGATCAGTGCACAGATCTTAACAAAGGTCTCGTCACTGATGCCGTTGTCGAACTGGTCGGGGTCGATATCATCGGCCCTCTTCAGACGCGGCACGGAAATGGTGTGCGGGCCGACACCGTGTACGGCTTCGAGATGTTCCGCATGCATGAGCTGACCGCAGAACTCGTAGCGGTAAAGCTCAAGACCGTACAGAACACCGAGACCGACATCGTCAATACCGCCTTCCATAGCGCGGTCCATCGCCTCGGTATGATATGCGTAGTTGTGCTTCGGTCCTGTCGGATGCAGCTTCTCATAGCTTTCCTTATGATATGTCTCCTGGAACAGGATATAGGTGCCGATACCGGCATCTTTAAGCTTCTTATAATTCTCAACGGTCGTTGCAGCGATGTTGACGTTTACACGGCGGATCGCACCGTTCTTATGCTTGATATCATAGATGGTCTTGATGCTCTCGAGCACATAGTCGAGCGGATTGTTCACAGGATCCTCGCCGAGCTCGATCGCAAGGCGCTTGTGGCCCATATCCTGCAGCGCAATAACTTCAGCGCGGATCTCTTCCTGTGTGAGCTTGCGGCGCGGAATGTGCTTGTTCTGGTGATGATACGGGCAGTAAACGCAGCCGTTTACACAGTAGTTCGAAAGATACAGCGGTGCAAACATAACGATGCGGTTGCCGTAGAACTTTTTCTTGATTTCCGCCGCAAGCGCATAGATCTCCTCAATAACTTCGGGATCTTCACAGGCGAGCAATACGGAAGCTTCGCGGTGTGTGAGGCCCTTCATCAACTTCGCCTTGTCAAGAATCTCACGGATGAGTTCTTTGTTGTTGCAGTTTTCATCCGCATATTTTAAGGTTTCTTCAATTTCCTCGTGGCAGATGAATTCTTCCGCCTTCAATGATTTCGGATTATACATAATAATTTCCTTTCTTCCGGGTCAGCCGCAGCTTTCCCGTTAGTAATTTTTATAGTGATCGGCTTACTTCGCCGGATCTTCCCCTGTAATATTCGAATACGCGGTTTTAATGTTCACGCCCGGAATGCGTCCGAGTTTCCCCGCCATAGCGCTGATCACATCCTGCGGTGCGTCAACCGCAACCGAGATAATGCTGATCTTTTTTTCGCGGTACGGCAGGCCCATACGGCCGATCACATATTTCCCGTAAATATGCAGGATATTGTTGATCTCCTCCGCGTAATCCGTATTTTCTACAATGATGCTCATAACAGCCACTCTGGTCTGCATACTGTATTCCTCCCCTGTATACTGAAAATGCTCTCTGCCAAAATGCAGAGAGCACAATGAGACGGCACCGTGCCGCCTGAAACTCTATACACCCCGGCTTTGTACGCGGCAAAGGCCTTGTACGCAGAACGAACTTTTTTGTGTGGAGCACACCGCAGAAAAAACTTTGGTGGACTATCCATATTATACCTTTCAAATATTCGTTCGTCAAGTAGTGCGATTTCTTTACAAAACAAAAAGCCGCTCCGTGAAACGGAACGACTTTTATATCATTATATACATCTTCGCGAAGCGGCAGGTATTCCGGTTACATACTCTTCTCTGAGTAATGAATACGTAACTTCATCAAACACGCGCCCGTCAAACCGGTAAAACGCACACAGAACAACACCTTCGCGGTGGAATCCGGCTTTCTCAATGACACGCTTCGATCGCTCGTTCTCAGTAAAATGGCTGATACCGATCACGTCCACCTGCATAACATCAAACGCATGGCGCACCATACCGCGAAGCGCTTCCGTCATATATCCGTGTCCCCAAAAGCTGCGTGCAAGCTCATAGCCGATCGACACACTGTTTATATACGGGCGGCGATAATCTTTCTGATAGCGTATCTTGCCGATCACTTCGCCGGTTTCTTTTAATACGATCGCGAACGAGTACGGATCTTCTGCATTGCGGTTCAGCGATACCCGCGCCTCCTCGGGCGAAAGCACCGGCTTTGCACCGGCTGCCATCATCACGGCAGGGTCTGCCGCAAAGCGAAGAAAACCGCTCATATCCTGTGCGGTCCACCTGCGAAGCGAAAGACGTTTCGTTTCGATGACCGCACGACTGAATAAAGCCATACGCTGCTCCTTACGGCAGAGAAACGCCTTCGGGCAGGATCAGGCGCAGAGCGCCCGGCATCACGGAGAACGTATCGCGGTTTGCCTTAACACAGTTGCCGTCCATATTGCTGATCAGCTCGCGGTCGCTTTCGATCTCGATCTTCGTGCCGCGTGCGTAAATCACGATATCCTTGAGCTTTTCGCTGTCGAGATGCTTACCGCTCTTATAAACCGGAATGAGACCCGGAATACGGTACATTGCCGGTTTACGAACCAGTGTAAATTCCAGCAGGCCATCGTTCAGCACGGCTCTCGGTGCACCGAGGAAACCGCCGCCGTACCACTTCGCATTGGCTGCAAGCGTAAACACAAATTCACCGCTGTAGGTTTCCACTTCGCCCTTTTCGTTCCACAGACGAACGGTCATCGGGTCAGCGATCTTTCCGAACAGGCATTTAGCGAGAGAAAGTATGTAAGCGGACTCACCCGTTACACCGGGCAGTCCCTTGTAATATGTCATTTCGTTTGCAACTTTCGCATCGAAGCCGATGGAACAGATATTCACCGCATCTCCGTGCTCGGAACGGATCATATCTACCTTCACGGTCGTACCGCGGCTCTGCTTCTCGAAATTCAGAAAAATTTCCTTCGGGCCGAACGAACGGACAAAATCGTTGCCGCTGCCGCACGGATAAATACCGACGGATACATTTTCATGGTACGCTGCGCCGCGAACCACCTCGTTGATCGTGCCGTCGCCGCCGGCTACCCACAAACGCAGCTCCTCGCCGCTTTCCGCATACATACGGGCCAGTTCTTCACCGTGCCCCGCACGCTTTGTTAAGTGCAGCTCGTACTCGCCGCCGTGCTCTGCATGCCACGCTTTGGCGCGTTCCATAAAATTCAGCGCTGCGTCGCGCTTGCCTGCCATCGGGTTGATAATATAAATATCACGCATAGAAAACTCCCCATTCCACTCTTATTTCTGCTGCGTTTCAGGATTTATAATACATGTAATACTGACAACGGATCATGCCGTTATAGAGCTTGCGGCGCTTATCGGCCTTTCTGCCGAAGCAGCTTTCAAACTGCTCATCCGGGCTGATGACCGAATAGCTCCAGCCGCGCTTCGGTGTAAACACACGACCCATCGTGCGGTAAATATCCTCTGCCGTTTTCACATCGAGCAAACGCTCGCCGTACGGCGGGTTGCAGATGACGCAGCCGTATGTGCCGCTCGCGTCGAAATCTTTTACATCGCGTTCCTCAACAGTGAGGCACTCTGCCACACCGGCTTTTTTCGCGTTTTCCATCGTCAAGCGAACCGCTTCGGGATCAATATCATAGCCAAAGCCTCTGAAACCTTCATCGCGGCGTTCGAGTGCTTTTGCCGCGCGGCGTTCGCTGTCCCAAACCGAACCGGGAACCACTTTCCACTTTTCTGCGGCAAAATGTCTGCGCAGACCGGGCGCAATGTGCATGGCGAGGAGCGCCGCTTCGATCAGCACCGTGCCTGACCCGCAGAACGGGTCGATGACCGTGCCGTCGGTGCGCACACGGCAGAGCTTCGCCATAACGGCAGCCAGCGTTTCCTTGATCGGCGCATCGTTCGAATGCTTACGGTAGCCGCGCTTATGCAAGCCCGCACCGCTCGTGTCGAGCATAATGCTGACTTTATCTTTCATGATCAGAAACTGGATCTGGTAAAGCGCTCCGGTTTCCGGGAACTGTTCAATCGGATAAGTTTCCTTGAGGCTTTCGACAACCGCCTTTTTAATGATCGCCTGACAATCGGGCACGCTCATCAGTGTACTGGAAAGGCAGCGGCCCTTTACGGGGAAAGCATCCTCGCGGCCGATCCACTCTGCCCACGGCAAAGCTTTCACGGCACGAAACAGTGCATCGAATGTTTTCGCTTCAAACGTAGCGAGCAGAACCTGTACGCGCTCCGAAAAACGGGAACGGATATTGGCACGGGCGATCATTTCAGGAGAACCGTCGAAAACGACTCGTCCGTTTTCCGGCAGAACATTTTCCGCACCCATATCGCGCAGTTCATCCGCTACAAGACCCTCTACGCCCAAAAGGCAGGGACATACTAATTTATATGCTTTCACAGGAAACCTCCATTACCGCACCGCGCGCGGTCCAAACTTATGTATAGTATAACACAATTGCAGTCCGGCGTACAAGACACCGAACCTGCATTCCGGCTAAATTCCGCAAAAAAATACCGGATACGAACAAAAACCGTCCGCATCCGGGAAAATCTTAATAAAATGTCGCAACGGGCTGTTCCGGCTTTTCCGCCTTCTCCATGGAGATCACGGTCAGAACGGGGCCTTTCTGCCCGTAGAGTCTGTGCCACTTGTGCTCTATCTTGAGGCGCATCGTGTACCACTGTGCGTTTTCGGGCATTGCATTCGCCTCACACGTTGTGAGCAGGCCCGCAAACTCAATATCATCCACACAGCAGGTCATGAGCTGACGCCCAAAGAAGAACACACCGGGCTTCATGCGCGGGTTAACGGCAGCCAAACCCTTGTACTCCACGATCTTGTTGTGGTACTTCGGCACGTCTTCCGAAAGATCACGGAACCACAATGCATAGTCGCTGTCCTCAATTTTGATGACCGGCGCATTGATATCGAACGGAAGCGGATCTTCGTATTCATCATATACAACCTCACCGCCGACA
>JAZNMV010000131.1:0-15606 GCA_045579885.1 Acutalibacteraceae bacterium | reverse complement strand
TGATTCTTTTCATAACGTATCTCCTTTTGCTCGCCTTAGGGAGGTAGCTGACAATGTTGTTCTTGTTTGTTTTTAGTTTATCGCAGATAAACATATTTGTCAATGTTTCGTGCTATCTGAGAGAAAAATTAATAGTCGAGTAGTTTGAACTGTGATTATGGGCAAAACAAAAAACCGCGCAGAATTTCGTCTGCGCGGTCTCGCTTTATTTGCGTTAATTTACTGAATAGCAGCCTCGAGGTATTCTTCCAGTTCCGCATCCTGCTTCTTCTTATCGAAGTAGTTCAGAACGGCAGCGGCTGCTACGATGGAAGCTACGATTGCGGTGATGCATCCGATAATCGTAAAGAGTCTGGTCATGTTTTTCATAAATAATCATCCTTTCCGTCCGACTGATGCGGCGTAATTATTATAAATTCTACGTATCTGTTTAGGTACTAATATCATACCCAAATTTTCTCGAAATGTCAAATCTTTTTCGCGTGCACGGCAGATTTGTTGACAATACTTTTGAAACCCGATATGATATAGGTTGCGATGAGAAAACGCTGTAAATAAGCGAAACATATAAATCGCCTGCGGGCGAAAACAGAGAATAGAGTACTGAATGATATGAAGTTTATTAAACCGAATTTTTATGACAAATTCCGCTGTACTGCGTCTGCGTGCAGCGATACCTGCTGCGCGGGCTGGGAGATCGATATTGACCCCGATACCCGCCGTTTTTATGAGACTGTTAAGGGAGATTTCGGCGAGCGGCTGCGCGAGCAGATCGATGAAATGCCCGAAGGGATATCGTGTTTTCGGCTCGGTGAAGGAGACCGCTGCCCGTTCTTAACGGACGACAATCTCTGCGAGATCATTATTGAGCTCGGAGAAAAAGCACTGTGTGAGATCTGCCGCGAACACCCGCGCTTTTATGAACAGGTGGGTGACCGTATGGAAATGGGCATCGGTCTGTGTTGTGAAGAAGCGTGCCGTCTTCTGTTCGAAGAAAAGGACCCGATCACATTTATCACAACAACGGTCGGCGATATGCCCGATGTGATCATTCTGCCTGAAACAGGTATGGAGATCTACCGCCTGCGCGATGAGGCTTTCCGACTTGTGCAGGACCGTACTTTGCCGCTCAGAGTGCGCATGCATCGTCTGCTTGAGTTCGGCGAGAAGATTCAGAAACAGCTCACGGGTGCTGCGTCTCCGGCAGATCTGCCGACGGAGGAAGAGATCCCGATGGCCCGTGAAGCGTTGCTGCAGTACATGGAAACACTCGAGCCGTATGATGAAAGCTGGCCGGAAACTGTTCAGCTGCTTGCCGATGCGAATTTAGAAGTAAATCTCGACGATATCGACGGCGGGTTCGAAAACCTGATGGTCTATTTCCTTTACCGCCATCTGGCGCGCGGCGCGCTTGACGGTCATCTGGCCGCCCGCGTAAAATTCTGTGCCGTAAGTGTATGGTTTATCTGCCTGATGAACACGCATTGCCTGGAGAGCACCGGTGCGTTCACGGCGTGGGACCGTATCGTCTGCACAAAGGATTATTCAAAGCAGGTCGAGTACAGTGCGGAAAACATGGAGGATATGCTGATCGCCCTGCATGAGGATCCGGCCTTCTCCACGGAGAACTTAAAAAGAATGTTTGGCTAAAAATAATCGGCGGACTGGCTTTGGGGCGCGCCGATTTTGTATCGGAAAATTACTTATTCTGGAATGTCTTGTTCAGCAGGGAGATCACAATGATGATCACGATGGTGACAATGAAAATGCCAAGATAACCGGTGCCCATGATCGGCAGGGCGGCGAGCAGTTTATCAATATGCATAGAATTAACCTCCAATAACAGCCTTTACAAGGGACAGGATCAGGCCGCCAGCAACGACGGATGCGATCTGACCGGAAACGTTTACACCGATGGAGTGCATCAGGAGGAAGTTCTGGTTGTCCTCTGCAAGACCCATCTTGTGAACAACACGTGCGGACATCGGGAATGCGGAGATGCCGGCTGCACCGATCATCGGGTTGATCTTCTTACCTTCGGGCAGGAAGATGTTCATGATCTTTGCGACCATAACGCCGCCGAAGGTATCGAATACGAAAGCGACGAGGCCAAGAGCAATGATGATGAGGGTGTCGATCTTCAGGAATTCTGCAGCACGCATCTGGAAGGAGATGGTGATGCCCAGAAGAATAGTGATGAGGTTTGCGAGTGCGTTCTGTGCAGTCTCGGAGAGAGAGTTCAGAACACCGCATTCACGAATGAGGTTACCGAACATCAGGAAACCGATAAGAGCGACAGCGTCAGGAGCAACAAAGCCGACAATTACGGTAACAACGATCGGGAACAGGATCTTTGTGAGCTTGGAAACCGGCTTGCCGGTGTAGACCATCTTGATCTTGCGTTCTGCCTTGGTTGTGCAGAGCTTGATGATCGGCGGCTGTACCAGCGGAACGAGTGCCATGTAGGAGTATGCGGCAACCATGATTGCACCGAGGTACTTGGAGCCGAGCTCAGTAGCAACGAAAATGGAAGTCGGGCCGTCTGCAGCACCGATGATAGCGATGGAAGCAGCGTCCTTCAGGTCATAACCGAAGAGGGAAGCGGCACCCATGGTGAAGAAGATACCGAACTGAGCTGCGGCACCGAAAATCATCAGCTTCGGGTTTGTCAGCAGCGGCTGGAAGTCGATCATCGCGCCGATGCCGATGAACAGCAGGAGCGGGAAGAGTTCGGCACCGTTGATGCCGATGTCAAAAAGTGTTCCGAGAACGTGCTGGACGCCTGTACCGGGAACTGCGATGGGCAGGTTAACGAGGATCGCACCGAAGCCCATGGGCAGGAGCAGGGTCGGCTCCATTTCCTTAGCGATTGCCAGATAAATCAGCAAACCACCGATGAGCCACATTACGACACTCTGCCATGTAATGTTCGCAAAATTAGCAATGAGTAATTCCAAGAGGTTCAACCCTTTCTGTAATTTTTGCCGGTACGGTCCTTCGGGAGTTTGCGGACAAACAAAAAAAGACCCCTATCATGTCCGGCGCATGATAAAAGTCTCGCAAATTAAAATGCATACGGACGGTAAAGCCGTCGTGCTGACGCCTGCATTACAGTAGATTCTGCTTGCTACTCCCTTTTATACCTAAAGTTTACGGGAGAATACGGATTTTGTCAAGCAAAAAACCGGAAAAGAACAGAAGAAACGGACGCTGTTCAGGCGTCCGTTTCTGTGCATTTTGTCATTACGGCAGACGGTAGCCTGCTGCGAGGTAAATGGAGTACCACTCTTCGCGTGTAAGAGTAATATCGGCAGCCTTTGCGCAGTCGACAATACGCTTCGGATTGATGGTACCGGTAACGGGCTGGAGCTTTGCCGGGTGGCGTAAGAGCCATGCGAGTGCAATCGTTGTGTTTGCAACGCCGTACTTTTCAGCGAGCTCATCGAGCTTTGCGTTCAGCTTCGGGAACTTCTCGGTGTTGCCCATGAAGGTGCCCTCGAACATACCGTACTGGAACGGAGACCACGGCTGAATGGTGATGTTGTTGAGACGGCAGTAGTTCATAACGCCGTTATCAAGAACCGGGTCCTTTGCATCGTTGATGTTGGTGTTCATCGGCTGGGAGATCATAGTTGCGTTTGTAATGCTCAGCTGCAGCTGGTTTGCTGCAAGCGGCTGACGCAGAGATCTCTGCAGAAGCTCCATGGTGTACGGATCCTGATTGGAAACGCCGAAATGGCGGACCTTGCCGGAATCCTCAAGGATGTTGAAAGCTTCGGCGACTTCGTCCGGCTCCATCAGAGCGTCCGGACGGTGGAGCAGCAGAACGTCGAGGTAATCCGTGCCGAGACGGGTGAGAATCTTGTCGACGGAGTTGATGATATGCTCCTTGGAGAAATCAAACATCTTGCCCGGAACAATGCCGCACTTGGACTGGATGAGGAGCTTATCGCGGGTGATACCGGCTTCGCGGATGAGGTCAGCAAAAACGGTCTCGCACTTGCCGCCGCCGTAAATATCGGCGTGGTCGAAGAAATTAAGGCCGAGACCCATAGCGGTGTCGATGAATTCGGCAGCCTGCTTGCGGTCTGCACCTGCGAGACGCATGCAGCCGAGCGCCAGTACAGGAACGGTAAGATCGGTTTTACCGAGTTTCATGGTTCTCATATCAATACAATCCTTCCTTGCAGGGTTTATTTGTTTCCATTATAAAACAAATCTATATACCGATGCAAGACATCCTGTGAAATTTCGTTTTCCACTTGAAAGAAATACTGTGCTGCGTTACAATGAACTTGATCTTATTGAAATTATTAAACGGAGGGTTTCTATATGCGTTTTGGTGTATGTGCGCCGATCTCTGATGCGGCGTTTATCGCGTCTATGGGTTTTGATTATCTGGAAGTGAATGCGTCTGCAATTTCTGCAATGACGGATGAAGAGTTCGAGGCGTTTTGTGAGGAAAATGAAAAAGCGCCTATCCATGCGGAGGCAGCAAACGTTCTGTTCCCGGGTACCGTACAGCTGACGGGTGATGTGGATTTTGAGAGCGCTAAAGCGTATATTGAAATGATCCTCTCCCGCCTCGGTAAAGCCGGTGTGAAAATTGCCGTATTCGGCAGCAGCGGCAGCCGTAAGGTACCGGAGGGCTTCGATATGGATACCGCTTGGCAGCAGCTTGTGAAGGTCGGTAAAATACTCGGCGAGACGGCGCAGAAGTACGGCATCACGATCGCGCTTGAGCCGCTCAGAAAAGCGGAAACCAATATTATTAACCGTCAGGATGAAGGCTTGAAGATGGTGCAGGAAGTAAATCATCCGAATTTCCGCCTGCTTACGGACCTTTACCACCTCACACAGGAAGGCGGCACAGCAGAGGATGTTGAGGCTTGCGGTAATGTGTATGCGCATGTGCATATCGCAAAACCGGATGACCGCAAGGCAATGTATCCCGGTGACGGTGCGGATTATGCATCCTTTTTCGCAGCACTGCGTGCAGTCGGTTACGACGGACGCATTAGTTTTGAAGGCGATGCCGGCAGTGAGCGCGAAAAGACTCTGCCGCTCGTACTCGAAGTAATGAAACAGGCTTAAAGATGAATGCCCGAACTCCCTGAAGGAGTCCGGGCATCTGCTTAAACAGGGTGAAAAAATGGAACTTATCCCACAGATCATAGGTCTTTTGGCGGTGGCGACCTTTCTTTTGAGTTATCAGCAGAAAAAACGCAGTAATATTATACTTTTAAATGTCATTTCACGGTGTTTGTATATTCTGCAATATCTGCTTTTAGGAGCATTCGCCGGTGCTGCACTCGACATTTTGGGTGCGATTTCATCTGCTGTGGCCGGTAAAAAGCACACATCCTTTGTAAAACGCCATACAAAGGGTATTGTTTTGCTGATGAATGCCGGAATTATCCTGATCGGCGGCACGATCGCGCTGATCAACCACAGCTGGATCGATATTTTCTCTATTATCGGTGTGCTTTTGCACACGAGTGCATTTTGGATCAGCAGTGAGAAGATCATTCGCCGCGTTTCACTTTTGGGCTCGCCCTTTTGGTTCGTATATAATTTTCTGAGCCGTGCATATGGCTCTGCAATCGGCGATATTCTCACTATCGTGTCCATTCTCATTGCGATGGTTCGGCACAGAGAGAAGAAAACGGAATAAAATATCTGAAAAACGCAGCGCGAAGCTAAAAGCTCCGCGCTGTTTTTAATCTACAGACGTAAACGAGACATATACATCGGCTTCAGCGGTTTCTATCCGGAATTTTTCGAGATACTGTGTGTACTCGTCCTTGGGCACGATGTGAGAAGAAAGCACTTCATCGGTATCTTCTCGTTTAATGTTGATCTTCATACATTCTTTCCCCTCTGTATCGGGAAGGGAACGGCTGATAAACCCAAGGGCATCTTCGGCTTTTAGCCATGCGATCTGCACACGAATATCATGCTCATCGGCATTCTCACCGAGAATATCCAAAGCGGCATGACGGTAACCGAGGTATTCTTCATCCTCTTGTTCCTGCGTGTTCAAAAGCTGTGCGATATAATTTTTCTCCTGTTCTAATTGGTAGATTTCAGCATTGATGAACTCGAGTGCAATATGGGCATCTCTTTCTGAATTGATTTCGATATACGTATTGGCCGGTACGCTTTGAGGTAAAAAGCCAGTTATTTCGTCATGTTTTTCGGGATTTGGAACAATACAAATGTTGACGGATTCCTTTTCTGTATAGTTTGTTCCGATCGGGTAGCAGGACAATGCAAGGCGGCAATCCGGCAGATACCAGGTATGGTCCTTCACCGTGTCGTATGACTCGGTCGGAGAACCGAATTGTTCGGAAAACCTTTCAAAGAAGTTGTTATATGCAGCTTCTATGGCTGCATTGCCTTCTAACGGCAGAGTGCACGTAATGACGGCAATTCGTTTTGAATTTGTTGCAAAGGCGACCGTCACAGTTGCATCATAGCCAAAAACGGAGTACGGAAAAGCGATAGCAGTCTGATAGCCGTCTGTTTCCGGCAAAACCGGTGTTTCGTTGCCGGTCAGCTCGGTGATAATCGGCTTGGCATCTTCCCAGTTCATGCCGATTTGCAAACCACCGAAACCGTGTGCACCGTCTTTTACAAATAAGTCCTGTACGGGTTCAGCCGGTTCTTTATTCAGCAGGGGCTGCATAATGGTTTCCGTTGCCGGTGGAGGTGTAGGTGTGGGTACGGCTTCTGCTTCGGAAGAAGAGGATTCCGGTTCGGGAAGAACGGGGGGGATTTCTGCGGCTGTTGTACACGCAGTCACTAAAAGAACGGCGAGTAAAACAGAAACGAGCATTAAGATTCGGTTATGTTTGTCCTTTTTCAAAATTTTCATAATTCGCACCTCAGTATTGCTTTTAAATCCAAGATTGAATACTGTGCGGCGTTCCTCCGCATTTAAGAGGGCATGTGCGTAGGCTTTTGCATTTGGCGCGCCGGGCATTAAGAGCGCGTGGGCATCGCACAGGATCTCCATATCCTGTGCGGAAAAATATACCATAAGCCACACCAAAGGATTAAACCATTGAACGCAGAGTGCCGCAGCAAAGAGATATTTTTTTAAAATGTCCAATCGTCTGATATGTGCGGCTTCATGTGCCAAAACGGCAAGAAGGTCGTCACTGGATACCTGTACAGGCAGTACGATTCGGGGACGCAGCATACCGTACACAAAAGGCGATTTTACGGCTGCACACCGATAAACGGTGCAGTTGCAGGAGACGATACGTTCAGCGTTTCGGTCGCGTGTTTTGTTTTTGCACCAAAACAGATTTCGAATGTGCAAAAACAGAATAACCGAGAACAGCACAACAGCACCCGATAGCCACACCCAAAACAGAATATCCTCCGGTGAGGCTGTTGGCGCAGAAACCGTGGGTTCCGCAGCAGTCGGAACAGTAATGATTTCCGGAGCGACCGTTACATGCGGTACAGCGGATGGCGTTGTCGGTGTTACGGAATATGTAGGCGCCGAAATATTTTGAGGCTGTACAGATGTCCGTTCGAGCACACCGATAGGGGAATGCAGCTTCACCGGGATCAACAGGCGCAGCGCGGCTGCGATCCACAGAATCATCTGTGTAACGCGGGGGAATACCCGCCCGGTCAGTGGGCGCAGCAGCAAAGTGATACAGATCAGCAGAGATGCCGAAGTCGTCATAAACAGGAAAAGTTCCATTTCAGAACCTCCCTGTTACTCATTTTCTTCGTAAGCATCGATCAGTGCGCGGAGCTTTTGGATCTCTGCCGGTGTCAGCTTTTTGCGGTCTAACAGGGAAGCGACCAAAAGGTCAGGTGCACCGCCGTACAGCTTGTCGATCACCTCGTCGGTCTGTTCGCCGCCGATCTCCTCGCGGCTCACGACTGCACTGCAATAATAACCGGGGTCGCGTCGCGTGACAGCACCTTTCGCAATACACTTTTGGATCATGGTGTACGTTGTGGTTTTGCTCCAACCGGCGGTATCAGAAAGAATCTGCGCGATCTCCTTGGCGGAAAGCTCACCGCGATCCCAAAGTACGTCCATGATTTGTAAGTCGCTGCTGTACAGCTTCATCCTGCATCCTCTCCTTTGTTCTATAGGTGTAGAAAGATCTTTCGGTATCATTCTATAGCGGTAGAACGGATTTGTCAAGGTTTTGAAGAAAAAATTCCCGAATGCTTGCAACGGCATAGAAACTGCGCTAAAATACAGAGTGCAGACAGAAAAGAAAGGAAGATCAATCCTTGAGAATCAGAACAAAAAAGTGGGCACGTCCGGAATTGGCTGTGTGCCCGTTCTATATTGATGAGCCCGAAAAAGCTGCCGGTACGTGGAAAGGCTTTTTCAAAAAAGAACAGCCTTTGCATCTTGACCTTGGCTGCGGCAAGTGCACATTCCTTGCGGCACTCGCACATCGGGATCGGGACATAAATTTCATCGGTATTGATATCAGTGTGGATATTCTCGGTGTTGCCCGCCGCAATATCGAAGCAGAGTTTGGAGAGGAACCCGTTGAAAACATTGCTCTGCTTTCCTATAATATCGAAAAGCTCGATACACTGTTTGCGGAAGGCGAAAAAGCCGACCGTATCTATGTTAATTTCTGCAATCCGTGGGGCAAAGCGGGCGACCACAAAAAGCGTCTGACCCATACCCGCCAGCTGAACACATACAAGAAGATTTTGGCGCCCGGCGGCGAGTTGTGGTTTAAGACCGACAATATGGATCTGTACCTTGCCACACAGCGTTATCTTGCGGAGGCGGGCTTTACGATCCTCTGCAAAACAGACGATCTGCACAGTGAAGATGCACCGCACAACATTCAGTCCGAACATGAAGTGATGTTCACGAAAGAGGGCATCAAGACGAAGGCGATCATTGCGCGAATGGATTGACAAACGCTGTGCGGTAAAGTAAACTTATCAACAAGGGACTTCAGGTGTCTGCATTCACGGATGCAGCCGAACAAGGAACGGGGTTAAAAGCCCCGGCGGGCCCGCCGCCGTAACGGAGGAGCCAAAAGCCAAAATGTCACTGCGAAAGCGGGAAGACGGCTTGCGGCAGAGATCCCGAAGCCGGAAGACTTGCCTGAAGAGATTTTGCGGAGCCGCGAGAGCCGGCGACAGGGATAGACCCACTGTGCATGTTTTGAAGCAGGAAACGTGTGCAGGCTTTCTTCTCGTAAGATCTTTGCCCACAAATTTGAAGAAAGCAGTTGATCAAAATGGAAAAAACAAAGAAAAGTCAGAAACCCGTCATCATTGCAGCAATCGCATTTGTTGTGCTGATCGCTGTGGCGCTTGTTGCCTGGAAAATGACGGCACCTAAGGGAACGGAAGGTGCGAAGGCCTATACCTTCACCGTAGTCGATGCCGAAGGCGAAGAGACGGTGCATAAGCTCAGAACCGATGAGGAAATGCTCGGTGATGCGCTGATGAACGAAGGTCTTCTCGAAGGCGAAGAGGGCGCGTACGGCTTGTACGTCAAGACGGTAGGCGGCATTACAGCCGATGAAGCGAACCAGGAATGGTGGTGCCTGACAAAAGGCGGAGCAGAGGTTGTAACAGGCGTAGACAGCACTCCCGTGGAGGACGGCGCGGCGTATGAATTTACGCTGACCGTAGGATGGTAATTGCGTCTGCGTATGGTGGCGCTGAGCGGTATTCTCGGCGCAATACTGCTTGTCAGTCAGATCGCATTGGCGCCTTTACCGAATATTGAGGTCGTGTCGGTGCTCGTTGTTTTATTCACACTCGTTCTCGGCCGGTATGTAGGCTATACGCTGGCAGTTTTTATTTTGCTTGAAGGTCTCGTGTACGGATTCGGCCTGTGGTGGTTTTCTTACCTTTATATATGGACGATTCTTGCTATACTCGCGTTTTGCTTCCGCAAAATGGAGTCGCGGCTCGGCTGGGCACTGCTGTGCGGCTTTTACGGGCTGCTTTTCGGAACACTTTCCTCGTTTCCGACCTTTGTACTAAGCGGCTTTGCGGTCGGTGTGGCGTATATTTTAAGCGGTATCCCGTTTGATCTGATCCACGCAGCGGCGAATTTTCTTTTGGCATTCCTGCTTCTGCCGGTGCTGCGCAAGCTCCTTGAAAAGCTTACGCATGCCCTGCACTTCGGTGCACAAATTTAATAAAACTAACCAGCCTGTCCGGTGGAAAGCCCGGACAGGCATTTTTTACTTATCGGTTTCGAAAAACGGAAGCTCTCCGGTGAAAAGGGCGTTGGCACGGTGCCAATCGACAACATGAAACCAGTTTTCGAGATATACTGCTCTTCGGTTTTGGTGTTTCAGATAGTAGGCGTGCTCCCACACATCACAGCAAAGCAGGGGACGAAGGCCGCGTGTCATCGGAACCTCCTGATTCGGCGTTGTGAGAATCATTAGCTGCTTTTGGCGGCTGCAAGCGAGCCAGGCGTATCCGGAGCCATACACCTGTAAAGCGGAAGCCGTGAAAGCACGGATGAAATTTTCTACTGTAAAAAAGTGATGCGTGATCGCCTGCTCCAGCATACCGACCGGCTTACGGCGGTTTGGGTTCGGTGTCATGCCGCAAAAATAGAAACGGTGGTTGTATACACCGCCCGCGTTTTTAGATAGGGACGGGCGGTTTTGCAGAAGCGCAAGCTGCGCGGCAGTACGGGTTTGAAAGCCCGGCGCACACAAAAGAGCATCATTGAGGTTATCGATATACGTTTGCAGATGACGGGAATGGTGAAGCTCCATGGTTTCGGCATCGATATACGGCTCAAGCGCGGTGTAGGCATAAGGCAGCGGTGTATTTTCAAAGAACAAGGGAACCATCTCCTTTCGGGCATATATATGCGGGCACAAACGAAACTTTTCACACGCTGAAAATAAATCGTGAAAGGGTTCTGTACAATTTCGCGCAGTTGGTGTATACTGTAAAAAGTTTAAATCTGTTGAGACCGGAGAATATATTTTTTATGCCGGTTCTGTGCTTTTCTGTTGGAAAGGGAAATTGTAATGAAGATTATTATTGCCGGTGACGGGCAGGTAGGTTTGGCTTTAACACGCTTGCTCTCACAGGAAGGTCATGATTTAGTCACGATCAATTCTAATCCGGATATAGTTGAATCTGAACTGCAGGAGATCGATGCGATCAATCTTATCGGTAACTGTGCTGCTATGGACACGCTGAAGGAAGCCAACGTACAGCAGGCCGACGTGCTGATCGCGGCGACCAGTGCGGATGAGATCAACCTGCTCTGTTGCTTGACCGCACGCCGTATGAATCCGTCGCTGCATACTATCGCACGTGTACGCAGCCCGGAATATACCAAACAGCTTTATATGATGCGCGAGGAATTCGGTTTGTCGCTCATCATTAACCCCGAGCGCGAGGCTGCAAGAGAGATCTTCCGCCTGATGCAGATCCCCGGTTTCTTAAAGCGAGAAACATTTGCGAAGGGGCGTGTTGAAATCGTTGAGCTGCGTATCAATGAGGGCAGCTTGCTGGAGAACGTTATTCTGCACCATTTGCCGCATGTTTTGGGTGGATGTAAGGTTCTCGTCTGTGCCGTTGTTCGAGACGGTAAGGCGTTTATTCCGACCGGTGACAGAACGCTGCGCCGCGGCGACCATATTTATGTAACGGCGCCGGTGGCATCGCTCTCCGAACTGACAAAGAAAATGGGTATCGTGCAGAGAAAGGTTCGTCACGCTATGCTGATCGGCGGCGGACGTGTCTGTCATCACCTTGCAAAGAGCCTGATCGCAGCTGGTGTTCATGTTAAGATCATTGAAAAAGATCCGAACCGCTGTATTCAGCTTGCAAGCGAACTGCCGCGTGCGGCGATCATTCAGGCTGACGGTACAACGCAGCATGTGCTCGAGAGTGAGGGACTTTCCGAGATGGATGCACTCGTAACGATGTCGGCCATGGAAGAACAGAATGTGTTTATTTCCATGTACGGTCATATGTTGGGTGTGCCGAATATTATCACAAGGCTAAACCGCACCGAAATGAACGGTATGCTTGAGAATCTGCCGATAGGCAGTGTAGTCAGCCCGAAAGAGCTGTGCAGTGAGAATATTGTACAGTATATACGTGCTATGCAGAATCAGGCCGGTGCGGCGGTTTCCGTGCACCGTATTGCCGAGGGACGTGTTGAAGCGCTGGAATTCGTGATCAACAAACAGTCCCGATATATCGGTGAACCGCTGAAAAACCTAAAGCTGAAGAAAAATGTGCTTTTGGCCTGTATTACACGTCACGGCAGTACAGCGATCCCGGACGGTAATTCCACGTTTGAGCTTGGAGACACGGTTGTGGTTGTTACGAGCCGTGAGGAACCCATTCTTCAGTTTAATGATATCTTTGCATAAGGTGGTCTGAGCAATGAATATTAAAATGATTTGCCGGATCACGGCGATGGCGGTGCTCATTGCTGCGGCATTTATGCTTGTGCCGCTTTTCCTTGCTGTGGCAGACGGTCAGCCGAAGAATATATGGGCATATGCGATCACGATTGCTGCCATGGCACTGTTCAGCGGTATTATGATCCTTTACAGCCGCAATCGGCAGAATACGTTTTATGCGCAGGAAGGTTTTGCGGCTACGAGTATTTCATGGCTTGTTATGTCCCTGTTTGGTGCGCTGCCGTTTTATCTCGGAGGAGAGATCCCGAGTTATATTGACGCTCTGTTTGAGATCGTTTCCGGTTTTACAACGACCGGTGCATCGATTTTGTCGGATGTGGAAGCTCTCTCGAGATGCAATCTGTATTGGCGCAGCTTCAGCCATTGGCTCGGCGGCATGGGTATGCTGGTATTCATTCTTGCCGTGCTGCCGCAGGCTAAAAAAACAGCAGGATACGGTATGTATCTTATGCGTGCGGAAAGCCCGGGCCCGAGTGTAGGAAAACTCACGCCACAGCTTCGGCAAACCGCGATGATCCTGTATGGTATCTATGTTTTGCTGACCGTGATCTGCATCGGCTTTTTGCTCGTGGGCGGCATGCCCTTTTTTGACAGCCTGTGCATTGCTTTCGGTACAGCGGGTACAGGCGGATTTGCTGTTCTGAACAGCAGTATGGGCAGCTACAGTCCGTATCTGCAGAATGTTGTTACCGTGTTTATGTTCCTGTTCGGTGTGAACTTCAGCCTGTATTATCTCCTTCTTTTAGGTCAGCTCCGAAGTATCTTTAAAAATGAGGAGCTGCACCTGTATATCGGTATTGCCGGCGGTGCGATTCTGCTCATTACGCTGAATATTGCACATATGTACAAAACCGGAGCAGAAGCGTTCCGTCATGCAGCCTTTCAGGTCAGCAGTATTATGACGACGACGGGATTTGCAACGGTGGACTTTGAGCAGTGGCCGGCGTTTTCAAAAGGGATTTTGTTCCTTCTGATGTTTATCGGTGCCTGTGCCGGCAGTACGGGAGGCGGCCTGAAGGTCTCGCGCGTTCTGCTGCTTTTGAAGAGTATCGGCCGAACGATCGGCGATGCATTGCATCCGCGCCGTGTTCATACGGTACACATGGACGGACGCGTAGTAGAGGAGAAAATCTCGAATACAGTCAACGCATATTTTGCGGTGTATTTTATGATCGTTCTTCTGAGCTTTGTGCTGATTTCTTTGGACGGCTATTCGATCGGTACGAATATCTCGGCGGTCGTAGCTTGCTTCAACAACATCGGACCCGGTTTTGAACTTGTCGGTGCGACAGGAAACTACGGACATTTCAGCATATTCTCAAAGCTGATCCTTACAGCCAATATGCTGCTCGGGCGACTTGAAATTTTCCCGATTCTTGTTTTGTTCAGCCCGGACACATGGAGCCGTAAGCGTTAACAGAAAAAATCAAATGCCATTTCCGGAAAGAGGAAATGGCATTTCTTTTTATGTGTCGGCAGTTTGCGCAAAGCGGTTGACTTTCAACAGAGACAGTGATAAGCTGTAGTAAAATATTGTATCCTGGGGAGGAATTACAATGGAAGCTTATAAGAATTTTGGTGTCGCCGCATACGTTTATGCTTACTATCTTGAGAAAGCAGACGAAGCGGAGATCCAGCGCGGTATCGACTTCTTCAAGCAGTACATTCCGCTTAAGAAGGTCTATATCGAAAACCACCGCGGTGTTGTCGATATTCCGGTCGAGAAGCTGCAGGCAGCAAAGGCCGTTTTCGAAAAGAACGGCATTGAGACTTCGGGCGGTATCACATCCACTGCACTGATCAACGGAGAGCGTAAGCCGGCGTTCTACGACACATTCTGCTATACCGACCCGGCACACCGTGCAAAGTACCTTGAGATCGTTAAGGACATTGCGAGTGTATTCGATGAGATCATCCTTGACGACTTCTTCTTCACATCCTGCCGCTGCGAGATGTGTATTGAAGCAAAGGGCAAGCGCTCCTGGAAGGAGTACCGTCTCGACCTTATGGAAGAGTTCTCCAAGGAAATCGTCGCTCTGGCAAAGTCCGTCAACCCGAATGTAAACTTTATCATCAAGTATCCGAACTGGTATGAGGCATATCAGGAGACCGGCTATAATCCGGGCAAGCAGAAGGATATCTTCGATATGATCTATACGGGCACAGAGACCCGCGAGCCGTGCTATTCCGCACAGCATCTGCAGCGTTATGAGTCCTACTCCATCATGCGCCTTATGGAAAACACCGCACCCGGCCGTAACGGCGGCGGTTGGATCGACCAGGGCGGCGCAAGCGATAACGTAAACCGTTGGCTGGAGCAGGCAAATCTCACTATGCTCGCAAAGGGCAAGGAGCTCATGCTCTTTAACTTTGAGGCACTTGTCGACTCTTCCGACCTCCCGCCGCTGGGCCATGAACTGTACCGCATCGACCGTTTCATCGGTGGTGCAGGTGAACCGATCGGCGTTAAGGCTTGGGAGCCGTTCGATGCAGACGGTGAAGATCAGGTCTACAATTACCTCGGTATGGGTGGTGTCAACGTAGAGCCGTCTCCGTATTTCGATGAGAACGCACCGACCGTGCTTCTGACACAGAGTTCCGCATGTGAACCGGATGCTATGGAAAAGCTCGAAGCTTATGTCCGTAAGGGCGGCAATGCGATCGTGACCATCGGCTTTGTACATGAGACCTACGACAAGGGCATCAAGGAGATGACCTCCGTCCGTCTGACACACCGCCATGTTATCGGCAACGAGTACATGATCGACAATGCGAACTATACCGCTTCCCACTACACACGCGGTGTTGACCCGGTCATGTTCGAAGTTATCGACTACAAGACAAATGCAACCTGCAGCGATATCACACTGCTTGCAGGCGAGGATAATTTCCCGATCATGACAGAGGATAACTACGGTAAGGGCCGTCTGTTCATCCTCAACGTACCGGAGAACTTTGCAGACCTCTACAAGCTGCCGCTTGAAGTTTGGCGTGCAATAAACAAGCACCTGAGCATGGGTCAGCGCGTATTCATGGCTGCAAATCCGAAGTACAACTTCTTTGCATACGATAACAACCGCTATGCTATCCAGTCCTACCGCCCGATGCATGAGTCCGTCGAAGTTATTGTTCGCGGCGAATGCAGCGGCATCCGCGACCTCGAGACAGGCAG
>JAZNMV010000130.1:0-20624 GCA_045579885.1 Acutalibacteraceae bacterium | reverse complement strand
ACCGATCTTGTACCGGGTAAGACATACTATATTAAAGAGACAGGTGCTCCGAATGGCTATGTCATTACAAACGGCGACTTCGTCACGGTTATAGCCGGTACAAATGGCCAGATGGTAACGAAAAACTTTACGAACGACCGTAAGGGTACACTGAAGCTGCATAAGACGACCGGTGTTTCCGGTGAAACAGCGACAAGCTTTGACGGTGTTACATTCAGATTGTTTGCGGCTCCGGAAGGCAGTACTGCACCGGATCTGACCACAACGCTGATCGGCACACAGACAACGGCTGGCGGCGGTAACGCTTCTTTTGCGAATCTCGTACCTGGCAATTACTGGCTCGTAGAAACCGTTCAGGAGAACTATGTAGCGGTAACAACGCCGAACGGTTGGGACGGCATGATCACAGATGATGCCGGTACTCAGTACTTCTATAAGAAGGTAACTGTTGAAGTCGGTGAAAATATCAGTGGATATAACAAGGATTATACTGAAGAAATCCATAATACACCGACTAAGGGCCAGATCAAGCTTACGAAGTATGCTGCAAATGCAGACGGCAATAAGGGCGATCCCCTTAACGGTGTAACATTCACCATCTATAGTGATGCTGCATGTACACAGGTAGTTACAAGTATTACAACAGTAAACGGCGGTGTTGCTACTTCCGGCTATCTCGCTCCGGGTACATACTATGTTAAGGAAACAGCTGTACCGTTGGGTAGCAATTACATCCTTTCTGATACAGTATATACTGTAGTGGTAGAAGCGGGTAAGGTCATCACCACAGCTACGGTCGGTAATACTACTGTTTCTCTGCTGGATATCGTCAACAAGAAGTCCGGTGATTTCACGATCCAGAAGATGGAATCGTACACAATTACAACTGTCGGTAAGGATGGCCAGATCACTACAAGTACAGTAAATAGACCGTTGAAGAATGTTACCTTCACACTGCATAAGAGCGATGTGACTGGAGCACAGGGTGATGTGGTTAAGACTATTACCATAACCTCTGATGACGCAACATATACATTTGAGAATTTAACCCCCGGTTATTATCTGTTGGTAGAAACTGTGCCTGACGGTTACATCGCAGGCCCCAATAAGCATATCAAGGTCAATGATGACGGCACCGTTGAGGTTAAGACAGTTAATAACGGACAGACAAACTGGGATGACGTTACAAGCAGCACCATTATCATCGACAACAAACCCGAACCTACGATCCAGCTGATTAAGACAGATGCTTATAATGCAAGCATTAAGCTCGCAAACGCACAGTTTGAGGTTTATATTGTTGATGCAAACGGTACGTACAATGTTACGATCGGTGATGAAAACGTTACTCTGAGATTGGTCGGTACATACAACACCGATGCAAACGGTTCGTTTGAGGTAACCGGCCCGATTGAAAGCGGCACCTATTACTTCAAAGAAATTGCAGCACCGGACGACTACACCTATAATCCGAACGAAGTTTGGAGAAAAGTAGTGGTAGGCGATAACGGTGAGTACATCGTGCAGTATGTGAACTATCCGGAAGATGTTGAAGGCATCAAGTACGGAGAGAATAAGAACACTAAGCTGACGGGTGCAGTGCTTGCTCTCTTTGATAATAATACTAATGCTGAGAGCATGATCACCACACTCCGTAACAGCTATAACGGTGTGACCACGAGTTCGCTGACGATGGAAATCATCAATAACAATGAGACGGCATGGAACATTGTTCAGGTCGTTACTTCCGGCGAAAACGGTGCATTCAAGTTTGAAGACCTGAATGCCGGCACAACATACTATGTAGTAGAGCTGATTGCGCCGACCGAATATCAGTTAGATTACAAAGTACATGAGTTCACAGTTGGTGCAAGCAGCAAACCTTTTGTTGAGATCACGAACCAGAAGCTCCATAAGATCGTGCTGGAGAAGAAGTTTAAGCTGTCCAACAAAGAAGCAGAACTTCTGAGCGGTGCAACATTTACCATTTATCCGGATAATAACGGCGCACCGGATACATCGAATCCGCTTACTACAGTGATGACAGAAACACCTACAGGTCATCATGAATCCGGTCTGCTGCCCGCAGGTACATACTGGCTGGCAGAGACAGTGTTCCCGGAAGGATTCACTCTGGCAGGCAGAACAGGTAACGACTACAAGGATGTGAACAATGTCCGCTATTACAAGGTCGAGTTGAAGGATAATGCCGACAACACGTACTTTGTTACAAACCCGGTCTTCAATGTTCACCCGAAGGGTAAGTTCGTTCTGGATAAGGTCAGCAGCACGAATACGAACGAAAAACTCACTGCGACCTTCACAGTAGAGAAGTGGAACGATGAAAGCGATACATTTGGAGCTTATACAACTCCTTCCATCTCTACAGACGGCGAGATTACTTTCACTTCCGATTATTTTGAGCCGGGTATTTACAAGCTGACAGAAACAGCTGTTGAAACCGGATACACAATGTCCGGTAAGACGGTATATATCCAGATCGAAGCAGGCAAGATCACAGACAGCACAAATTCTCAGTCTATGGATCTTGATGAAGCCGGCGTTCTTGTATATACACCGACTGAGACAACCGGAAACCCGATCCAGGTAACAAATGACCCGAAGGGTGGATTCTGGATCTACAAGACCGGTTCCTATAACGGTACAGGAGCAACACCGTTGAGTGGTGTTACATTCGAAATCTATAAGAAGACTTCGGATACATTTGTAGCTACCGAGCAGAAAATCCCCGGCACCTTTGTAACCGATGATAGCGGTTATATCAAGGTTACAGATCTGGATGCAGGATCGTACTGGGTACGCGAGACAAATGTTGGCCACAATACGGACTATTCCGTAAATACTACAGTTTTCGTAGTAACGGTAGCAGCCGGTCAGGTTGGCAATGCCGGAAACGCACTGACAGTCGATAACGATTCTGTGGCCGGTCAGTTCAAGGTAAAGAAGGTAGACAGTGCCAATAACGAACCGATCGCAAATGTTACCTTCCAGATTTTGAACAGCGATGATACCGCTACAGGCAAGGTTATGACGCATAGCGGCAACGGCGTATATATCTCCGAAATGCTGCAGCCCGGCACATATAAGCTGAAAGAAGTTGAAGTGCCGGATGAGTATAAGAATACCGCTAACCTCGATGCGGATATGTCCGGTAAGATCCTTGACACCGCATATACCGTAACCGCAAATACGGTTGCAGACTATACGGCAACTGCTATTACGAATGAACGGAATAAGTCGCTTACAATCACAAAGTATACCTATAAAGATACTGACGGCGATAACGTTAAGGATGAAACGGAAGTCATAAACGAGGGTACCCTTTCCGGTGCAAAATTCGGTTTGTATACCGACAGCGCATGTGAGCAGTTGATTGAAGAGGTTACTACGCAGGCGGACGGTACAGCTACCTGGACCGGTCTGACATACGGTACCTATTATCTGAAAGAGCTCACAGCTCCGGCAGGTTATACACCGGATACTACGGTACATGAAATCGTAATGAGTGCGGCAAATGTCGATAATCAGACATTTACTTATACCCGTGACATCTATAACGCTGAAATCGGCGGCGTCATTATCGAAAAGAAGATCCTTTGGGAGAATAACACATCCATTATTGGTGAAAATATCTCCTTCGATCTTTATGCAGCGGCTTCTGTTGTGGACGGTCAGCTTGTTGAAGGTGCACAGAAGATCGCTACCCTGACGACAGGTACGAACGGCAAGACTCCGGTACAGCGTTTGGCTCCCGGTGACTATGTCCTGATCGAACAGGAAAACCCCGCTTATACTGCTCCTGAAGCAACAAACACAGGTGTTGAAGGCAACTTCATTGATAATAATCATCACGTTTATTTCAAGGTAGTTGGCAGTAACATCAACGAAGTCTTTACAGGCGATAATGCAATTAAGAATATTGCAAACTACGGTCGATTCCATTTTGTGAAGAGAACCAAGACCGGAACCGGTGAGAATGAGTGGATCCCACTTGGCGGCGCTCAGTATGAACTGCAGAAGCAGAACGGTACGGAATGGGTTAGGGTAAACCCGGATAATCCGTATATTACTGTTCTCGAAAGCAGCGGTTACCTCTCCGGTCTCATGGAGCCGGGTAAGTACCGTGTGATCGAAACAGTCGCACCGGATGCACCGGAGGGTTCCGATGTTGAGTTTGTCATTGACACGGAGCCGGTTGAATTTACAATTGAGGCTGGTAAAACTGCTGAGGCATATCAGGTAGACGGCATTAAGCGTGACCTGAAGATTGTTAAGAAGACAGACGGTAAGAACGGATCTGTCGGTCTGAACAATGTCACCTTCGAGATTTATCAGGCAGCAGAGGGAATCGATGCAGAAGCTGTAAACGCTTATACCGGCGTTGGTGAAAATGCAAAAGATACGCTGCTTACAGGAAATGCGATTGATGCTGATTCCGCGGCAGAGGGCATAAATCCGCTGGATACGCAGATTACAAGCAATGTAAACGCTGAAACAGGTGTTGCGATCTTTGAGAAGCTCACTCCGGGTAAATATCTGCTCGTAGAAACAGCAGTTCCGGAGGGCTACGAGAAGCAGGCACTTATTGTTGATGTACCGTCTACAGATATCTACACAAATGCTTTGTATGAGATCGATCCGATCGTGAATACATCGCTTCAGGGCCGTATTCGTATCCTGAAGGTAGATGGTCTCAATGAGCCTCTCGGCTATGAAAATCCTGAGGATAACGCTGTCTTTACAATTTACGAGGCGGATGACGAGTGCGATCATAAGGATTGTGCTCATGCCCAGGATACTGTAGTAATCGGACAGGATGGTTACGGACTCTCCGATCTTCTGAACATTGGTGAGTACGACGTTATTGAAACCAAGGCTCCGAAAGACTACACACTGGACAGCAACTTGATCACATTGAAGAAGCGGGTCACCGTAACCGGCGATCAGACTCCGTCTGTTGACTTTACCGCTATGGACCGCGATGCATCCGCAGGTTATACGGATGGTGTTGTTTTCCAGAACCGTGCACAGGAAAATATCGGTAAAGTTCATTCGAATCTCGATAAGATGGTCAGATTGGCCGGTGCAACAAACTTTGAGAGCGGATTTGTTCACAGCCACGAAAGCCTGATGCTGACAGACGTAACAGCAGAGTTTAAGATCACAAGACTGACAAGTTCCGAACATAAGAATGAACTCGGCTTGACAAAGTTTGTTGTTACTGACGATTCCATGGCGTTCATGGGCTTAACAGCATACGATCAGAATAACACATATGACCCCGCGACGGATTCCGGTAAGGAATTCACAGCGGTGGCAAACCCGACCTCCGACGATTATGTAATGAATTACATTAAGATCGGCAGGGCAGACAACGAAGACGAGACAAAGCTTGTTTCCGCTGCGGTTTATGCTAAGGTAGGAAATAAGGATGCTGTATGGACAGAAGTTACAACCATTGCAGATGTAAGCTCGATCACAGAGCCTGTGAGGGTTGAACTTCCGGAAAATGCGGTCGGCTTTAAGGTTGAGTACAGCAATGCAGATGTTGGCTTCCAGGCTGAAGCTATTGATGTAGGAGTGACCTTTAAGAAGAGAACTTCCAACGCTGATATCCCGCAGGTACTCGTCATCAGAAATACCGCTTCCTTGGAATGGGAAGACACAAGACTGGATGAATTTGGTCAGCCCAAACATCAGGTCGGTACAATTTCCGACTCTGCAGCAGTTGCATTCAAGCCGTATGAAGGCAAGATGCCGCAGCTGGAGCTTAAGCACGACATCGTAAACAGACCGTCTAGTGATTTGTATTACTCCGGTGGTACAGTTGACTTTGAGACAATCGGCGGTGTACCGGCTGAATCTCCGGCAGAATTGGAGCACCCGGTAATGTCCATTAATCTGCCTCCGTATACTTCGCTCGATACTGCAAAGTATGCCGGACTTGAAGGCGGTATCAATGGTATCCGTGCAACAATTGTGAGTGAGACATCTGACAGAAACGGCATGATCCTTAGCTTCCAGGTTGTAAAAGTACAGCCTGAATTGGCTGAGGGAGAGGACGATTACGAAAAGTATGTTCTCGACTTTGGTTCGGATTTTGTTCTTAAGGAAGGCGAAAGCATTAAGCTGGAATACACAGCGAATATTTCGTTGAATGTTCCGGATTCCAAGATTTCTCTTAATTCCTATGGCTTGATCGGTAGCGCAAAACAGTCTTCTCTGACAGCGGAGAATGACACAGGTATGAGCTATCAGCAGGCGGCCGGTGACAGCAGTACGGTAACTACGGACAATGGTTTCGATAACGGTTTGATCGAGTTGGAAAACACGATCGATGGCGGCGATTTGACTTATCTGCGTCGTCCTGCGGATATCAACCTGACAAGAGCTGACTCCAGACTTATCCGTAAGTACGTTAGTGTTGACGGAGAGACCTGGCACACTACAGAAGTTCCCACCGTTAAGCCGGGTGACAACTATTATTACAAGCTGACACTCGTAAACGGCGGCGATGCTGCAGAGCGTGCACGTATTATCGATATCATGCCTTTCGATGGCGATACACAGGAGTTCCGTGCTATGAACGGCGGTTCGATCATGGCTCGTCAGACGAATCTGCCGTACGGTGAGATCACTACAGATGAGAACAAGAATCTGGTTTATGAGCAGGTACAGCTTGTATCTGTAGATCCGCAGACCAACGATGATCTCAAGGTTACTGTATATTATTATGTAGAGTCTGACGATGTTGTAACAGATGTTACAAACCGCGATTGGACAGCTGCAAACCGTGCGACTAAGACAACAGCGGAAGAACTTCCGATGCTGACAAGCAACAAGGATGCAGCGGATGTATGGACCGGAAACTGGACTACAGTAAAGCCGGACGACATGCGTACGGTAACAGCAATCGGTGTTGAAGCTGAATATCTGAACGGTACATGCCTGAATACCGGTGATTCTTACGATGTAATACTCACTATGCGTGCACCGGGTTATACAGCAGAGCAGATGTACCAGTACGAAGATGCATTGATCGCCAATACAACAGCTGCAACAGTTACTAAAGTTGGCGCCGATGCAGATGATCCGGTACAGGTTGTTGACCGAGTATCTTCCAACGAAGTATTCACCAAGCTGTATATTACAACCGGTTCTATCGGTGACTATGCATTCTACGACAACAATGATAACGGCATTCAGGATGAAGGCGATATTCCGGCAAGAAATATCCCGGTAACCCTGTATCGCCGTAAGATTACAACCGCTATGGTCGGTGAACCGCAGTGGGAAGTTTACGCGGAAACCTACACCGATCAGACAACAGGTGAGTACCTGTTTGACGAACTGCCCTGTAACTATCTGGAACCGGGCAAGACAGAAGGCTCTAAGGATCCTGCGGATTATATTGGTAATACTTACTACGAATATCTGGTTGAGTTTGGTATTCCGGAAGGTTATTCGGCTACGATCCGTGAAGCAGGTGAGGACAGAGCAGTTGATTCCAATATCAATGAACAGGGCCTTGCGGGTGCAACCTTTATCGAGGATGAAAACGGCGATTGGGTCGCAGTTCCGATTACATTGGCACTGACATTGGATGAAAACGGCAAGCTGCAGGGTGAAATTAACCCGACAATTGATGCCGGTTATGTAAAGCTCGTCAACCTCGGTGACTATGTATGGGTAGATTACAATAAGAACGGTATTCAGGATGAGAGTGAGCCCGGTGTTAACGGTGCAACCGTTAACCTGTATAAGCTCGATTCCGCTGAGGATACCATTAACGGTAAGGAGCCTTACAGAACACAGCTTACAGACACAAAGGATGGTCAGGACGGTTACTATTGCTTCACTGATCTGCCGAAGGGTTACTATGTAGTTGAGTTCGACATCTCTACAGTTGATAAGCAGACTGGCTACACAACCAAATATGCGTTTACTGTAAACGATGCCGGTTCCAACGGTGCAGACTCCGACGCAGCCTTTGTAAAGGGTGAAGACGATCAGGTAATGTATACAGAGGTCATCCATCTTACAGAAGATGATATGACTTGGGACGCAGGTTTGACTGTATACAGCGCAATTGGCGGCTTCGTATTCGATGATCAGGATTACAATGATACACAGAGTATTCCGACAGAAGTAAATGAAGAAACAACTGCCAACGGCATTCCGCTGCCGGGCACGGTAGTAACTCTGTATCAGGTAAATGAAGACGGTTCTCTGAATCCGGAGCCGATCGGTCAGCAGACTGTAGGTGAGGATGGACGCTACTTCTTCGATTACCTCGAAGCAGGACGTTACAAGGTACATTTCGATTATCCGGATAAGTATATCGGTGTGAAGGAAGGCGTAGGTGATTACCTGCACGATTCCGAAACCAAGTTCTTTGATGATTCCACATTGAACAGCGGCTTCACAGATATCATTGAGCTGCCTGTAGATACAGCTGATCTTACACATGATGCAGGTGCATACCTCGTCAGCTCGATCGGTGACTATGTATGGGAAGACCTTGACCGCGACGGTATCCAGGATGAAGACGAAAAGCCTGTTAAGGATATCACCGTAACGCTGCAGCAGAAGCTGGGTGACGGTGAATGGACAACAATTGAAACTACTACTACAGACGAGAACGGTCTCTACCTGTTCGAAGGTCTGAAGAGTAGCGATCATTACGATGTACAGTATCGTGTAGCCTTTGCGATCCCGCTGACAGTTGAACTGACCGGCGATAACATCGGCGAGAACAGAGCAGAAGACTCCAACGCTCTGCCTGAACTCGACGTTGAATACGGCTACTTCACAAGCGAAGTAAAGCCGCCGTACGGCGAAGACGATCTGACCATCGACGCAGGTCTGTACTATAAGGATGGCCTCTGCGAAGTCGGCGACTATGTATGGTATGACGACGACAAGGATGGCATCCAGGATAAGAACGAAAAGGGTGTTGAAGGAATCGAAGTTATCCTTGAGCGCTGCGATTCCGATGATGTTTGGAATGAAGAGAATTGGGAAGTTATTGCAACAACCAAGACCGATAAGGACGGTAAGTATATCTTCAAGGGTCTGCAGCCCGGTAGATATCGCATCGCTTTCGGTCTGGGTGAGCCGTGGATCGTAACCGTATCCAGAGCCGGCGATGATGCTGCACTCGACTCCAATGCGACCCGTCAGAATGGGGATTATTACTACACCTCCACATTCTTCCTGAATGTTGGTGACAGTGATATGACTTGGGACGCAGGCATCTATAAGCCGACCGTTATCGTAGTTGAACCGTCTCCGACCCCGACACCGGTACCCACACCCACACCTACACCCACACCGACTCCCAAGCCGGAAGAAACACCGAAGACCGGTGACAGCACAAATATGGCTATTTGGCTGTTCGCGATGCTGAATTCTATGGCAATACTCATGGTTCTGTTGAAAAAAATTAAAAAAAAGACATAATATGAGTATTTTTCGAGAATTTGTGTGACACGCGTGTAATTCAGAACATATATGATAGGTAATGAAAAAAGTAGTTACCTATCATATAATTCTGGCAAAGGAGAGAGACCATGAAGAATTTAACAAAAAGAGTATTTTCGCTCGTACTTGCATTGATTATGTGCTTCGGTATTGTTACCGTAGGCGCTGAAACAGTATCTGCGGCGGAAGTGCCCACAGTAACTATCACACCGCTCGTAACAGACAGTGTAAACAAGCAGGCGTGTGAGGTAACCACGAACGTAGAAGCTCAGTATAGCGCAACTGTCGGCGGTGCAGCAATTGGTTCCGGCTCGATTGGTGTTGGTACAAAAACACTGGAATTTGCCAGCAGCGATGTTGTAACACTTGCTGTTGCTGCTCCTGCTTCTGGAGTTTTTGCGATCGCTGACTCTACTACAGCTTATTGGGTGGACGTTACATGTGTTGGCGATGATGGTAAAGACCTGGGAAGCAATCGAGTTAAGCTCAGTAAGTTCAATGAGCCGCAGGTTGTTTACAATGCACAGGCTGTGATCGATAAAGGTGAATTTGAGTATCATACCGAGAGTCCTTCCGTCCTCATTAGTTATGGTGAAGGCGATAAGATCATCAGATACACAAAGGTTGCTAAGTCTTCCAAGAACGTTACAATCAACTATGTAGATGATGTTGACGCAGTTCTTTACACAGAGACAAAGGTACTGAACTACGGTGACACTGCAACAATCAGTGCTCCGGCTACTTACACAAAGGACGGCAGCAATTATGCACTGAAAGGTATCGGTTCCTATGATGTAACATACGAGAATGTTCAGAGCACATACACATTTGAGTATGCAAAGCAGGCTCCGGCAGCACAGCTTCCGTATGACATTACAGTTAACCTGGTAGACGAAAACGGCAGTAAGCTTCATACAATTAAGAAGAGTGTTGACGTTGGCACTACAGCAACAGTAGAGCTTCCGGCAACCTACGTAGTCGGTCTTAAGACATACGTACTGGCTGAAGGCCAGGTTTCCGAAATCGCACACGATTATGCGAATGCAGAAACCAAGACATATACCGTAAAGTATGTACTCTCCGGTGAGACTGCAGCATATCAGGTAACCATTAATCTTGTAGATCAGGAAACAGGAAAAGTCCTGGATACTGTAATTGCTACAGTTGAGCCCGACGGCGCTCCGTTCACTTACGACATCAGTTCCAAGAACTACATCGAAAAGTCCGGTGTAACTTATCAGGTGCTGGCAGGCCAGGGCAACAGCAAGGGCAAGGTTGTTCACGCTTACGGTGATACCACCAAGACCTATAATCTGTACTACGCTGCTAAGCTCGAGAAGAATCCGGAATCTTATGCAGTAAGCATGAGATACATCTGTGTAAACGATAATAAGGTTCTGTCCACTGAGACACAGGTCGTTAAGGTCAACTCTTCCGTTACATTTGAGTCTGCTCCGAAGACTCTGAAAGTTGGCGGTAAGGAGTATATCCTTCTGAACGGCCAGAACGGTGATACAGTTCATAAGTACAACGACGCACAGAAGAGTTACGAGATCTACTACCGCGATGCTTCCATTAAGGTAGAGAACAATGATATCATCTATGTTCCGGGTACAAACACAGATCAGAATGAGACGAATCAGGGTGAAACCTCTCAGCCGACTGTTCCCGGTGGCACAACAGATACAACTGTTGAGACAGAAGAATCTGAAGATCAGCAGACAACAACACCCGGTACACAGAATACTACTCCCGGTACAACAACACCCGGCGCAGTAACTGAGACTGAGGAAGATGAAACTGCAGAAGAACCGGCAACGGAAGAAAGCAGCGAAGAAGCTTCTGAGGCAACCGGTGAAGTTGAAGAATCTGAAGAATCTTCCGCTCCGAGCGAAGAAGTTGAGATCATCGAAGAAGATGAAGTTCCGTTGGCAGATAAGCCGCTTGACGCAGCAGAAGATAATTCCTCTGCAATGCCGTATGTAATTGGTGGCATCGGCCTCCTGGCAATCCTTGTTCTGGTAATCCTCTTTATCGTTAAGAAGAGAAGAACTGCTTAAGTGAAAATTTAGGACCACCTCATTTGAGGTGGTCCTTTTGCGTTGTAAGGGTATGGAATTCTTTGCTGCTGCCTGCTGTATAAGGTCAAGACACAGCGCGTACAGTATAAGCGCATTGCAAAAAGCATAATGACCGAGAACTGGCTGTCAAGGTGAGCTGCGCTGTAAATATTGTTGCGGATCCTTTCGTATCCAACTGTGAAAACATTTGGAGATATGAAAACGCGCATGCAGTGATACGCTGCATGCGCGTTTAATGTTATTGTAGTTATTGACCTTCTTTTTCGAGCTCGTCGATATTCTTGATGCTGAGATTCTCGATCTTAACACCCTTGAATTTTGCGAGAACAAGGTAAGCCGCTGTCATAACAGCTACGCAAAGAACTGTAACGATCACGCTCTCTGTGACGGAAGCTGCGATGAAACCGACAAATGCAACTGCGGCGCAGAGAATGGAATACGGAAGCTGTGTCCATGTGTGGTTCATAAGCTCGCAGTTTGCACCGGATGCGGAGAGAATAGTTGTGTCGGATACGGGCGAGCAGTGGTCGCCGAAGAGACCGCCGGAAAGAACAGCGCCGATAGTTACGATCAGGCTTGCATCGAGGTGGTAAGCCATCGGGATCGCGATCGGCATAACGATCGCAAATGTGCCCCAGGATGTACCGGTTGCGAAGGACATGATCGCGCCGATGAGGAAGACAAGGGAAGGTACGAGCCAGTACGGGATTGTGCCCTGTACAACGGAAACGATGAATTCGGAAGTGCCGAGAATATCGCCTACGGTGCTGAGACCCCATGCAAGGATCAGCATAACGATGCAGTCAAACAGTTTGCTGCAGCCTTTGAGGTATGTAGAAATACCCTTCTTAATAGGCATGACCTTGTAGAATTTCATCAGAAGGATCATGGTTACAGCTGCAAGCAGATAGCCGCTGATCAGAGCAATTCGGAATTCTCCGCCGGGAACCTGCTTTACCGGGAAGCCCTTCGGAGCCAGAATACCGAACAGTGTAACGAAAAGAACTACGAGCGGGATGATAACGACAAGGGGAGAAACCTTATTGTTTGTCAGCATATCCTTCTTCGGTACGTCTTCATTCGGGAGCGCGGAGAAGATACCCTTGCGGGCATTCTTTTCAGCTCTTGCCATTGCGCCGAACTCTTTTCCGGAGAATGCGACAAGCGGAACGAGGCAGAGGCAGAGGATCGGATAAATCTGATATGGAATCGCGCTGCAGAAAGCAGTCCAGTCGGACATTGCGGTGATGCCGAGATTATCAAATTCCGCCTGAATGAGACCCATGGATGTCACGCCCCAGCCGATGAACGGGATCAGAACGCAAACAGGAGATGCAGTTGAGTCAAGGATCCAAGCCAGTTTCTCTTTCGAGATTCTCATTTTCTTGAAAATCGGTGCGAAGATCGGTCCGACGATCATCGGGGTGCCGAGTTCGGAGAAGAAAACCAAAATACCGCCGATCCATGCTGCGATTTGTGTTTTGCATCTTGTGTCGATGAAGTTTGCTACTTTTCTTGCGAAAGCTTCGGCACCGCCGGATTTTTCGAGCAGTGTAACGAAACCGCCGATGAACACAAGCAAAACAATGATGCCGGCGTTGTAGCTATCGAGCAGTCGGGGAATGATATACTCTCCGATTGTTGATGTCAGAGCCGCTACCGGGTTACCGCTGCTGATGATCAAAGCGCCGCACAGCAGACCGGTGAACAACGACAGGATGACATTGCGTGTCCAAATGGCCAAAGCAATGGTCAGCACAATTGGAACAATGGATAAAATACCTACGTCCATACTAATCCTCCTAAATTATATAGTATTGAGATGTTTTTTATAAGTATACATTGGTGTTGCGAAAAGTCAAGCTTTTTGCCGCTATATACAGTATTTGTTTTCGGTATAAAATAAAAACTGAGAGGGATATCTTTTGGCTATTGTATAAATATCTAAAGAAAAGGGACGAAACTTGGGAAAAACGTGCAAATACTTTTTTCGATTGTAGGTTTATAATAAATATATAAGACCTAAGTGTTCTGGGTATATAGGGAGGAAGCTGTAATGTACGGTTATCATGATATTTATTTTGGAAAGCAGCATGAGGGTTTTCGTAACTCCATTTGGATCGAATTAATTGGTTTTGACAATACCCTGCCCGATTACGGTGTAAGTGATTTTCTTGAAAAAACAGGATTTATTCCGGATATGGTGTCTTTTCATTTGACGAGTATTTGCTTTGTCCTGACGCATAAGGGGATGGAAGAAGAATACCGTCTTCCGCTGTATGCGTGCTCTTACAGCGGACATGCAGGAAACGATGACCGCAAGCGGCAGGATTGGACAAACCTGCAGATGGCAGGACTTGTCCGTGAGCTTCACAGCCGCGGTGTACAGGTGTATATCAGTATGTTTGATTTTGAAACGGAGCTCGATGAAGAACCGGTACGCTATCTTGATGAACATCCCGAATTGCGTGTTGTGCCGAGAGACGGCAGCCACACGGATAGTCTTCATATGTTGAATCACTTTGCAGACAGCACGCCGCTTGAAGAGGTGTATATCCGTCAGCTGAAAAAAGTGATCTGCGATTATCAGCTCGACGGTATTCAGGTAGCAGACGGTGTGTCAAGCCCGAGAAGGTCGCTGCAGGATGCAGATTACTCGGAGCAGACCACATCCCGCTTCTTTAAGGAATATAATATTACACCGCCGGTGTCCTGTACGGATATCCCGTCTACAGCAGAGTTTATTTTTAAGAATCACCGTCCGGAATGGATCAGATTCTACCGTAAACACTGGTCTGATTTTATGGCACATGTTATTGAAGCCATAAACAGCACCGGTGCAAAGGCTGCTTTTAACAGCGCATGGACAAAGGGGCCGATCGAAGCGATTTACCGTTATGGTGCGGACTATAAAGCATTCGAAAATGCAGGTGCGGATTCATTCATCGTAGAAGACGTTGCTGCGGACTTATTCTTCCTCTCTCATGATGACAACAGCTTTGAAATGGGACATCCGCGCCGAAAATTCATTCACTATGAGTTTGCATCGAATATGCTTCAGCTGCGTGCCTGTTTGCCGAAGCTGAAGCTCACACCGCTTTGCATGATTCGTGATACGCTGGAGCAGTGGGACGTATTGCATCATATGCCGACCGCAATGCAGCGTGCTGTAGCAGTCAACCTGAATAATTACTATATCGATCAGAACGGTAAATTCGTACCCACTACAAACGGGCCGCACTATTGCCTCGGTGACGGCTTGAAGGCGCAGGACTGGAATCTCCTTCGTATGATGTGGGACAACGCATTCACAGAGAATGTAAAAGATGTCTGCGGCGTGACCGTAGTCTGGTCCGACAAAAAGTGCGAAAAGGAACTCGAAGCACTCATCGACAGCCGACTTTGGTATAACGGAAAATGGACCGCAGAACTGCTTTCCCGCGGTGCGGCTGTACATAAGATCACCCGCATTGAAAATCTGGATGCGGTGAAGGGGACCGTTTTGGTTATTAACCCGGCGCTGCTTGACGAAGATGAGCTTGAAAAAGTTAAAGCATATAACGGCGGCGAGGTACTGTATCTCGGCCTTATGGAAAACGGAAAGATCGGGTTTTCTGCTCTGCCAGATGTATCCATCGAACCGGTGCCGCTTAAGGATGTTGTTGATCCGCACGGTGCGATTTGGACGGACAGCCTGACCTTTATGGATGTTGACAGTGAATTTGTTGACCGTGTTGCGGCATATATCAACAAGATCTCCGAATTGCCTCTTATTACCGATGACTACGGTGCATGCCATGTAAATGAGGTCGTAACCTCCGAAAATACTTCTCGTCTGTTCATCGATAATGAGGAGTACTGGTATGCAAGTCCGGTGATCCATACTAAGCGCCCGATCAAATCTCTCTATTACGTAACAAAGCCGGAGTGCTATCCCATCAACCGTCCGGACGATCATTCGTTCAAAATCCGTGTGCCGGGATTTGGCATGGATATCGTTGAAGTAACGTATGCTGATTGACTATAGAACTTTTGGAGTGTGATCTATATGACAGAAAGAATTAAGAAGCTGATTGCTTGTCTGGAAAACAGAGAACACAGAGTACATCGCCGTAAGCTGACGGAAGAAGAACTCCGTGTGATCCTGCCGCAAATCAGAAACCGTGATCTTACATATATGGAGCGCCATACGCTTCGTCTCAAGCTGTTTTTGGAATTGGAGCAGCCGGTTCTGCTGCCGAATACAGAGGTATACGGTCTGCGCACCATCGAGTATTTTCCGGATATCTATTCCGAAGAAGAACTCGAGGAGATCAAGAAAACACATTATGTCCACGAAAAGGGTAAGGTCACAAATCTTTCCTGGGCGGTCGAAACCGTTCTTACCGAAGGTCTCGAAGGCCGCCGTGCCCGACTTTTGAACGGTCAGCGTGCAGACGAAGAGTTTGTCAAGTTTGCCGGTGAGACGATCGACATCGTAGAAGCTTTTGCGGACAGATATGCCGCTGCCATTGCGGAAAGCGGCAAGCCGGAAGCCGGAGAAGCGCTGTCCTATGCGATCCGTTACGGTGCCAAAACTATGGCAGAAGCTTTTCAGGTGTTCCGTATTCTGCATTTTGCCGTGTGGGCAAGCGATTGCTACCACAATACGGTCGGACGTTTCGACCAGTGGCTGCTGCCCTTTTATAAGCACGATATCGAAAACGGCATTGAAACGAAAGAGAGCGCGCTCGAGAAAATCGAAGATTTCTTCCTTTCCTTCAACTGGGACTCCGACCTCTACTACAGCCTTGCATGGGGCGATAACGGACAGAGCCTCGTGCTTGGCGGTCAGCTGAGAGACGGCACCTGTGCTATTAATGAGATCACGGAGCTTGCTTTGATTGCAGCGCGAGAAGTGCGCCAGATCGACCCGAAGGTCAATCTGCGTGTTGACAAAAATACACCGCTTGAAATTTATGAGCTTGCAACGGAACTGACGAAGATCGGTCTCGGTTTCCCGCAGTATGCAAACGATGATGTGGTAATTCCGTGTCTCGAATACTGGGGTTATGCGCCGGAAGATGCGAGAAACTACGCGATAGCGGCGTGCTGGGAATTCATCGTGCCGGAAAATGCGATGGATATTCCGAACATCAACGGTGTCCCGCTTGCAGAAATCGTGCATGATGTGATCGAAGCACATCTCTCGGACTGCAATTCTCTGGAAGAGATCATGGAATATGTGAAAGAAGCGATCACAAACCGTTCCGTTGAAATGGCTTCCGTTGTTAAAAATCTGCACCTTGAACCCGCACCGCTCCTGTCGCTGCTCATGGGTAACTGTGCCGATGAAGGTAAAGACATCAGTGCCGGTGCAAAGTACAATAATATCGGTTTCCACGGCACCGGTCTGTCCTGTGCAGCCGACCAACTTGCAGCGGTGGACAGTATGATCTTCCGTACCGGCAAGATCGAGAAGGATCGCCTGCTTAAAGGCCTTTCGAATAATTTTGAAGAAGATAAGGAACTTCGCTGGATTCTGCGCAACGAAGCCGAAAAGATGGGACGCGATGACAGCGCGAACGAGATTGGCAACCGTCTGCTGCATATCTTTGCCGATGCGGTACAGGATCTCAAAAATGAACGCGGCGGTATTGTCCGTGCCGGTACGGGTTCTGCGATGTACTATGTATGGCATTCGAGAGATCTTCCTGCAACGGCGGACGGCCGCGATGCCGGTGAATATCTCCCGGCAAACTTCTCGCCGTCGCTGTTCCTTACAAAGGCGGGTCCGCTTTCCGCGCTGCTCGGTTTCTCGTGTGATGCGCTGAAGCGCACATCAAACGGCGGCCCGATGACACTTGAACTGCATGATTCCGTCTTTAAGGATGAGCAGAGTGTAAGTAAGGTAGCTCAGCTTGTCCGGGCATACATCCTTGCGGGAGGTCATCAGCTGCAGCTGAATTCCGTCAATGCGGAAAAATTGCGTGCTGCACAGCTTGAGCCAGAAAAGTACCAGGATCTCATCGTACGTGTGTGGGGCTGGAGCGGCCATTTTGTAGAGCTTGACCGCTGCTATCAGGATCAGGTTCTGAGCCGTGTAGAATATAAGGAGATTTAATGAAAGGTCTCATTTTTTCCATAGAGGAATTTGCATTGTATGATGGGCCGGGTATCCGTGTGAATGTGTTCTTTAAAGGCTGCCCGCTGCGCTGCAGATGGTGTCATAATCCTGAGGGCCTTTCCGCAAAAAAGCAGATCGTGCACAGTCCGAACGGTTGTCTCGGCTGCGGGGCATGCCGGGAGGTCTGTCCTGATACGGAAAATTGCAAGCTATGCGGAAAATGCATTATCACCTGTCCGCGTGGACTGATCCGTATTTGCGGCGAAGAATGGGACAGTGAGGCGCTTGCAAAACACATTTTGAAGTTCAGTCCTATCTTAAAGGACGGAGGCGTTACCTTCAGCGGCGGTGAAGTGCTTATGCAGACCGATTTCCTTTGTGAGCTATTGGATCATACAGCATCTCTGCACAGAGCGGTAGAAACGAGCGGTTTCGGTTCCACGGAAGATTTTGAGAAAATACTCGAACGGGTAGATCTCGTGTATTTTGACCTTAAGGTTATGGACGGGGAGAGACACAAGCTGTATACCGGAGCTGATAATACGGTTATCTTAAAGCATGCCCGTATGCTGATGCAGTCCGGTGTGCCGTACATTTTCCGTGTGCCGTTCATCAAGGACGTGAATACGGACGAAGATAATTTGCGGAAACTGGCAGATTTTCTTTCGGAAGCGCCGACACCGCCAAGCGTGGAGTTTTTACTCTACAATAAAATGGCCGGTGCGAAATATCCGTTAGCCGGTATGGAATATACGGAGAATTTTGAACAGCCGGGCGATGAAGAGATCTCGCTTGCGAAGGAAATATTAAAGGGTTTCACCATCAGCTTCAGAAAATAAACCGAAATGGGCGCGCTGCGTTTTGCGACGCGCTTTTTTCATGCAAAGTTTTCGTGACAACGGCGAAGACCTATGGTATAATTTATATGTATTTTTAGATTTGTAAGTTTTGCTTTAAAAGGAGCGTTTTTATGTTAAAAGGAATTCCGAAGATTTTGTCGCCCGAGCTTTTAAAGGTTCTGTGCGAAATGGGACATGGTGACCGCATTGTTATTGCAGACGGTAACTTCCCGGCGGTTTCCATGGGTAAAAATACGATCGTCATCCGTATGGACGGCCACGGTATCCCGCAGCTGCTCGATGCTATTTTGCAGGTCTTTCCGCTTGATACATATGTAGAGCAGCCTGTGCAGCTCATGGCGCTTATGGACCGAGATGTAGGTAAGATCGAAACACCGATTTGGGATGAGTACAAAGAGATCATTTCCCGTTATGATGAACGCGGAGCGGAAACTGTGGGCAGCATCGAGCGTTTTGCGTTCTATGAAGAAGCTAAAAAGGCATATGCGATCATTGCGACCGGTGAGGCTGCCGTTTATGCGAATGTTATGCTGCAGAAGGGCGTTGTCTGATGCAAAACCAAGAAGTAGCACTAAAAAAGGAACCAATGTCGAAAATTCGCCGTGCTTATTTTGTGCGGCTTGTGGCGCGCATTCTGATTTTTATCACGATGATCGTTCTGTATATCGTGAAACCGGAATATTTCAATGTACTTCACGGCAATGCTTTTTTCAGTGAATTTTCTCCTCTGCATATTGTTTGGGTGATTTGGATCATCGATATGGTACAGCAGCTCATTCCTGCGAAAAAACATATTCCGCTGGGGTCACAGAAGCATTTCCGTCAGCGCTTTCAGCCGATTTTAGATAAGATCAGTGTCCGTGCGATTAAGGAGCATGCGATTTCTACGGCAAAATCTGCCTACCTCGTTATGCTGATTTGGTTCGCTCTCATTTTTGTTATCAGTGTGCTGTATCGTACTCAAGTGATTTCTGCGCCGATCGTTTTCCTCATCAGCACGGCTTTTTATGTCTGCGACCTTATTTGCGTGCTGATCTGGTGTCCGTTCCGCCTTATTATGAAAAACCGCTGCTGCACGACCTGCCGTATTTTTAACTGGGACCATCTCATGATGTTTACCCCCATGCTGTTTGTCGGCAGTTTCTTCTCATCTTCACTGCTTCTGCTTGCTGTGATCGTATGGCTTGTATGGGAAATTTGCACGATTTTGCACCCGGAGCGTTTTTGGGAAAAAACGAACCAGGCGCTGCAGTGTGCTTCGTGCACGGATAAGCTCTGTACACAGTACTGTCAGAAGTTGAGAAAGTAAAAACAGGCTATTACAAACAAAATCTTGATGAACTGTACCGATCCATGTACAGTTCATTGCTTTTTGAAAGGAGAAGGGGACGTGCTTACACCACTCGAAGCAGAACGAGAATTAAAGATCGCAGCGGCAATGACGCCCGGTCCATGGGAACAACACAGTGAATCAGTTGCACGTAACGCGAAACTGATCGCTGAAAAGGTTCCGGGGATGGATGCGGACAAGGCATACGTACTGGGGCTGCTGCATGATATCGGACGAAGAGCGGGAATCAAAGGGATATTACATGCTTTTGACGGTTATGAGTATATGATGCATCTCGGAGAACCGGAAGTTGCGCGTATTTGTTTAACACACTCATTCCCGATTAAAGATGTTGATACATTTATCGGAAAGCGCGATTGCACTTCTGAGCAAACTGAGTTCTTAAAAAAGTTTTTGGAAACCACAAAATATGATAATTATGATGTCCTTATTCAGTTATGTGATGCGATCTCCCTACCGAATGGCGCGTGTATTATGGAAAAACGCTTAGTTGATGTAGCACTGCGTCATGGTCTGCCACCGTTCATTTTAGAGAAATGGAAAGCGTTTATGAACACAAAGAAATATTTTGATGCACTCTGTGGCTGCAGTATTTATACCTTGCTGCCGAATGTGTTGGAGAATTCTTCGGTTGATTTGATTTAGAAGGTAAAGTATATGATGTATTACGAATCACTGTTAAACCAATTTACTGAAATGAGCCGGGAGGTATTCGGTGAAAA
>JAZNMV010000129.1:0-1599 GCA_045579885.1 Acutalibacteraceae bacterium | reverse complement strand
CAGCAAGCTTTCAGTAAATACGTATAATCAGTCTGCGACACTTTTGCCGCTCTATAATATGGACGGCGGCATTACGGCGTACATTAGAACGTGTGCGGCAGTCAGCCGCAATACGAAGAGGCCGGAAGACGCGTTTAAAGTGATCGATCTGATTATGAATAAGGATTTTCAGGCTAACAGCTCTCTGTACTTCGAGATACTTGGCGCCTCGGCTCCGATGAACGAGGAGCTGCTCACCGAATCTGCACCGATCAACTATGACAAGTATATGACCGCTGAAAATTTCGAAGCATTCTGTAAGGTACGCGAGCAAATCACTGCTGCGAATTTCAGAGCGGAGCTTACCGTAATGCTTGAGGAAATGTTTAGTAAGTGTTTTCAGGCGGAAATTTATGGAATGACGGTTGAAGAAATCGTGCATGAAACCTATGAGCATATGGAACGTAGGATAAAGGAATAGCATTTCCGACTTCCGTGAGTGAATTTAAGGGGTATGATGCATAGCGCACCATACTCCTTTTGCCGTGCGCCGAAGATATTTTGACAACGAAGGAAATTTGATATAGAATACAGGTATATCAGGAGCGGAAGTGAGGTGCCCACATGGAATATAAGATCATCGTTTGTGATGACAGCGCGGAGGATGCTGCGTTTTTAACAGAGTTGACCGCTCAGTGGGGAAAACATAGTGGGCATACGCTGCGCATGGAGAGTTTTGACTCCGCAGAGGCATTCCTGTTCCATTATGAAGATGATAAGACCTGTGATATTCTGCTTTTAGACGTGGAAATGCCCGGGAAAAGCGGCGTGGAGCTTGCAAAGGAGATTCGCAAGACAAACGAAACGGTGCAGATCGTTTTCGTGACCGGTTATTCGGATTACATCGCAGAGGGCTATGAAGTTTCGGCACTGCATTACCTGATGAAGCCTGTGAATAAGGAGAAGTTCTTTTCCGTATTAGACCGCGCCGTTTCTAAACTGAAAAGCCGGGAAAAAACGGTTTTTTTGGAGTGCGCAGGGGAGACCGTCCGTGTGCCGCTCTACGAGATCCGCTATATGGATGTGCGGCAGAATTATGTGACGGTCCATGCGAGAGAAGACTATACCGTAAAGAGAACCCTCGGTGCTATGGAAAAGGAACTCGACAATAGGTTCTTCCGTGCGGGACGTTCGCTGATTTTGAATCTTAGCTGCATCCGCCGCGTGTCGAAGACGGATGTATATTTGGAAGACGGTACGGTTTTGCAGTTGCCGCGCGGCGTGTACGATGCATTGAACCGCGCCATTATCGAGCGGCTTTGAGTGAGGGATTACTATGGGTTTGTTTTCTAAGTGGATCGATAAGCGTATTGCGGCATATCAGCGGGAGCTTATCAACATCCATTACAACGAAGTGGATAACATGTACCGGAAGATGCGCGGCTGGCGGCATGATTACCGCAGCCACATTCAGCTTCTGAAGGTCTACGCCGCAAACGGCGATATTGATGCCATTCGTAAGTATCTCGATGAACTCGAAACCGACCTCTCCACTGTAGAGACGGTCATCAAGACCGGAAACCGCATGGCGGATGCCATTCTGAACAGTAAGATATCTTT
>JAZNMV010000128.1:0-5304 GCA_045579885.1 Acutalibacteraceae bacterium | reverse complement strand
CCTAAGACCGCTTGGCCTCCGACTTCGAACTGATCAACGCTGCTGAGGGTTACGCACGTAATTTCCTTCTGCCGCGCAAGCTCGCAAAGGAAGCAAATGCACAGGTTATGAATGAGCTGAAGAATGCTGAAGCTTCCAAGGCTTATAAGATCAAGACCGAGACCGAAGAAGCACAGAAGGCTGCGAATGAGCTTAAGGACAAGATCGTACGCATCACTGCAAAGTCCGGTACGGGCGGCAGACTTTTCGGTTCTGTAACCGCAAAGGAAATCGCACAGGAGATCAAGAAGCAGTTCGGTGTTGAGATCGACAAGCGTAAGATCAATCTCTCCGCCGATATTAAGGCATTCGGTACCTATCAGTTTGAAATTAAGCTGTATTCCGGTATCACTGCTAAGATGTCCGTATCTGTTACAGAGGCTTAATTACCGTTTAAAATTCATGAAAGGCTGTGGTCCTGATGTCGGACACGCATTTTGAACTGAATACATCGGCGGTGCCCGGCATGGTACTGCCATTCAGCGCGGAGGCGGAGCAATCCGTACTCGGTGCGGTGCTGCTTGATCCGTCCTGTCTTACAATTGTTGCAGAGATGCTTCCGCGTGCCGAATATTTCTATCAGGTCAATAACCGTACAATTTACGGTGCGATGCTTGAAATGTTTACAGCAGGCAAGCCGGTCGACCTGGTCACTCTGCTTGAGCGTTTGCGTGATGAGGATACGTTTGACGAGGGTACGGGCAAAGTATATCTGATGCAGCTGGCACAGCTCGTGCCGAGTATTTCCAATATTGAGGAATACTGTAAGATCGTTCGCGATAAATTTGATGTTCGTATGCTGATCCATGCGGCAAGAGGCATTTTGAACGATGCTACAGAGGGTGCGGGTGAGACCTCGCTCCTTCTGGATTCTGCGGAACAGCGCATATTTGATATTCGCCGCGGCAAAGCTGTTGCGGGTCTGGAACGCTTAAGCGAAGTTCTGTTTGATACGTTTGAACGTCTCGACCGTCTCAATTCACCGGATAAAGATCTTTATCGCGGTATTCCTACAGGTATCCGTGATCTCGACAATACGATCACCGGTTTAAACCGTTCGGACCTTGTCATTCTCGGTGCGCGACCCGGTATGGGTAAAACTGCGTTTGCGCTGAATATTGCCCGCAATGTCAGTGTGGTATCGGGTAAGCGTGTAGCGTTTTTCTCGCTCGAAATGTCGAAGGAACAGCTTGCGTCCCGTGTGCTTTCTTCCGAAGCCATGGTAGGCGGTACAAAGCTGCGTACCGGCGAGCTTTCGGAAAATGAATGGACCCGTCTTGTTGAAGCCGGCGATCTTCTTTCGAAGGCAGATCTGTACCTTGACGATACACCCGGTATCACAGTACCGGAAATGAAGGCGAAAATTCGCCGTCTTAAAGATGTTGACCTTGTTATGATCGACTACCTGCAGCTGATGAACAGTGCGCAGCGCATCGATAACCGTGTACAGGAAATTTCCGAGATCACACGAAGCCTTAAGATCATGGCAAAGGAACTCAATATTCCTGTTGTAACACTTGCACAGCTTGCCCGTGCGGGTGAAAAGCGACAGGAACACCGCCCTGTACTTTCCGACCTTCGAGACTCCGGTTCTATCGAACAGGATGCGGATATCGTTCTGTTCCTGTACCGTGATGCGTACTATTCGAACGAAGCGAAGTCGCCGGAGGAAGTTGATAAGAACCGTGCAGAATGTATCGTAGCAAAGAACCGTCACGGTGAGCTTAAGAATGTACCGCTGCACTGGCAGGGTGAGTTCATGCGCTTTACATCGCAGGAGGTCGTGCGCCGTGAGGGCTGAGCTGCTCCTTGAGAAAGTCCGGTATGATTTTCCGGAAGACGGAAAAATCGTTATCGGTCTTTCCGGTGGTGCTGATTCTGTTCTGCTGACATATTTGCTCTTGTTGCGTTACGGTGCACAGCGTCTGCATGCGGTGCATGTAAATCACGGTATTCGTGGCGAAGAAGCTGACCGTGATGAAGAGTTTGTTCGAACGTTTTGCTCTTTCCACAATCTGCAACTCTCTGTGTTGAAAAAAGATATCCCTGCGACTTCGAAAGTCACAGGAGAAGGAACGGAAGAATGTGCGCGACGTGTACGGTACGAAGTGTTCTCTGAAATTGCCGGAGAAAGCGGATGTATTGCAACGGCACATAATGCAGATGATCATACGGAAACCGTTCTGATGAATATCGTTCGCGGTACGGGTCCGCGCGGTGCATGCGGTATTCCTGTTCAAAGAGATAATATCTACCGGCCTCTGTTGTTTGTTTCAAGAGCGGAGGTCGAATTCCTGTGTGAATATTTCGGACTTTCGTTTGTTGTGGATTCTACAAATCTCACGACCGAATACACGAGAAACCGTTTGCGTCATCTGGTGATTCCGGAGCTTAAATCCGTTAATCCGCAGTTGACAGAGGCTGTCTCGCGATTTACACAAACACTTTCACTGCAGAATGATTTTATGCAGAAAGAAGCAGAAAAGCTTTTGAAAGATGCAGAGACCGAATGGGGCTGGGCGCTTTCCGTACTTCGTGCAGCACATCCTGCGGTTTTGCGTGCAGCGCTCGAATGTCTTTTGCATAGTTTGGGCAGAATGAGCTATGAGCATATTTCAGTGGCAGAACAGTGTGCGCTTTTCGGCGGCAGTGTATCGCTTCCCGGGCATGTACAGCTTACGGCTGCTCAGGATATGCTGACTGTTACAACCGATGAGGCAAATCCGGTATATGCGGAGCTTAAAAACGGATGTGCACATCTTCCTGATGGAAGAATTTTGACAGTTTTCAAAAAGTTTACAGAAAATGAAAAAAACAGTGGGAAAGTTCATAATTTGTTGTTTAATAACGTTTCCGACTGTGATAAAATAGCAAGTACCGCGGTGGTTCGTACACGGCGTGGCGGCGATCGTTTCAGACCGAGCAAACGCGGCGTGAGTAAATCACTGAAAAAACTTTTCAATGAGCTTCGTATTCCGGAGGCGGTCCGGGATCGGCTTCTTCTGCTTGAGGTAAACGGTGAGATCCTCTGGATCGAATCGGTCGGCGCTGCGGAAGGTGCAGAAGAGCTCTGCGTACAGATCGCGGTACAAAATGAGGTATGACCCTAAGGGGAAAGGAAGAGGGAAATGGCAAACGAAATGTTCCAGGATATTCAGGAAGTACTCTACAGCGAGGAAACCATTGCGGAAATGGTTAAGCGCGTCGGCGCAGAGATCACCCGCGATTATAAAGATAAGAATCTGCTGCTTGTCAGTGTACTTAAAGGTTCTGTTGCGTTTATGGCAGACCTCATGCGTGCAATCGAAATTCCGGCACGTATTGATTTTATGTCCGTATCGAGCTACGGCTCCGGTACAAAAACAAGCGGTGTTGTCAAGATCATTAAGGATCTCGACCTTGATCTTGAGGGATACGATATCGTGATCGTTGAAGATATCCTCGATAGCGGCAAGACGCTGCACTATCTTGTAAATATGCTGAAAAACCGCAATCCGGCAAGTATCGAAGTCTGCACACTGTTTGATAAGCCGGAGCGCCGTGAGGTCGAAGTCTATGCAAAATACAAGGGATGCAATATTCCCGATGCTTTCATCGTTGGCTACGGTCTCGATTATGCTGAAAAATACAGAAACCTGCCGTATGTCGGTGTCCTGAAGCCTGAGGTTTACGGAGGCTGATTCACAGGGGTCTGTGCGATATAATTCGCTATATTATTAATTTTTCCGGGAGGTCGGAACTTGAATAACAATAAGAAAGTTTTACGAAATCTGATCGTGTACCTCGGTATTCCGATCCTGCTGTTCGTTATTATGTTTATGCTTTTCAGCGGAACAGAAGCGGATCAGCCGGGACTGAAGTATTCCGATGTACTTGCCTATTTTGAGGATGGCGAGGTCAGCGCCTACAAGCTGGATCTCGGTACGGGTGAAATGACTTTTACCGTAGCCGATGAAACCGGTAAGGAGTCTAAACTCCGCTATACTGTGCCGAATGTCAGTCTGTTCTACGGCGACGTTGCTGATGACATTGCGGCGTACAATGAGGCAAATCCGCAGAACCGTATGGTTCAGGATGTTCTGCGTCCGACAGAAACAAGCTGGATCGTCAGCCTCATCCCGACTCTGCTGACCGTTGCGCTTCTCATTATTTTCTGGGTATTTATGATGCGCCGTATGAACGGCGGCGGTGCCGGAAATCAGATGAATTTCGGCAAAGCAAAGGTTAAACAGCTCGGCGATGAAAAGCGCCGTACAACTTTTGCGGATGTTGCCGGTGCTGATGAAGAAAAAGAAGAGCTCCGTGAGATCGTAGAGTTCTTAAAGCGTCCGAATAAGTTCAACGAACTTGGCGCGCGTATCCCGAAGGGCGTTCTGCTTGTCGGCCCTCCGGGTACCGGTAAAACGCTGCTTGCCCGTGCGGTAGCCGGTGAAGCCGGTGTTCCGTTCTTCTCCATTTCCGGTTCGGACTTCGTTGAGATGTTCGTCGGTGTCGGTGCATCCCGTGTGCGCGACCTGTTTGAGAAGGCAAAGAAAAACAAACCCTGCATTATCTTCATCGATGAGATCGATGCTGTCGGCAGACAGCGCGGTGCAGGTCTCGGCGGCGGGCACGATGAACGTGAGCAGACGCTGAACCAGCTGCTTGTTGAGATGGACGGCTTCGGTGCAAATGAAGGCGTTATTATGATCGCAGCAACAAACCGCCCGGATATTCTGGACCCGGCACTTATGCGTCCCGGCCGTTTTGACCGTCAGGTCATGGTCGGTTACCCGGATGTTCGCGGACGAGAAGAGATCCTGCGTGTTCATGCAAAGGGTAAGCCTTTGGCTCCCGATGTTGTTCTTTCCACAATCGCTAAATCCACAGCCGGTTTCACCGGTGCGGATCTTGAAAATCTCCTGAACGAGGCTGCTCTGCTTGCAGCGCGTAAGGAGCGCAAGGCGATCACTATGGAAGAAATTGAAGAAGCTACCATTAAGGTTGTAGTCGGTACGGAGAAGAAGAGCCGTGTTATGACTGCAAAGGAGAAGAAGCTGACAGCTTACCATGAAGCAGGTCATGCGATCACCACATACTACTGCGAAACACAGGATCCGGTACACCAGATTTCCATCATTCCGCGTGGTATGGCAGGCGGTTACACGATGCATCTGCCGAGTGAAGACAGATCGTACCAGAGCCGTAATGAGATGAAGGAAGAGCTGATCGTGCTGCTCGGCGGCCGTGTTGCTGAGGCACTGGTTCTCGGCGACATCTCCACCG
>JAZNMV010000127.1:0-3657 GCA_045579885.1 Acutalibacteraceae bacterium | reverse complement strand
CGCTGCATTTCTGTATTCTCGGGCGATTGATAATCGCCCCTACGAATTTCACACTGACCTTCTGTAATATCGTAGGGGCGGATATTATCCGCCCGTTCTGCACGGTATGATCTGCCGAAAGCATCTCCATTTCGAATACTGTCTTAATTATATAATACACACAGGCAAAGCGCCAGTACAAACGCAAAAAAAAGAGAACCTCTTTCGAAGTTCTCTTTGAAAAAACTTTATTTACGAGCGATACACCCTATCCTCTCACGATACGCAGAATATCGTTGAACGTGACGACCGCCAGAAGACCTAAGAGCAGCGCCATACCGGCGGCGTGCACCCAGCCTTCGTACTTTGCGGGTACGGGTTTTCTGAAAATGAGCTCAACGAAAAGGAACACGAGCCGTCCGCCGTCGAGGGCCGGAAGCGGCAAAAGGTTCACAATGCCGAGGTTCACCGAAATGATGAGCATGATGTAGATGATGTTGTTCACGGCATCACCGAAGCTGCGCTGAAGACCCTGTGACGCGACCTGTGACACAGCCTGTGCCGTACCGACGGGGCCTGCCATATCGTTCATGCCGAACTGACCGGTGATAAGGCCCTTGAGGCTATAGAGCACGGTGCGTGCGGCGGAGTAGGTATCCGTAAACGAGCGCTTCAAAACAGAAAGCACCGTTTTCTCTTCGGGCGCAACGTAAACGCCGAGCACGATGTACTTTGTGCCGTCTGCGAGGTCCGCCGTGTTGATGCGCATACCCTTAAACTCTACCTTTTCCCCGTCTCTCTTTACCGTAAGGTCGATGACCGGGTTCTCGGGGTCGAGATTCATGGAGCTCATGGAAATTGCAAAGGAAAGATCTTCATCCGAGCGGATCTTGTAGCCGTTCATCTCGGTGATCACGTCGCCGACCTGAACACCGCCCGCTTCGAGCGCGGAATTCTCCTGAAATCTCGCAATTTCAGCCGAACCGAACACGCTCTGCTGCGAGAGCAGCACCGCCATGAGAACAACAGCGAAGATCATATTCATAATGCCGCCCGCCGCCACAACGATGATGCGCTGCCAGACGGGACGGCTGCCGAACGCGTGGGGATCGCGGCTTTCTTCATCCTCACCCTCCATCGCGCAGTAACCGCCGATGGGCAGAAGGCGCAGCGCATACTTCGTTTCGCCGCGTGTGAAGGAGAAAAGCTTCGGACCCATGCCGATGGCAAATTCGTTGACTTTAACGCCGGAGAGCTTTGCTGTGAAGAAATGGCCGAACTCATGCACGAAGATGATGAAGCCGAAGAGCAGAACGCCGATAACAACGAGCAGTACGCCCTGTAAAGTTATATTCAATGGTATAACTCCTTACTTAGAGTATTTTGCCTGAACAAAAGCACGTGCAGCCGCATCCGCATTTAAAACATCCTCAACACAGTTGATGGGTTCCGCTTTAAACGTGTCGACCACAGCGTTTGCGATCTCGCCGATATCGAGATAGCCGATCTGCTCTTTGAGGAAGAGCGCGACCGCAACTTCGTTTGCGCCGTTTACGGCTGCGGGCAGTGTGCCGCCCTTCGCGATCGCCCGCTTCATCGCACCGAGGCAGGTAAAGGTCTCTTCGTCCGGCTTAAAGAACGTGAGCTTCTGCCAATCGGCAAGGTTCAGCTGCTTTACGGGGGACTCGAAACGGCGCGGGAAAGTCAGCGCGTACTGGATCGGGATGCGCATATCCGGCACACCGAGCTGCGCGATGACGGAATTATCCTTGTATTCGATGAGAGAGTGCACAATGCTCTCGCGATGCACGACAACATCGATATCCTCGGGTTCCATATCGAAAAGCCACTTCGCTTCGATGAACTCGAGGCCCTTATTCATTAAGGTGGAGCTGTCGATGGTGACCTTTGCGCCCATATCCCAGTTCGGGTGCTTCAGCGCATCGGCGGGCTTCACTTTTTCGAGCTCGGCTTTTGTTCTGCCGAAGAACGGGCCGCCCGAGGCCGTTAAGATGATACGCTTCAGGTCTTCCTTTTTATGCATGCCTTGCAGGCACTGGAAAATCGCGGAATGCTCGCTGTCCACAGGGAGCATCTCGATGCCGTTCTCTTTTGCCGTGCGCATGACGAGTTCGCCGCCTGCGACGAGGGTCTCCTTGTTGGCTAAAGCGACTTCTTTCTTCGCTTTCAGCGCGGTGAGCGTCGGGGTGAGACCCACCATACCGACAACGGAGTTTAAGACGATATCGGCTTCCTGCTGCTCTGCGAGTGCGCAGAGGCCCTCCATGCCGGAGAGAACTTTTACGTCCATGTCCTGCACGGCGATTTTCAGAAGCTTCGCCTTTTCCAAATCAAAAACCGCAACGGCGTGCGGTTTGAATTCTCTGATCTGCTCTTCAAGCAGACGGATATTCGAGTGCGCAGCCAGCGCCGTAACCTGTACGGCGTGCTCACCCTCGTTCTGTATGCAGCGCACAACGTCGAGCGCTTGTGTGCCGATGGAGCCCGTAGAACCGAGCAGAGATAAATTTTTCATAGATTACACCTTTCCCTTAGTACGGGATCAACGGAAGCAGGAGCGCTACGAAGTAAACGAACGGCGAAGTGAAAATAACACTGTCGAAGCGGTCCAAAATGCCGCCGTGACCCGGGATCACGTTGCCGAAGTCCTTAATGGCGCAGCTGCGCTTGATGAGAGAAAAGCTTAAGTCGCCGAGCACGGAAACGAGCGAGCCGAGCGCACCGATGATGAGGAGCGCGAGCTGACTTACGTTGTGCGTGCCGCCGTAGAAGAAGTTCGAATAGACGATGCCGATGAGCTGCAGAATAAGAATGCTGCTCACGATACCGCCGATGAGACCCTCCACGGTTTTTTTCGGGCTGATATTCGGGCAGAGCTTATGCTTACCGAAGAATTTTCCGGCAAAGAACGCACCGGTGTCCGGGATCCACGCGGAGAAGACCGCGATGAGCGCATAGAAAATACCGTGCTCCGTCGTGAGGCTTCGAACGAGTACGATGCACTGCAGCGCAAGCGGGATCATGACCGTCATGGAAATGCCCACAGCAACGTCCTTGAAGGACACAGTCTTATGGTTCCACAGCATGCCGCAGAAAATGCAGGCAAAGTACGCGCCGTAGATCACGAGGTTTGCGTCCTGAAACTCGAAGAACTGCACAGCAGCCGCTGCGAGCATGCTCGGGATCATGACAAAGAGCTTGCGGTCGAGACCGAGCGCTTTCAGAACCTCGAAAACGGAGACCGCCGAGATCAGCGCGATCGCAATGTTCAGCGCCAGCGGAAAAGAAGTATTAAAGATAACGATCGCCAAAAAGAAAGCGACCAGCAAAACGCCGGAAATAATTCTTGCCTTCATGGTTTAGATCCTTTCGCCGGGGTCGGTCATACGCCGCCGAAACGGCGGTTTCTGCCCATAAATTTTTCAATGGCTTCGTCCAAGTGCTTCGGCTTGAAGTCCGGCCACAGGATATTGAAATACGCAAATTCGGTGTAGGCACTCTGCCACAAAAGGAAATTCGAAAGACGCTCTTCCCCGCTCGGGCGGATGATGAGGTCGGGGTCGGGCTGACCCGCTGTGTAGAGCTCGCCGGAGATCATATCTTCCGTGATCTCCTCCGCTTTGAGTTCGCCTTTTTCCACACGCAGAGCGAGATTTT
>JAZNMV010000126.1:0-3574 GCA_045579885.1 Acutalibacteraceae bacterium | reverse complement strand
AGTGCTGAATGTTCAGCTGAACGAAACACTCGAAGTTTCCGAATGGGGCATTGACCTGACGGAACTTAACCCTGTCGTTTACTCCGGGCATTACCAGTCCATCGGCAAATATCTCGGTACGATCGGCGATTTTTACAGCGAATAATAGTACACCACAAAAGCCGGATTCCCGTTTATGGGAGTCCGGCTTTTAGTTTAAGCTATTATTAAGTTGGTTGATTCACATTGGATCAGACGAGTTCGAACCAGTCGAAATCAGCTGTGTTTTGGCTGTCCGTTCCGTTGCCGGTTGCAAACATACCGATCAGGGTGCCGCACATGCAGCCTACCTTTTCGGGGTTGATCTCCGCACCGTTCACGGAAACAAGATCCTGCAGCTCATTTTGGTCGCAGCCGTAACGCACAATCCAGTCTTCACCGTTCATCTCGATCTGCAGAACGGTGTTTTCTTTCTGCCACGGAATTTCGGCCACAACACGACGGTTCGTGTGTCCCTCAAAACCGGGCATATACGGCGGTCTGTTGTACTCCGATGTGATCACGATCACGCGAAGCGCCTGTGCGGTCTGCTCAATATGCAGCTGATGGTTCATAGACTGCATTACGGCAAGACCGGCCTTCTCATTTCCCGAGGGAACAAAATGCATGGAGCATGTCGCCGTGGTACGGATCTCTTTCTGGCGTCTCGCAAGAAATGCCGCAAAACGTTCGGGATGCTTCTTACCGTCCGAACGCATGGAGCGCATCTCATCGTCGAGGATCTGCGGCACGCAGCGCAGAGAAACAACGGAATCGTGAAGCTTATATACGTTTTCACCGGGTGTGCCCCAAAGCGTCCAGTACAAGCGAAGTGCATCTTCCTCAAAATCGTCAAAAGTTTCTTCCGGAAGATACTTTGTCTCCGGCAGAGAAGCCGGTGCTTCATAAGTCCACTCCACCTTGCCGGTATCCGAACTGAACAGCGGCCAATCGCGCTCCCACACGACCGGGCAGATAAAGGTTTCACGGCCGAGGTTCTTGTATTCCTTATCAATGAGGCGGGAAGCCAGCATAACGGCATACCAGCTGCCGTCCGGAAGGTCGATCAGGTCGGCGTGACCTACGTTGATGATCGGGCAGGTGTACCCCATATGGCGGTGCGTCATAACCGGATTCGCCGGGTTGCCCTCGTAGAAACCGAAGAGCGTTTTGCTGCGGGCAGCCATAACGGCGTGATGGTGCTCCGTACCGCCTTCCGCAAAGATCAGGTAGTAATATTCACCGATATGGTAGATGTGCGGCGCTTCCGGAGAAGCACCCACACGCAGAGCACTGTTGAAAATCGTTACCGGTTCACCCAGCATTCTGTAGTTCTCCACATCGTATTTTGCAAGCCAGAAGCCGCGTTCTTTCTGCCCCGCACCGTTATCCCACACGTTTCCTGTGCCGATCACATAAGCCTGACCGTCGTCATCAAAGAACAGAGACGCATCGATACCGGGGACATCCGTGAGCCAATGCGGCTCGGACCACGGGCCGCGCGGATCTTCCGCTGTGATGATGTAGTTGCCTCGGTCGGCAAAATTGGTATTGATGATATAGAACAGCCCGTTATTATAGCGAATCGTGGGTGCCATTACACCGCCGGCACCGCATCCCTTTTCCATATAGAAACCGTTTTCGGCTGTCATGGCATTTGCGATCTGTTCCCAGTGCACCAGATCACGGCTGTGGAACACCGGAATACCGGGCCACATTTCGAAGCTGGAACACGCAAGGTAAAAATCATCGCCAACCCGACAAATGGAAGGATCGGGATAATAACCCGGAATAATGGGGTTTTTGATCATGTCTCTCATGCACTTTCCTCCTGAGAACACGGATTCAAACCGTCAATTCAGCGTTTTTCTGCTTAAACGATGATGAGTCGGCGCTCATTGACGTGATGGCCGAACTCGGGCAGGAATACGAAGCTCTCCTTATCCGGGTCGAGCATATCCTGCAGCGCGGGCGGCATGTAGCTGGAAGTGAAGCAGAAGCCGTACTTAAGGTCGTGATAACCCTGCTTCAGGCCGCCGGGTTTCTTTACCTTCAGAACAGCGGTCTCTGTGGGGATCCAATGTGTTTTGAAATCCACAGCCATCTGTTCATTTGTGAATTCTTCTCCGCCGATGCTCCAGGTGATCTGCTCCTTGCCGATCCTCTCTCCGTCTACAAACAGTGTGCCGGGACGGATCTGAGAAAGGAAGACACCGCGGTAATAAGGCAAACGGATTTTGAACTGGAAGCCGGTAACTTCTCCGTTCTCCACAGTATTGCGGAATCCTACAGACTGAATAACTTGTTTTTCCATGAGTAGATCCTCCTTCCCTTAATCTCCGAGCAGATTCTTAAGCATGATGTGCTGCTTGCGCAAGGTCAGGCCAACTTCGTAGCCGTCATCATACTTATCCGCACCTTCATATTCGCTGAGCAGGTAACCGTCCCACTCGTGCTCCTGCATGATCTTAACGATTTCCGGATACGGGATCGTGGTTTCTTCAAAATCATCATTCATGTTGATGAACTTCGCATGGCAGCAATAGACGTACGGCAGAAGCGGAATAATATCCTCCGGTACGTTCGGCTGGAAATGCGGATCTTTCCATTCACCTTCGCCGAAATGGCAGCGGAATACGGAGAAGTCGATGTTCAGACCGAAGTGCTTTGTACCGGTTTCCTCAATAAACTCCACGTACTCGCGAACCATCTTACCGTTCAGGTTGGACGGTGTGTGGATCTCCGGACACATTTTGATATCCAGCTGTTCAGCCAGCGGCAGTGCGCCGCGAATGATCTCTCTCCAGTTTTCTACCGGCTCAAGTGCACCGTTGATGACCGGCATCTTGGTACGCATGACCGTGAAACCGAGTCTGTGTGCCAGACGAAGGTCGCGGCACAGCATCTCAACGGATTCCTCGGTGGTCAGCTCACGGCCGCCCAGCACGTGGCTGTCGATCCAGTGGCCGTATTCAACGGGAATGATATCGTATTTGTCGCAAAGACGCCACCATTTCTCCACCCATTCATCGGAAGGATACGGGTAGTTTTCGATATGGGTATTGGCAAGAATTTCAATGCCGTGTGCGCCCATATCGTGTACATCTTCAAAACAGTCTTCCAGTGTTTTGGTCAGGCCGTATTCTGCGGAATAGCTGTACAGAGCCACACCGCGCTTGGGGCCTTTCTTATCGTATGTATACATAGCTTTTCTCCTTAACCGAAGACAACTTCCTTACCTGTTTCTGCAGACTCGTAGATAGCCTCAAGGATCTGTGTAACAACGAATGCCTGCTCCGGCTTTACGACCGGATCGGTACCGTTGATGATCGCTTCGAGCCACTGGCGGTTGTCGATAACGCCCGGCTGAGAAGCCCCGCCCTCAAAGTAAGCGATAGCACCGCCGCCTGCAAGCTTTTCGTCCATAAGCTGGCCGTTTCTGCCGCGGTTGTAAACGAGCTGATCCTGCTGATAGCTCATGCCGGAATAAATCTCCGCACCGGCCTTAGTGCCGCACAGTGTGGTGCTTGCTTCTCTGAAGTCGGAGGCCAAGCGG
>JAZNMV010000125.1:0-10119 GCA_045579885.1 Acutalibacteraceae bacterium | reverse complement strand
GATACGAACTATGCCGGTGCAAAGGCTGCTTTTGCAAAGGGTGTTACACATGCGACACATCTTTTCAACGCAATGTCCGGTCTCACACACCGCGAGCCCGGTGTTGTCGGTGCTGTTTTCGATACGGAGACGGTTCGCGGCGAGCTTATCTGTGACGGTATTCATATTCATCCGGCAGTTGTACGCCATGTATTCGATTTCATGCCGGAGCGTGTCTGTGTAGTCAGTGACGCTATGCGTTTGAGCGGCATGGGCGACGGTGAAGGTACACTTGGTGTAAACCATGTTACCGTAAAAGACGGTAAGGCAACACTTGCAGACGGTACCATCGCAGGTTCCGTTTCGAATCTCCATGACGAACTGAAGAACCTTGTTTCCTGGGGCATTCCGTTTGAAAAAGCGATCAAAGCAATGACACTGAATCCGGCAGAGCAGATCGGTATGGCGGCTGAGATCGGCAGCATTGCAGTCGGCAAGCGTGCAGATCTTGTTGTTATGGATGATAGTCTGGAGATCGTTGCGGTCTATCATTGATTTTAGGTTTATTCATTCAGGAATAGGGGAGGGTAAATATGTTCTGTACACAGTGTGGAAGACAGTTGCCTGTGGATGGCACACCGTGTGTCTGCGGCAGTGGTCAGGCAGAAAAAATCGTAACAGAGCCGGCTGTGCCGGTCGTGCCGGAAGACATTCCGCTTTCCTTTGCAGAAGCAGAAAGAATGGCGGAAGAAAATGAAACGGTACAGCAGATCTTTTTCACGGAAGAGCCTGCACCGGAAACAAATCAACCTATATACGAAGAACCGATTCCGCAGTACATACAGTCGCCGGTTTATGTGCCGCCGACTTATGCTGTGCAGCAAAATCCGCTGAAAGAAGCGATTCGCAAGGTTGCAGGGTCACCTGTATTCCTGTTTGCGGCGATTTTTATGACAGCAGGTTTAATTCTGTCCGTTGTGCAGTTATTTGTGCCGATCGATTACTACAGCTTTTTCTCTACGATAGTTCCGGTTCTGGATTCCATTATGCCGGGGATGGGCAGCGAGTTCATGCGTGAGATGGAAGCTTCCATCGGTGATTTGTACGCAGCACAGACCGGTCTTGCGATTATGGGCCTTCCGAGGCTTATCGTGCCGGGACTTACGGTTTTGTCGTTCTGGCTGATTTTCAGTTCTGCGAAAAAGATTGACGGTCCGAAAACCGGCGGCTTTACGGTTTTGCAGGTGCTGCAGGTCTTGAGTGTTATCGCGATGAGCGTTGCTGTTTTACTTGCGGTTTTTGTCAGTGTGGTGATCTATGCGCTGGCCATGATGATGATTGAAGAACTCAACTATTACGGCATGATGACCGGAGGCGATACGACCGGTGTGATCATTACGGTTATGGCTGTTCTTATTGCGGTTGTGATTATTGCAGTGATGTTCGGTATGATCTTTGTTATTAAAGCACTGGGCTCTGTTATTCGTGCAAAAAAGGCGATCCGTACCGGTGTTGTGTACAAAGGCGCTTCCCGATTCATTATGGTCTGCTGCTTTATCACAGCTGTTGTCAGTCTTATTGAAGTATTCGGTACGGTACAGATTTTAGGTGTTTTGAGCGGTATTTCATGTGTCTTTACCGCAGCTGCAAATCTGTTCCTGGCACTGACGATCGCACGTTACAACAGAGCGATCAAGCCTTTCCGTACACCGAAATATATGCCGCAGCCTGTTGAGCAGAACTTCCCGCCTTACGGTAACGGTTAAGTTGAAATAATTATAAGCGGATGCTGCTTTTGCAGCATCCGCTGTCTTGCGATTTGTAAAAGTATGCGCAGATATGATTTGCGCATGAAGGAGTTTTTTTATGTTCCACCGAAATAAGGAGAGTTTGCCGGCCGGCGTAAAACGCGCTGTCGGACCTGAGGTTTTCGTTTTTCTCTCCCTGTTCTTTCTTTTCTTTGTATTTGTGGGCCGGGAAATGGGCACGACAAATATGCTCAATACCATGATGAATACCGCTTATGCGCTTTTGATGGACACCTGTCTGTACATTATGGCGATTGCCGTTTTGGCCGGCGCGGTTTCCGCACTTTTTTCGGAGTTCGGTGTTATTTCTCTTTTTAACAAGCTGCTTTCCGGCATCGTTGAAAGGATATACGGCCTTCCGGGCGCAAGTGCCATCGGTGTATTTACCACATATCTCTCGGATAATCCGGCCATTTTGACGCTTGCAAATGATAATACTTTCCGTCGGTATTTTAAAAAATATCAGCTTCCGGCTTTGACCAATATCGGTACTTCTTTCGGTATGGGCCTTATTGTTACGACCTACATGGTCGCAATAAAATCCCCTATCGGTGAAAGCTTCGGCCTTGCTGTACTGATCGGCAATATAGCTGCCATATTCGGAAGCATCATCAGTACGAGACTTATGCTGCGCAAAACAGCAAAGCTTTACGGTCGGGACGAAATGTGTGAGATCGAAGGCGAAATAGATGTTGTGGATATTCATGCTTACCGCAGAGTTCGTGTAGGCAATGTCGGTACCCGCTTGATCGATGCTGTGCTGATTGGCGGTAAAAGCGGTGTGGATATGGGTCTTGCCATTATTCCCGGTGTTCTCGTTATTTGTACGCTTGTTATGATGCTTACAAATACACCGCCTGCAGACGGTTATACGGGCGCGGCATATGAGGGTATCGGTTTCCTGCCGTGGCTCGGTGAAAAGCTGCATTTCCTTCTTATGCCGATTTTCGGGTTTTCGAATCCGGACGGCATTGCAATTCCGATCACAGCGCTCGGTGCAGCCGGTGCGGCGATCGGCATGGCTGATACACTTATTGCGTCGGGTAGAGCCAATGCACATGATATTGCAGTGTTTACAGCTATGTGTATGTGCTGGAGCGGTTATCTCAGTACACATGTTGCGATGATGGATTCTCTGAAAAGCCGTCATCTGACCGGTTATGCAATTTTGTACCATACGATCGGCGGCCTGTGTGCCGGCGCATTTGCAAACTGGGTCTATACGCTGATTTCTATGTTATTATAAGTATAGATAGCCTTTGAAAGGATGTGAAAAGCATGCGTTTACTGAACGGTATTCGCTTGCCTGCCTGCGAAGCAGGTGCTCCATGCAGAGCCTGAACGGAACTGTATGGAGGTGCATTTCTCCGTTCTCAGCTTTGCATTTTCGGTAAAATCTGAAATAATGTGAGGCTATTATAAAATGAAAACACTAAAAGAACTTAAAAACTTTATATTGCTTTGGAGCACACAGTCCCTTTCTCAATTTGGCAGTTCAATGACAAATTTTGCACTTGTTATCTATCTGTATGAGAAGACGGGCTCCGCGCTGCAGACTGCACTTTTGAGTATATGCTCGTATGCGCCGTATGTTATTATGAGCATTTTTGCCGGAGCACTCAGTGACCGATGGGACAAGCGTAGAGTTATGCTTGTGTGTGATGTGATCGCCGCCATGTGCACGGTTACCGTATTTGTACTGATTCGTACGGACATGCTCGTGCCGTGGCACATGTATGTGCTCAATGCAGTGAACGGTCTTATGAACACGGTGCAGCAGCCGGCCAGCGATGTTTCCATGTCACTGATCACGCCGGAAAAGTATTATCAAAAGACAAGCGGTCTGCGGTCTTTCTCAAATTCGCTTGTGACGATCCTGACGCCTGTTATTGCGACCGTGATCCTGTCATTCTTCGGGATCACTGCTGTTGTTTTGGTGGACTTGCTTACCTTTCTTGCAGCATTTATCGTATTGCTGTTATTTATCCGTATACCGGATGCAGCAGAAAATGCACAGAAAAAGGAACCTGTTCTTAAGGCAGCAAAGGGCGGTCTTCGCTATCTGAATGAGAACAGGCTCGTACTCAAGCTCATTCTGTTTCTTGCGGGGATAAATCTTGTTGCATCTGCGTTTAATGCAGTGCTTCCAGCTATGATTCTGCCGCGTTCAAACGGCGGTGAGATCGTGCTTGGAACAGTCCAATCCTGTGCCGGTGTTGCGACACTGATCGGCAGTATATTTGTTACACTGATGCCTGAACCGAAGAATCGGGTTCGAATGGTCTGTATTACGCTGCTTATTTCCATGAGTACCGAGAATTTTATACTCGCACTGTGTCATACACCGTTTATGTGGTGTATCGGACAATTTGCCGGCTGGATCGTTATACCGCTGATGAATGCGAATCTCGATGTGATCATGCGCACGAGTATTCCGGTCAATATGCAGGGACGTGTTTTTTCCTGCCGCAATACTCTGCAGTTCTTTACGATTCCGATTGGTTACTTTCTCGGCGGATTTCTGACGGATGCGGTTTTCGAGCCGCTGATGATGCGACAGAAAGAGATAAGTCTGCTTTCTTCTCTGTTCGGAACCGGAAAGGGGTCGGGGGCAGCTGTAATGCTTGGCGTACTCGGTTTTATCGGTGTAGCGGTCTGCCTGATTTTCCGGTTGATTTTACGCAAGGAGATCGCGCAGCCGAAAAATGATGTGAAGTAAATAAAACCTAAAAAGACCTCCGGCAGCTTTTTGCCGGAGGTCAAATCGTTTTTTAGAGCAGTGTGATACCGTTTTCAGCACAGATACGGCGTGTTTCTTCGTCCCATAGAGAAGCCTGAACTTCGCCGATGTGGATCTTTCCGAGCAGCAGCATACACAGACGGCTCTGGCCGATACCGCCGCCGATGGTCAGCGGCAGCTTGCCCTCAAGCAGCATTTTATGGAACGGCAGTGCGGCTCGATGCTCGCAGCCGGAAAGCTTCAGCTGTTCCGCGAGGGAGTTTTCGTCTACACGAATGCCCATACTGCTGATCTCGAGTGCCATGCCGAGCTGGTCATGCCACATGAGAAGGTCACCGTTTAAAGCCCAGTCATCGTAGTCGGGGGCTCTGCCGTCATGCGGTTCACCGTGGCGGAGCTTTCCGCCGATCTGCTTGATGAACACGGTTTTATACTGACGTGTGATCACGTTCTCACGCTGTTTCGGGGTAAGGTCAGGATACAGGTCGTAAAGCTCCTGTGCGGTGATAAAGTGTACATCGCGGCACAGTTCGGTATTGAGAGCCGAAAACTGCCATTTGAGTTCATCGAGTGTGCCGCAGATCGCGCTGACGATACGGCGCACGGTATCTTCCAAATATTCCGTTGTGCGCATTTCACGGTCGATAACTTTTTCCCAGTCCCACTGGTCCACGTAGATGGAATGAATATTGTCGAGTTCTTCATCGCGGCGAATCGCGTTCATATCCGTAACAAGGCCGTTGCCGACAAAGAAACCGTAGTCATGAAGGGCAAGCCTCTTCCACTTTGCGAGGGAGTGAACGACCTGTGCGTCAATACCTGCTGCGGGAATGTCGAAGGAAACGGGGCGTTCCACACCGCTGAGGTCATCGTTCAGACCGGTCGTAGGGTCGACAAACAGCGGTGCAGTGACACGTTTTAAGTGCAGTGCAGCGCAAATCTTTACAAGGAATATATTTTTGATCAGACCAATGGCTTTCTGTGTTTCATAAAGCCCAAGGCCCGGTACATATTTTTCGGGGATCGTAACCATAGGGGGCTCCGTTCTGCCGTAATGCGGCGGGGTATATTATGTCTATTTTATATGAAGACTACTCTTTTGTAAAGCAAAATATGAAAAACATTGGCTTTGTACATACTTGCATAAAGCAGAGGGTGGTAGTATAATCGACGTGAAAAGATATGTATGATTCGGATGCATCAATCAGGAAGATGTTTCCGATTGTTTTCTAAAATTTTAGGAGGTCGTTGGAAAATGAAAGCACCCATTACATTTGCGATTGCCGGCTTTGGAGGCCGCGGCAGTACATATGCTTCCATGCAGAAGCAGTTTCCGGATCAGATGAAGGTCGTCGCTGTGGCGGATATCCGTCCGGAGCGCGTGAAGATCGCAAAAGAGCTTTATGATATTCCGGATGAAATGTGTTTCGACAGTGCAGAAGCTATGCTTCAAAAGGATAAGCTTGCCGATGTTATTGTGATCGGTACCATGGACCGCCAGCATGTCGGCCATGCGATCCCGGCTCTTGAGAAAGGCTATAATGTTCTCATGGAAAAGCCGATCTCTCCGGATCTTAAAGAGTGCCAGCGAATCCTGGAAGTTGCAGAGCGCAGCGAAGGCAAGATCATCGTCGGTCATGTTCTGCGGTATACAAAGTTCTACAACACGCTGAAGGCTATTCTCGATACCGGTAAGCTCGGCGATATCATCACCGTTTCCGCAAGTGAAGATGTATGCTACTGGCATCAGTCCCATTCCTTTGTTCGCGGCAACTGGCGCAACAGCGAGGAAACAAGCCCGATGATCCTGCAGAAATGCTGCCACGATATGGATATCTACACATGGCTGCTCGGCAAGAAATGTAAGTCCGTGTCCTCCATCGGCAGCACGAGCTTCTTTAACAAAGAACATGCGCCCGAAGGTGCAACACCGTACTGCTTCGGCGGCTGCAAGGCAAAGGAAAACTGCATCTACGACTGTGAAAAGATCTATATCACGGATCCGAAGACCGGTGTACAGAATAAGAACAGCTGGATGCCGGAGATCGTCTGCGGTATAGAACCGACAGCAGAGCTGCTTTACGAAAAGCTGAAGGACGGTCAGTATGGCCGCTGTGTCTTCATGTGCGATAACGATGTGGTTGACCACCAGCAGGTCAATTTGTTGTTTGAAGACGGTGCTACAATGAACTTCACCATGTGCGCATTCACTTCAACGGGCAACCGTTTCTTCAAGGCAATGGGCACGAAGGGTGATATTTCTGCTGATATGGCATCGAATAAGATCCATGTCCGTGTGTTCGGTCAGCCGGAGGAGATTATCGATGTTTCCCTCCTTCAGGATGACTTCCAGGGTCATGGCGGCGGTGACAGCGGCATTGTCGCAGATTTCCTCGAGATGCTCATCAACGAGACCGAGGCGACCGAGCGTACATCGACGCTGCCGAATTCCATGGAGAGCCATTTCCTGTGTCTCGCTATAGAGGAATCCCGTTTGAACGGCGGCAAAGTTGTCGATATGAACGAGTTCAGAAACCGCACTTAATAAATCACAGCAGGGCGCGTTGCATTTTGCAGCGCGCCCTTTTTTGTCAATTCAGCATTGCAATTTTGAAATGAAGACTGTACACTTATAAGTAATAAATCTGAAAAGGCGGTGGCTGTATGCTGATCGGCATTGATATCGGAGGGACAAAAAGTGCCGTGGTACAGGGCGACAGAGAGAAGAATATAACCGGTAAAATTCGTATGGATACCGGAAATGTAAACGATACGCTGAAAGCAATTTTCGAAGCGGTGGAGTCTTTCGGCCCGTGTGAAGCGATCGGCGTTTCATGCGGCGGTCCGCTCGATGAAGAGAACGGGATCATCTGCTCTCCGCCGAATCTTCCCGGCTGGGATGATATCCATATTACCGAAATGCTGACAGCACGATTCGGTGTGCCGGCATATATGAGAAACGATGCGAACGCCTGTGCACTTGCTGAGTGGCGCTACGGTGCGGGTAAGGGCACAAATAACATGATTTTCCTGACATTCGGTACCGGTATGGGTGCGGGACTTATCTTAAACGGTGCACTATACAGCGGTACAAACGGCAATGCCGGCGAGGTTGGACATATGCGCCTCGAGCGCTTCGGACCGGTCGGATACGGTAAGATGGGTTCTCTCGAGGGCTTCTGCAGCGGCGGCGGTATGGCTCAGCTCGGAAAAACGCTCGCTGAAAGACATCTGCAAACGGGCGCAAAGCTGCCGTACCGCAAAGAAGAGATTACTGCAAAGCTTTTAGCTGAACAGGCACGGCTCGGTGATCCGGTCGCGCTGGAAACGTTCCGCGTTACAGGTGAGAAGCTTGGTTTTGCGCTTTCTTTGATGATCGATATGCTGAACCCGGAAGCTATTGTGATCGGCAGTGTGTTTGCACGCAGTGAAGATCTCCTCAGAGATCATGCGGAACGCATCATTCGCGAGGAGGCTTTGCCGCAGAACAGCCGCGTATGCAGACTGGTACCTGCAGCTCTGGGTGAAAAAATCGGCGATATCGCGGCGCTGACTGTAGCAGCGGAGGGATTGAGAAATGAAAAATTATGTTAACCTGCTCGTTGAAGAAAGACCGGCGCTTACGGTTTGTGCCGCAGAAACGCAGCAGGCGATCGATATGATCCTCGATATGCACAAAAATGGCGGCAAGCTGCTGCTCTGCGGAAATGGCGGAAGCGCAGCAGATGCGGAACACATTGCCGGTGAGCTTTTAAAGGGTTTTCTTCTGAAACGTACACCGGCGGGTGAACTCTGCAGTAAGCTGGCCAACGTTATGGGAGAAGACGATGCAAAAAAACTGCAGCAGGGTGTTTCCGCCGTACCGCTTCCGTCCCTGATCGGTGTCGGTTCTGCTTTCTGCAACGATGTTGATCCGTCGCTCGTTTATGCGCAGCTTGTGCTTACACTCGGTAAAGAGCAGGATGTACTTTTCTGTATTTCTACTTCGGGCAACTCAAAAAATGTTGTGCAGGCTGCAAAGGCTGCAAAAGCACTCGGCATTCATACCGTTGCGTTGACCGGTGCGACCGGCGGGGCTTTGAAAACGCTTTGCGATGTTTCGATCTGCGTTCCGGAAACAGAGACATACCGCATACAGGAGTATCATCTGCCGGTATATCATGCGATCTGTGCACAGGTGGAAGAAATGCTTTTCGGGGAGGAATAAGATGTGAAAACAATTTCGTTAAATGGCAAATGGGCACTTTCCGGCAAGCCGCAGGAACAAAATGTTGAATGCGTTTCCCTTGCGGCAGAGGTACCGGGCTGTGTGCAGCTGGATCTGTCCCGTGAAGGTCTGCTGCCGAAAGATCTTTTCCTCGGTGAAAACATTCGTGAAACCGAAAAATATGAGGGCTGGGAGTGGTGGTATACCCGCAGCTTTGCAGCACCCGAGGAGAGAGAAAATGTGTTTCTCGTTTTCCGCGGCGTGGATTGCCTTGCCGAATATTTCCTGAATGGGGAAAAGATCGGCGAAAGCGACAATATGCTCATTCCTTTTGAATTTGAAGTCGGTAAGTATCTGCTCGACGGCGAAAATGAGCTGACCGTACATATTACATCTGCGGTTATCAAAGCACATGAGACAGATTATGATATTGCAGCGATCGATGTCAACTGGCGTACGGATCCCACGGAAAATGCTGTGCGCCGTGCACCGCATACATACGGTTGGGATATCATGCCCCGTGCCGTAACTGCCGGACTTTGGCGCGATGTGCAGATCGAAATCCGCGATGAAATGCGCTTTACGCAGACCTTTGTGGATTGCCGGCAGCCCGGAAATTATATTTTCTGCTACGATACCGCAAGCCGTTGGTCCGATTTTCACGATATGGAGATCGAGATCGAGGGTGCATGCGGCGATAGCCACTTTTATGACCGCAGGGAAATTCTGCAGAAAGCCGGCAAATTCAGTTTTGATATTCCGAATCCGCAGCTTTGGTGGCCTTACGGTTACGGTGAAGCAAATGTTTACAGCCTGACCGCGCGTTTGTACCGTGCCGGAAAGCTTATGCATGAAACACATACACGTTTCGGAATCCGTACGGTCGAGCTGGACCGTACGGACAGTACCGACGGTGCTAACGGCCGTTTCCGTTTCCTTGTAAACGGAGTTGAGATCCTCTGTAAGGGTTCAAACTGGGTTCCACTGGATGCGTTCCACTGCCGTGATAAGCAGCGTTATCCCGAAGCCTTGGCACTCGTCAAGGATATTGGCTGCAATATCCTCCGCTGCTGGGGCGGTAATGTATATGAGGACCATGAATTTTATGATTTCTGCGATGAAAACGGCGTAATGATCTGGCAGGATTTCTCCATGGCATGCGGTCATTACCCGCAGAATGAAGATTTCTGCAGACAGATCTATCGCGAAGCAGAGTCCGTCGTGCGTGCGTTCCGCCATCATCCGTGTATTATCCTGTGGAGCGGCGACAATGAGATCGATGAGCTTATGTTCGGTTTTGGCGTTGAACCGTCCGGCAACAAGCTTACGCGTCAGGTACTGCCTGAGGCTGTACGCCGCAACGATGTCGGCCGTCCGTATATGGC
>JAZNMV010000124.1:0-4897 GCA_045579885.1 Acutalibacteraceae bacterium | reverse complement strand
CAGCGCTGGAGGACACAGTCAGCGGAACGCAGCGGATCGGCCGGTGTGCCGAATGCGTAGTCGAGAAGCTGCTCGATGCTGGTTTCCGCAACATGCATGCGTGTATCGGAAGAAGCGTAGTAAACGTAAACCTTGCCGTCGTCATCGGTGATCGCACCGTTTGTGAAAACAACATTGGAAACGTCGCCGACACGCTCTTCGCCCATCGGTGCGATGAAGAAGCCGCCGGGTTCTGCAATAAGCTTTGCGGGATCCTGGAGATCGGTTACAAAGATGTACAGAACATAGCGCAGACCGGCAGCTGTGTTGCGTACACCGTGTGCGATGTGCAGCCAACCCTTTTCGGTCTTGATCGGTACGGCACCTGCGCCGTTTTTGGATTCGGTGATTGTGTGGTAGCGTCTCGGGCTGACGACCTTTTCTTCATCGATAACTGCATTTGTAATGTCATCGCAAAGGCCGAAGCTTACGCCGCCCTGGTCGCCGGCTTCAATGAAGCTGTCCTGCGGGCGGGTATAGAATGCATACTTGCCATTAACAAATTCCGGATGCAGAACACAGTTGCGCTGCTGTGCGGACTTTGTCTTAAGGTCGGGCAGACGTTCCCAGGAAACAAGATCCTTTGTGCGGACAATGCCTGCGGAGGCAAATGCTGCGGAAAGATCCTTATCTGTTTTATCCTTGCTCTCGCTGCAGAATACGCCGTAGATCCAGCCGTCTTCGTGCTGGGTCAGGCGCATATCGTATACGTTGGTCTCATCGGGAGCGGTATCCGGCAGAACGATCGGATAATCATCGAAACGGAATCCCTGTACGGGGCTCTTGCTGCGTGCAACAGCGAAGAAGGATTTGCGGTCGTTGCCCTCTACACGGGCGACCATGCAGTATTCACCGTTGAGTTTGATCGCACCTGCATTAAATACGCAGTTAACACCGAGGCGCTCAAGGCCAAGCGGGTTTGTCTCTTCATCGAGGTCAAACTTCCAGAACGGCGGAACATGGTCTCTGGTCAGTACCGGGTTCTCATAGCGGGTGTAAATGCCGTTGTATTTACCAGACGGCTTGTTTTCCTTTGTGATCAAAGCTTCGTAATCTTTAAAAGCCTTAGCAATGTTTGCATTCATGCGGGATACCTCCGGAAAATCTCAATATAGTACAGCAATGCTGTTTATAAAAGTATAGCATGCGAAAAATGAAAACGCAATAAATGAAAGGTTTGCAGAAAAAATCTTTTCTTTGGCATATACTTTTAAGGCTTTCTGCGATATAATTCCATTAATGAATTTTGAGGTGAAAAAGATGCTGAATATAAAGCAGAATGAATTACTGGGTGCGATGATCGGTCTGGTTCGCGCAGCGTCCAAAAACGGTAAGACTGAAAATACAGACAAATATCTTTTGGAGGGTGTTGCGGCACTGCGTACCGGAACTGAAACTGATGAGCTTATAGAAAAAATACGTGAAGAAAAGTTTATTGCGGCTCCAAACTGCAGGTACTGTGCTATGCCTTGCGGCAGCACAGCGGATGCGGACTTGGAAACAGCATGGAAGGCGCGTGAAGCGGTCGTTTCGGTGAAGCGGAAAATACTTGACTGTCTTTTGCATACCGTGTGGGATATTGAAGATGAAGCGGTGATCTATTTCCTTCACAAAGGTCTCTTTGTGCTCGGTGAGGATGAAATGCCCGAAGCGCTTGAAGCTGTATACCGTGAGCTTACGGAAACGATTTCCGGAAAGTAAGGTGGAGAAATATGCATAAGTTTACACATCCGCCTATTGCAGGGCGGATTCTTAAAAATCGTTTGCCGGAGGGGACTGCTCTTGTTTTGGAGGGCGGCGGTCTGCGCGGTTACTACAGCTCCGGCGTTATGGAAGCATTTATGGAACGCGATATCCTCTTTCCGTATATCATCGGTGTCTCAGCAGGTGCTGCGAATGCACTGTCCTATATTTCGGGACAATCCCTGCGCAGCCGGCAAATCATAGAGAACTATGTTACAGAGAAAGAATATGTCAGCCGCCGGAATCTTTTGAAATACGGTTCCATATTTAATTTTGACTATATTTTCCAAACGATTCCGGAGCAGCACATCCGTTTCGATTGGGAAGTGTTTCACGCGCAGAATACGAATTTCCTGACCGGTGCAATGAATCTTGCCGACGGAAAAACGGTTTGGTTCGAAAAAGACATGCTCTGTGCACCTTTTTCGGCAACAAGGGCTTCGTGTTCTATGCCGTTCTTAGCGAAGGTCGTAGAATGCAATGGTATGAAGCTTTTGGACGGCGGTGTGACCGACCCGATCCCGATAGAGAAATCGATTGCAGACGGAAACCGGTTCCATGTCATTGTTCTTACGCGCAATGCGGGGTATCGAAAAAAGCCGTTTGGTCATGAAAAGCTTCTCCGAGCTATGTGCAGAAAACATCCGGTTTTGGCAGACGTGATGCTGCAGCGTCATGAGACATATAACCGTCAGCTGGAACTTTGCGAAAAGCTTGAAAAAGAGGGGAAAGCGATTATTATCCGTCCGCAGGAACCGATTCGTGTTGGGCGTACCGGCGCGGATATGGAAACGCTTTTGGCATTGCATGATGAAGGTTTAAAAGAAGGGCGCGAGGCAGTCAGGAAGATTCTTGAGATATACTGACGACGAAGTTATCAACAAAAAAATCCGCCGTATGTGGGAAGTAAGCCACATGCAGCGGATTTTTTTACTTTGCTTTGAGATTTTGAAGCATCGATTGGAGCGTGCATCCTCTTTGGAATGTTTTATTGAGAAAAGTTTCCAACTCTTTTTTATCGTGTACACCGCAATTGTGAAATTTTGGCTCCAATATAATGCGGCCTGCATAGCCGGATTCTGCAATAGCCTCAAGCGTACTGTTCCAGTTAACTGTACCGTCAAACGGGAGGGCGTGTGAGTCGGACATACCGTCGTTATCGTGAAGGTGAACTGCAAAAATGCGGCCTTTATAAAGAGAGAGCCAGTCAATATCAGGGGTATACACATTTGCATGACCGGAAGTAAAGCAGAGACCGACATTTGAAGACTTGAAATGGGAAAGCACAGCTTCCGTGTGCTGCGCGGTGCAGGTGTTTTCAAAAGCCAGTTTCACGCCGCTGTCCTCAGCAAGGCGAACAAGATATTCAATGCGGTTAAGTCCGGCAGCGGAAACGGGCGGTGGTGTGCTGCCACTCGTCAGGTGCAATACGAGAGTCTCGATACCGAATTCTGCGGCATCTGAGATCTCACGCAGCAGACGAAGCGCAGTACGGTTGCCTTCCGTACCGGTCAGCCAGAGTGCGTCCAGATTATCTGTGGATGCGTGTGCATTTTCAATGTGCAGGTCAAATGCTTTCGCAAGCCACACGCGGTCAACACGTGTGGCGACTTCATCGTTTCCCCACCAGAGCATGATGGAGTTGAATCCTGCTTTTTTGAACATGGGGTAGCGAAATTCGAAGGGGATTGGGTATCCGATTCCGGTGGTGATTCCGAGCATAAAAACTCCTTATAAAGTAACGGTTCCGCCTGTTGAGGCGAACAGACGGCGCATTTCGGCTTTCAATCCGCGCAGCGAAGGGTCGGAAAGCTGCGGGTCGCGCTGCACGATGCTTCTGGCGCAACTTTGTGCTTCGCTTAAAACCTGCATATCGTTTATCATATCTGCGATTTTCATCTTCGGCAGACCGTGCTGACGCTGCCCGAAGAAATCGCCCGGACCTCTTAAGCGCAGGTCTTCATCAGCAACTTTAAAGCCGTCCGTTGTGCTGCAGAACATACGAAGCCGCTGCACGGTTTCTTCATTCTGCGCTTCGGTAACAAGAATGCAGGTGGATTTATATTTTCCGCGTCCGACACGGCCGCGCAGCTGATGCAGCTGTGAAAGACCGTATCGCTCAGCGTTTTCGATCATCATGATAACGGCATTCGGAACATCCACACCGACTTCTACAACGGTCGTGGAGAGCAGAAGCTTTGTGCGGCCGGAAGAGAAATCGTTCATTACAGCATCTTTCTCTTTGGGCTTCATTCTTCCGTGCAGAACGCCGATGGGAAGATCTTTAAAGAATTCCCGGAGCTTTTCTTCGTAAGCCTGAACACTTGCCATATCGCTGTCATTTTCTTCAATCAAGGGACAGACGATATAGGCCTGCCGTCCTTCATCGATATGCTTTTGAATATAGCCGAAGGCGCGGCGGCGCTTAGCCGGGTCTATGAGAAAGCTCTCGATCGGCTGGCGTCCGGGCGGAAGCTCGTCGAGCACGGAAACATCAAGGTCACCGTAGATCATGAGTGCCAATGTGCGCGGGATCGGCGTTGCACTCATAACGAGGGTGTGGGGGAAGTTGCCTTTTTTGGCGAGCGCTGTGCGCTGACCCACACCGAAGCGGTGTTGTTCGTCCGTAATAACGAGTGCGAGAGAGTTAAATTCCACGCCTTCACTGATGAGGGCATGTGTGCCGACCGCAAGCTGTATGATGCCGTCGGCAAGCCCGGAAAGAATTTCACGGCGCTCTTTGGCTTTTGTGCTGCCGGTGATGAGCGCAACGCGTATACCGGTCGGCTCGAGCAGCGCAGAGAGCGATTCATAGTGCTGTGTGGCAAGGATTTCGGTCGGTGCCATCAGTGCAGCCTGCAGATCGTTCTGTATTACGTTGTAACAGAGAGCAGCGGCAACAGCGGTCTTACCGCTGCCGACATCACCCTGGATGAGTCGGTTCATCGGGTGCGCACCGCGCATGTCGCGCATGGCATCGCGAATGGCGCGCTGCTGTGCGCCGGTCATGGTAAAAGGCAGCAGATTTGCAAATGATGAGCGCACCGCACGAATGCCAAATAAGGAACACAAGGGGACAGTTCTATTGTGTTCTGGTTTTCGAGTTCCAAATAGA
>JAZNMV010000123.1:0-2222 GCA_045579885.1 Acutalibacteraceae bacterium | reverse complement strand
GCATTTTTTCTCCGAAGTCATGCCGTGCGGTGTCATCGGTTCTTTTCTGTTGGACAAATCGGACGAGCCTCACGGGCACTTTGCTTTCAAACACCACTACATAACCGGCACACTGGACAGCGAAATTTTACGTGTCCTGTTCTCTGCTATACGTGAAAAACGGCATATCCTCATTGAAAACTATAATCGCCGCAAGGAAACTACCGTCGAAATGGAACTTGTCCCGCTGAAAATTTACTGCAGCGTACAGAGCGGACGGCAGTATCTGGTGGCGTATGCCCCGCATTTTGACCGTATCTCATCCTACCGAACCGACCATATCCTTTCGGTAACACCGGGCAATTTCTGCCCCGAATACGATACATACCTCGAAAACCTGACACACATGCAGCCTAATATTTGGGGTGTAAGTACACAAGGTTCAAGCCGTGAACGCCTTGAGCATGTGGAGTTTACAGTTTCCTACAGTGATACCGAATCTCATATCCCCCGCCGTTTAGAACGCGAAAAGCGCTGCGGTACAGTGGAATATCTGGATGCGAACCATGCAAAATTCTCCGCTGATGTTTTTGACGCTGCCGAGTTGGTTCCGTGGATACGCAGTTTCCTCTGCCGCATTACAAACCTTTCGATATCGAATAAAAAACTGGAAGCACAATTCAGGCAGGATGTTGAGGACATGTATGCTCTGTACGGCTTGAAAGGCGGTGACGAGGTATGATATTCAGTGAACTGTACGGCGCTTACTATAACGCCGTTGCAAAGATCCTGCGCACCGCTGTGGACCACCCCTTAACCAACACGGAGCTGCGAAAAATCGTATCCGAAAACGCATTCGGAGAAAGCCTCATGACCATTGAGCCTGCACTGAAAGAATCCCGCTGGCCGCTGCTTAAGGAGGATAGCACGGCACTTGTCAAAAACACCCCGACCATGCCGCTGACCACCTTGCAGAAGCAATGGCTGAATGCCATCTCTCTTGACCCGCGTATTCGACTTTTCGATGATGAATTTCCTTCCTTCCCGGATGTTGAGCCTCTGTTCACACCGGAGGACATCGTTGTTTTTGACCGATACAGCGACGGAGACCCCTTCGCTGATCCGGACTACATCGCACGGTTCCGCCTGATTCTGGATGCGATTCGAAACCGGTATCCGCTCGATATCACGATTCAAAGCCGAAGAAGCACCACGATCCGGATGCATGTGCTTCCGAAATATTTGGAATATTCCGAAAAAGACGATAAATTCCGCTTGATCTGTGTCGGACGCCGACACAGAGGTATCATCAATTTAGGACGTATTCTCTCCTGCGTGCCATACACGGAGCCGTTTTCGGAAAACACAGCTGCTGAATCGGCCGCGTTGCAGCGGCAAATCATTTTTGAGCTTTATGATGAACGCAACGCTTTGGAACGTGTTCTGATGCACTTTGCTCACTTTGAAAAGCAGGCAGAGCGTTTGGACGAGAAAAAGTATCGCGTCACGGTTTGGTATGATCCGGATGACGAAACGGAGCTTGTGATCCGTGTGTTGTCCTTTGGTCCGATGATCCGCGTTATAGAGCCGGAATCGTTTGTAAATTTGATAAAAGATCGGTTGATCAGACAAAAAAGTTGCGAGCTTTAACAGTTCGCAACTTTTTTCCGTGATAAAGGGAAATATTTCCTGTAGAATAGCCTCAACAAACAGAGCTGAAGCAACAGCTCTCCGAAAGGTGCACACAGCAAGACGCTCAGGATGCCGTGGTTATCCTGTTTCCGGGATCCCGGAGGTAAAGCGCGCACCTTGTAAAAAAGACACCGACAGCAAAAAAGCCCGCAGCATTGGCTCTTTTGAGAGCGCCTGCTTCATGGGCAGGAGGTACAGGGTTCAATTCCCTGTGTGCAGTGAAAAAGGTGTCTTGTAAATTGCATCTGCTGTTTCTAACGGGAATCGTACCCTATTGAGATTAACAGCATCCTCTCAAAGACACCAACAGCAATACATTGGAGCAATCATCCCGACCATCTTTCACATTTAGTTTGGTCGACGCGATTTGCGGGTTCAATTCCCGGCGGTGTCTTGTCGTAAGCTCTGATGCGAGCCTGTTCACAGGCGAACGCCTTAAAAGGTGCATACAGCAATTATTTGATCGGAATAGGCTAGGAGAAAATCTGAACCTTATCTAAAAATGATTTGCACCTTGTTTCTTCACCCGTAGCTCAGCGGCTGAGTGGGGC
>JAZNMV010000122.1:0-2723 GCA_045579885.1 Acutalibacteraceae bacterium | reverse complement strand
CGTAATGCTGAAGAAGTTCACCGTCATACGGTGCGGCATACTCACGGTAGAACGCCGGAGAAAGGTTCATTGCGCTGTCATTTCTGAGGAGGATCGTACCGCGATGGCGAATAATACCCCAATGACAGTTCATATGGCTGTTGCTCGGATACATTTCATACCATTTGTCCAAAACACGGATATAAGTATCCGTGATCAAGCGCAGCATAGCATGAACGAGCTCAGGCTCATCATACATTGAATAGAACATTTCACAGCCCCAAAGCAGCTCGCAGACATCCAGTGGTCCCTGCACATCCGGATGGTAGACCTCAACATATTTTTGGATCTTCGGATATCTACTGAACACGTCTTTACACAGTTCACCGAACTCGAACACGTGGCGACCGAAACCGTTCATCAGATCGGGTGTACCTTTCTCAATAAGCTTGCGAATCTTATCCGTATCATCGAGCGGCCTTGTTGTAGGAAGTGTATCCGCTTCACGAGGCATCTCAAAAATCTCCGCGCCGAAAAGCGATGTCATAATGCCTGTACCGTAGTTTGCCCGAACACAAAGATTGAGTGTTTCGCTTTCGAGCTGTTCAGAAACATTGTAAAGCTGAGAAAGCAGCATACATTCATAGTCATTGATCGCATCATTAATATTGATTTTCGGGAACGGAATACTCGCTGCATTTCTTACACGACGTTTCGGAATAAAAATCTCATCACTGCGTTTGTCATACAGAAAATCTTCCCACTGTCTGGAAAAATCCTCTTCAGTATCCGGATCTATACGTCGTTCAATATCTTCAAGAAGACGAACAGTTTGTTCACTCAACTTCATAATACGGCCTCCTTATCTTCAATATAAAAAGCATAGCACAACCAAGGTCAAAGTGCAAACACAAAAACAGATCCCATCTAATGAAAAAGACAGGATCTGTTTTTATTATAAACTATCATTCTTTTGTGGGATCTACAAAAACAGTCTTATAGTTTACATAGTTCACCATGCCGGGCTTTGCTCCCTGCGGCTTAAATACATGTCTGATCTGCGTATAATCCACAGGCACTTGAGAAGAATCCTTCGCACGGCTATGCTTTGCAGCAAGAACCGCCGCCTCTTCCATAGCTTTATCCGTAGGCTGCTTTCCGTCCGTTACAAGAACCGTGTGCGAACCCGGGATATTTTTCGTATGAAACCAGATATCGTTATTATTTGAATCCTTCATTGTAAGCTTATCATTCTGTCTGTTGTTTCGACCGACAAAAACGGTAAATCCTTCGCTTGTCGTAAATTTCAGCGGTGCCGAAACAGCAGGCGCTTTCTGATTTTTCTTCGTATTCTTCTGGCGGCGCGCATAACCCTGATCCGCAAGCTCAGCACGGATTTCATTAAGGTCACGTTCATTCTGTGCGAGGCTCAAAGACTCAAATACACTGTCAAGATATTCGAGATCATTTTTAGCAAGTTCAATCTGCTCCGTCAGCTTTTCCTCTGCGGTTTTAGCTTTTCTGTAATTCTTGTAGTATTTCTGCGCATTCTGCTGCGGCGTTAAAGCCGGGTCAAGAGAGATTTCGATTTCTGCAAGTTCTTCATCGTAAAAGTTCTGAAGCTTTACAGTTTTCGCACCTTTCTCGATCGCATACATATTTGCGCTTAAAAGATCCCCTTTCACGCGGTATACATCGCGCTGTGCACAGTTTTCAAGTTCCGCTGTCTGATTCGCGATTTTTCGGCTAAGTCTGTCTGTGTGATTGGAAAGTAACCGAAGCAAATCGGCACTCTTCACTCGCATACGCTCGATCTGATCGCGCTCTGCGTAAAAATCGTCCAGCATGGAAGAAAAGCTATCCTTCTTTGAAACAGCCATGACCCAACTGTACTGATGGATATCAATGAAAGAAAAGTCTTTCGGTTTCTTCTGTGCATCCGCTACCATGTACGGTGTACCGTCTGTGTCACGCACTGTATCGATCAACCGACGAATAAAGAAACGCGCACGGTCACGCACAGCTTCATCCATACTGCGTATCAAGACCTCATTGCCGCGTCCGACATTGTGTTCCACCTCACGCGCTACAATCGGAGACACACCCTGCAGAACGGAAAGGAGCGCTTTGGAAAGCTCCATATCTTTCGGCAGCGCATCAATCCGCTCCATAATCTCCGTATCATCGCATTCAAGCATGGAGAGCTTTTCCTGCGGCGGCGGCAGCCTGTACAGAAGCCCCGGCAATACCAAACGCTCGGAAGACATTTCCGCATCCACGCGCTTTAACGCATCAATGATCTTTCCGTTTTCATCCACGAGTATGATATTACTGTACCGCCCCATGATCTCAACAGCAAGTGTTAGTTCTACATGGTCGCCAAGCTCATTTACACTGTCGAACTTCAGCATGAGTGCTCGTTCGAGATCAGGCTGTGTAATGTCGATCAGCTTTGCGCCCTGCAGCTTCTTTCTTAAAAGCATGCAGAGCATCGGCGGCTGCATCGGATTTTCCACAGGGATCTTTGTTAAATTGATTCTTGCACTGTTTGCACGCGCAGAAATCAGCAGTTTATGGGCCGCATCAAAACCGCGAAACGCGAGGATCAATTCATCCCTGTTCGGCTGAAACACTTTATCTACGCGGGCATTCAGCAAAGCTTCGCTTAATTCCTTTTTTATATGACGTAAAAAAACACCATCCAGTGCCATTCAATAAACCTTACCTTTCTCTGTTACAACACC
>JAZNMV010000121.1:0-1530 GCA_045579885.1 Acutalibacteraceae bacterium | reverse complement strand
GCGATGGATGCCTACCCCGAGCCGAGTATTCTGCCGCGCGAGCCGCTCGACCGTACGGAAGCGAAGAAGCTCAGCTCCATCATCCCGTGCGTTTTGGAGCAGAACCGCTTCGAAGACACGTACTCCGATGTGATGTGGCAGAAACTCAAGACCGGCACCGGTGTGTACAAGGTCATTTGGGATAAAACGAAGCTGAACGGCCTCGGCGATATCGCGATCGAGCGCGTGAACCTTTTAAACATCTACTGGGAGCCGGGCGTGACGGATATTCAGCGCAGCCGCTACTTTTTTCACACCGAGCTCATCGACCGCGATGTGCTCGAAGCGCAGTACCCCGCGCTGTTAAAGGGGAAGCTAAAAGGCCGCAGCTTTATGAGCACGCGCTTTCTCTACGATGATTCTGTGGATGTGGAGAACAAGGTCACGGTCGTTGAGGTGTACTACAAAAAGCCCGTCCTCGGGAAAAATACGCTCCAGTACTGCAAATTCGTAAACGACATCGTGCTCTACGCCACGGAGAACGAGCAGGATGCACTTACGGATGAAGCTTCGGGCGAAGTTTTAGCGAAACCGATGCAGGAGACCGGCCTCTACGACCACGGCATGTATCCCTATGTGTTCGATGCGCTCTATCCCATCGAGGGCAGCCCTTGCGGCTACGGTTTTGTCGACCTCTGCGCGAACCCCCAGACCGTGATCGATCTTCTGAACACGAGCTTTGTGAAGAACGCGGTCGCGGGTTCCACGCCGCGCTACTTTGCCCGCGGCGACGGCTCCGTAAATGAGGAGGAATTTCTCGACCTCTCGAACGCCATCGTCCATGTTACGGGCAACCTCGGCGAAGATTCCCTCAGAAGAGTGGAGACAAATTCCTTAGACGGTATCTACGTAAATTTCCTCGACCGCGTCATTCAGGAGCTTCGAGAGACCTCCGGCAACACGGAAACGAGCACCGGCAACATTTCTTCCGGCGTCACCGCGGCTTCGGCGATCGCGGCGCTGCAGGAGGCGAGCGGCAAGGGCAGCCGCGACAGCACGAAGACTTCCTACCGCGCGTTTTCCCGTATCATCGAGCTCTGCATCGAGCTCATCCGCCAGTTTTACAGCCTGCCGCGTGCGTTTCGCATCACGGGAGAGATGGGGAACGAGCAGTTTGTCTCCTATGAAAACACCGGTCTGCGCCCCATGGCACAGGAAAGGGTGTTCGGCGTGGAGACCGGGCTTCGTCTGCCGGTGTTCGATATTAAGGTCTCCGCGCAGAAAAAGAACGCCTACTCCCGCATTTCGCAGAACGAGCTCGCGATGCAGCTTTTCGACCGCGGCTTCTTCGACCCCGCCCGTGCGGCACAGGCGCTAAAATGCCTCGACCTCATGGATTTCGACGGAAAAGAGGCCGTGATGCAGCAGATCGCGAAGACTGCGGCGCTCGAAGAGCAGCGCAGAATGCAGGCCGCGGCGGCAAGCCTCCCTCTGACGAGGGAGGTGGATTTTGCGAAGCAAAAGACGGAGGGAGAGAAACACAGCAATGCG
>JAZNMV010000120.1:0-8928 GCA_045579885.1 Acutalibacteraceae bacterium | reverse complement strand
GACTTCCGTAGGCGGTCAGAAGTTCCCGGTACACTGGGGCGGCGACTGTTCCTCCAACTATCCGTCTATGTCCGAGTCTTTGCGCGGCGGCCTTTCCCTGTGCCTCTCCGGTTTCGGTTTCTGGAGCCACGATATGAGCGGCTTTGAGGGTACTGCACCTGCTGATGTTTATAAGCGCTGGGCGGCATTCGGTCTGCTTTCCACACACTCCCGTCTGCACGGTTCCAACTCCTACCGTGTACCGTGGCTGTTCAGTAAGGAAGGCGAAGAGAACGGTGAAGAGTCCGTTGCAGTTGTCCGTGCATTCTCCGAGCTGAAGTGTAAGCTGATGCCGTACATGTTCTCCGCAGCAGTCAACACACATAAGACAGGCGTTCCGACCATGCGTGCTATGGTTCTCGAGTTCCCGGGTGATATTTCCTGTGAAGACCTCGACCGTCAGTACATGCTTGGCGACAGTCTGATGGTAGCTCCTGTATTCAGCAAGGAAGGCGACGTGCTCTACTATCTGCCGGAAGGCAAGTGGACACATCTGCTCGATAATTCTGTGAAGAACGGCGGTAAGTGGATGCGTGAAAAGTATGACTTCTTCTCCCTGCCGCTTCTCGCACGCGAGAACTCCATCATTGCACTCGGCGCAAACGACCAGCAGCCCGATTACGATTACGGTAAGGATCTCACCCTCCATGTCTTCGAGCTTTCCGATAAGGCTTCTGCGAAGATCTCCGACAGCAAGGGTAATGATATGCTCTCCGTCTGCGCAAAGAACGAAGGCGGCAAGGTTACTCTGCACTTCGAAGGCAAGGCAGAGGGCCTCAAGGTTCTCATGCGTAATGTAAAGGCTGTATCTGATGTTCAGGGGGCAGAAGTTTCCGAGCATGAACTCGGTACACTGCTCACAGTGAATGCAGACCTCGGAGATGTGACCTTTACTCTGTGATTTCATATCCGTATAAAATGAATGCGGCTCTCTTTCGTTTGAAGGAGAGCCGTTTGCTTGTATAAAAAAGAGGACGGCGTGAGCCGTCCTCCGGTTTTTTGCTTCTGTTAAGCCTTCTTGCTGTTCAGGTATTCCTGAATCTGGCCGAAAACTTCGTCAACGTCCAGACCGTGAACCATGCAAGCCTCTTCGAGGGACTCGTGAATGGAAGACGGGCAGCCTACACAGTGCATACCGGACTGCATGAGAATGTATGCGATGCCGCGGTCATACTGGAGCATATCGCCCATTGTGGTCTTTTTTGTGATTTCCATGATGAATTTTCCTTTCTATATTCAAAATACAGTGTTCCAAAATTTCAGGTGCAAAACACACCTTATAGAGTATAGCGCAGAATTTGCCGAAACGCAATAGGCAATATTTTCTGCGGCAAACAGTCCACCGGAATGTTTGCCTACTCTCCTGCGCTCTGTTTTTCTAGAGTGTTTCGTGATCTGCGGATCACGTCAAGGGGCTTTACCCCTTGCCCCCACGAACTTTTGAAAAAGTTCGATCAAAACTTTTTAGTTTACAGCCGGGAGTATCCTAAAGAACGCGACCTTATAGTTAATTTTCTACTCTGCCGAGTGAGGTTACGAACGACCCTGCGGACGTTCGCAGCGGGTCGTGCCCGCCTTAGTTGCCTGTGGCGGTCTTGAATTCGGTCCAAACCTTTGCGTGTGCTTCGGCAGCTTCTGCGGAGATATTGCCGATCATTTCGGTATCGCCGGAGAAATCTTCGGGAAGTGTCAGGAAGGACTTGTATTCGTCGTTGATGAGTGCGTCAGCTTCGCTGTTTGTGCAGTAGTAGCCGAGGTACTCAAAGCACTGTGCGGAAACTTCCGGATCGAGAATGTACTCGATAAACTTGTGTGCTGCTTCACTGTTCGGCGCCTTGCTCGGAACAAACATGCCCATAACACCGAAACCGATGCCTTCTTCCGGATATACGACCTTCAGTTCCGGATTTGCAAGCATAGCCATAGTAACCTGAGAGGTGTACATAACAGCTGCGCCAATTTCACCGGAAAGCAGATCGTCCTGAATATTATCGTCTTTAATGAGTCGGATATTCGGTGCAAGTTCCAGCATCTTAGCGCCGGCAGCTTCGATAGTAGCAACATCGTTTGTGTTGTAGCTTTCACCCATAACCTTGAGTGCCATACCGTTCATAACACGGTAGTTGCTTGTAATACCGATATTTGCTTCAAGAGATGCATCCCACAGATCTTCATAGCCGTTGATTTCAATATCGACAACGGAAGGATCGTAAACGATGGTCTGTACGCCTGCGCCGTACGGTACGGTGTACTTGTCGTCCGGATCATAGAACTGACCCTGATAAATGGAGTTAACATTGCCGACGGACGGAATCTTTTCCATATCGAGCTCAGCGACGAGGCCTTCTGCAATTGCGGTTTCAATGATATAGTCATCCGCAATAACGAGGTCATATTCCCCACCCTCTGCAGCCTGAAGCTTTGCGAGCATGGTTTCGTCGGTATCAAAGTTAACGTAGTTGATGCTGATGCCGGTTTCTTCGGTGAACGCATCCAGAACTTCCTGCGGGAACATAGCTTCCCATGTGTAAAGGACCATTTCGCCGCCGTCTGCCTTAGCGGTCTCCCCTGTGCCGCATGCAGCAAAGGACATCACGACGAGTGCAAGTGCCAAAAGCATAGCAATAACTTTTTTCATTAATATACCTTCTTTCTTTTAGAACGTGTATATATCTTAAGCAGAAGTCTGCTTAGATTTCATTTCTTTTTCTTTTCACGTCCGAGCAAAGCGGACAAACTGCACAGCAGAATCGTTACAAAGAACATCAGCGTGCAAAGTGCATTGATCTTCGGTGTAACACCGGTCTTTAACTGAGAATAGATCTTCAGCGGCAATGTGTTGGAATTAACGCCGGTCACAAATACGCTGATGATAACATCGTCGAAGCTCATCGCGAACGACAGCAGCATGCCGGATGCGATCGCCGGAATAATAAGCGGCAGAATAATGTCAAAGAATGTGCGCACTTTGGATGCACCGAGATCCTGTGCGGCTTCCTCCAAGCTCTTATCCATACCGACAAGTCGGGCTTTTACCATCATGAACACATACGGTATGCAAAAAGCCGTATGTGCAATGATCAGTGTCGTCATGCCGAACGGCAGACCAATAAGCGAGAAGAATGCCATGAACACCATACCGAGAATGATTTCCGGGATCATGATGGGCAGTGTGGAGATGTACTCTACCACACCTTTGCCTTTTAACTCTACTTTGGAGGAACCGACCGCACCGAGTGTGCCGATAACCGCCGCTGCAAGAGAGGAAGAAAGACCGAGTACGATGCTGTTGAGAAGTGCTTCAAACATGGATTCATCTTTGAAAAGATCGACATACCACTTTAAGGAAAAGCCATCCCATACGGAACTGATTTTACTCTCATTGAAAGAGTAGATGATGACGAGCACAATGGGCACATACATCAGCGCTAAAATCAGCCCTAAATATATATTAGGAAGTTTCGTTCTGTTTTTCATGAATAATCACTTTCTAAAATAAAGTTCTTATTTTCGTTTTTACACAATGCCTTCCAAATCTTTTACACCCGAGATTTTTCTGTACAGCGCGATCATGACACTGGTAATGATCGTCAGTACAACAGCGAGTGCTGCGGCAAAAGGCCAGTTGTGTGCTTTCATAAGCTGATCCTGAATGAGGCTGCCGACGAGAACAACTTTGTTGCCGCCGAGGATATCAGCGATAAAGAACAGACCCATGGAAGGTACAAAGGTAAGAATAATACCGGAAAGCAGACCGGGCAGGGTCATTTTTAATGTGACGGTCAAAAAAGCACGAATACGCGAAGCGCCGAGATCACGTGCGGCTTCAACGAGACTCCAGTCCATTTTCTCTGCACTTGAGTATACCGCAAAGATCATAAACGGCAGCAGAGCATAGATCATACCGACCACAACTGCCGGATAAGTATACAGCAGTTTCAGCGGCTCTTCGGTGATACCGACAGCCATAAGGATCTTATCTAAAATGCCGTTTGCGCGGAAAATGATGATCCAGCCGTAGAGACGGATCAGAGAACTCGTCCAAAACGGGATCATGAGCAGCATCATCGTGCGTTTTTTCCACTTGGCGGTCAGCTTTGCCATGAAATAACCGAACGGATAACCAATCAGGATGATCAGCACAGTACTGATGATCGCAAGCTTAAAAGACTCCGCAAAGGTATTAAGGTAAACGGGTTCTAAAATATTCTGATAGTTTTTGAGAGTAATCTCATTCGTGACGCCCCAGGTCTCCGCACGCTGCAGGAAACTTAAAATAACCATGTAAACGAGCGGACCGAGAACGAAAAAGATCGTGAAGATATACAGAGGCAGGAGCATCAGGGCTTCCTTCCCTGTTTTTCTGCGTTTCTTTGTTTTCATAGTAGTTCCCCTGTTTTACGGTTCAACTTCCACTGCGGCACCGTCCGCCCATGTAATACCTACACGGTCACCGGGCATCAACGGAGAATCAATACCGTGACGGCTTGCAATAACCTCACCGCAGGTTTCGGTTTCCACTGCAATGCGGAGCATACCGCCGGCAAAGCTTTTTTCTTTGATCACACCGGAAATATAGACGTCGCTGTCCTTTTTCAACTCCAACGCTTCGCTTCTTACAGCAAGACACTTGCCGTCAATATTCAGAATGTTGGCGGAGCCGACGAATTTGGCGATGTAAGCGGTCTTCGGTCGGTCGTAAATCTCACTCGGTGTACCGATCTGCTCGAACAGGCCGCCGCGCATAACCGCAATGCGGTCGGACATATTGAGCGCTTCTTCCTGATCATGTGTGATATATATAAATGTAATGCCGAGCTTTTTCTGCAAACGCTTCAGTTCGATCTGCATCATGCGGCGAAGCTGCAGGTCAAGTGCGCCGAGCGGTTCATCCAAAAGCAAAACCTTCGGAGAATCAATAACGCTGCGGGCAATCGCTACACGCTGACGCTGACCGCCGGAAAGTTCACCCGGCATACGGTCTCCGTACTCTGTGAGCTGTACGAGCTCCAGCATTTCTTTAACACGCTCTTTGATCTCCGGTTTCTTTACGCCGCGGAGCTTCAGACTGTAGCCGATATTCGCTTCTACATTCATGTGCGGAAACAGAGCGTAGTTCTGAAATACAGTATGTACATTACGGCGGTTCGGCTCGGTATTCGTTACATCCACGCCTTCGAGCAAAACGCTGCCGCTGTCCGGTGTTTCAAGACCGGAAATAATGCGGAGTGTGGTGGTTTTACCGCAGCCGGAAGAGCCTAAAAGCGTGATGAATTCACCCGGCTGTACGCTGAGATCAATGCCGTTCAGGACATCCACGCCGCCAAAGGATTTCTTTATATTTTTCAGTTCCAGAATATTTTCCATTTGTATTCTCAAACTCCTGTAAAAGACCGTTTTCAGTCAATAATCTACCATTTAGGTATATATTTATTTAACTCGATTATAGGGCATGAAAACGTGTTTGTCAATATACCAATAAGGTTTACAAATCTATCCGGTAATACATAGAAAAACGCAGAAAAGATGCATGAAAAACGGTTGTTTTTAACACAGAGATATTTTATAATATTTTCAAGAATTCGGCAGTTTGAAACATGCAGGCAGACTGCCCTGAAAAACAGGAACAATATTTGAAAGGATCGTGATATCCATGATGAAAATGCGTATGCCGGCGGTACCGCTGATTACGGTGGACCCTTATTTTTCTGTGTGGAGTGAAGATGTACTTTTAATGAAGAAAGCACCCGTACATTGGACCGGAAAACCGAATAATCTGGTAGGTACGGTCTGTGTGGACGGCAAAGTATGGCGCTTTTTAGGCAAGTCCGATGCAGATGCAATGGAACAGGTTTCCACAGATGCAGATGCATTTTCTACAGTGGCGATATATGAGGCCGGAGGGATCCGCCTGACGGCTAAATTCACCTCCCCTATGCTCATTGAAGAGCTGTACTATGCGTCCCGTCCTGTATCCTACTTGAAGCTTTCGTATGAGAGTCTGGACGGTGCAGCGCATGAGGTTACGGCAAAGATCTCCTGCAGTGAAGAGCTTGTTTTAAATCTTGCCGGTGAAGGCCGCGCATGGTCTGAGGAAACGGCGCTGCCGGGGCTTACCTGTGTGCGTATGGGCAGTGGAGCGCAGAAGGTTCTGTGGCGCAGCGGTGATGATGTGCGTATTGACTGGGGATATTTATATCTTGCGGTAAACGGCGAAGCAAAGGTCGGCAACGAGGTTATAAACGATTTGTATGCTGTCTATGCAGAGAAAAAGCTTGAAGATGAGGCACTCTTCCTTTTTGCCTATGATGACATCGACAGCATGTGTTATTTCGGTAAGACGATTCCGGCTTACTGGAAAAAGGGTGGCAAAACGATCGAAGAAGCGATTTGTGAAGCTGCCGAAGAATACGATGCGTTGCTGAACAAGTGCTCGGCATTTTCTGAAAAGCTTTGCTGTGAGGCAACAGAAAAAGGCGGCGAAAAGTACGCAGAAATGCTGATGCTCGCTTACCGTCAGGTCATGGCTGCACATAAGCTCGTCGTAGATGAAGAGGGCAACAATCTCTATATTTCTAAGGAATGCTTCTCAAACGGCTGCGCAGCAACGGTAGATGTTACCTATCCGAGCGCACCGCTCTACCTGCTCTACAATACGGAGCTTTTAAAGGGCATGCTGCGCCCGATCTTCAAATATTCCCGTACACCGGAATGGATTTTTGATTTCGCACCGCACGATGCAGGTCAGTATCCGCTTGTAAACGGACAGGTCTACGGCAATAATGCAATGAAGTATCAGATGCCTGTTGAAGAATGCGGTAATATGATCATCCTTACGGCTGCTATTTGTAAAAAAGAAAACGATTACAGCTTTGCGGCGGAGAATATGGATCTGCTCGAGACTTGGAACCGGTATCTTGTACAGTACGGTGCAGACCCGGAAGACCAGCTCTGTACGGATGATTTTGCCGGTCATCTTGCGCACAATGTGAATCTTGCTCTTAAAGCGATCATGGGTATGGTCGGCTTCGCTGATATTCTTTTGCATCTTGGCAGAGAGGAAGAAGCAGAGGAGCTTCTCGAAAAGGCAAAGGCATACATTGCTTTTGTTCTCGAAAATGCAAAGAATGAGGACGGCAGCTACAGACTGGCTTATGACAGACCGGGTTCCTTCAGCTTGAAATACAATGCGGTTTGGGATAAGCTTTGGAAGACAAATCTCTTCCCGGCAGAATTCTTCACTGCAGAAATTGAGCGTTACAAGAAAGAGGCTCTTCCCTACGGTGTTCCGCTCGATACCCGCGAGAAGTATACAAAGTCCGACTGGGAACTGTGGGTAGCCTGTATGACAGAAAGCAAGGCAGATTTTGAATTTTTCACCGGGCTGCTTTGGAATGCCTATAACACCATGCGTACCCGTGTGCCGATGACAGACTGGTATTTTGCGGATACCTCTGAAATGAGAGGATTCCGCCACCGTACAGTGCAGGGCGGTCTGTTCATGAAGCTTTTGTTTGATTAATTTCTTTATCATAGGTGATTTTATGCAGTACGCTTTTCAAAATCCCGTATTGAACGGTGATTATCCGGATCCGGCGGTGTGCCGTGTGGGTGAAGACTTCTACCTCACCGCATCCACCGGTCATCAGTATCCGGGACTTACAATATACCATTCAAACAATCTGATCGACTGGGAGTTTCTCTGTAATCCGTTGAAGAATTTCTCAGGCGATGTCTGGGCTCCGGATATTGTTTTCCATAACGGAAAATTATGTGGTATTCTCTTTCAATGCAGACGGTGAGAAATTCAGCAAGATGAATTTTGTTATTGATACGGAACCGCAGAACACAAATGCATACGGTGGATTCCGCGCACTGCGCCCGGGTGTATATGCCTGCAAAGGCGGAGAAACACACTTCACCCATTTTACAGTCAATGAAATGAAATAACTAAAAAAGAGATATCTGATATAAAATCAGATATCTCTTTTGTTTACGTTCCGCCCCAACCGTCGATGTCGGCGCGTTCCATGGCCCCCATCACCTTGTGACGCAGGTCGGGAAATTGCTTTTCGAGTGTGGAAATGAGGTCAGCCGTATCCTGTCGGGCAGTTACGCCGTCTGCGGGACATCCGCTTTTTACGACCGGCAGATCGGCTCTTCTTACAGCACGGCGAATATCATTTTCTTCACAGAAAACAAGCGGACGAATGAGATACAGGTCTTTTCTCGAAAGATAGCTTTTCGGCGAGAAGCAGCCGATTTTTCCGCCGTAAAACAGGTTCATCAAAAAGGTCTGCACAGCATCGTCAAAGTGGTGTCCGAGCGCAATTTTCTGACATCCTGCTTCTTTTGCCATATCGTGTAGGATGCCGCGGCGCATGCGTGCGCAAAGGCTGCACGGGTTTTCTTCTTTTCTGTCTTCAAAAATGATTTTTCCGAGGTCGGTGCGGCGAATGCGGTATTCAATGCCCCATTCTTTGCACAGCGCTTCAATGGCGCTGTAATCGGTCTGTGTACCGTTAAAGCAAGGGTCGGCGGTCAGTGCAACGATCTCGTATTTTTTGGGGTAATATCGGCGCATCATCGCGAGTGCGTAGAGCAGATACATGGAATCCTTACCGCCGGAAACACCTACGGCAATGCGGTCTTCCTCATCGATCATGTTGTATTTTTCCGCAGCAGCGCGGACATGCCCCATCAGATCCTGCATGATATCGCCTCCAGAAAAAAATAAAAGAAAAACGGTCATCCTACTGGATGACCGTCATTGTGTTGGCATCAACCTATCGTCCCGGGCCGTTTCCAGCCAAGTATTGTCGGCACAAACGAGCTTAACTTCTGTGTTCGGTATGGGAACAGGTGGACCCTCGTTGTAATCAACACCAA
>JAZNMV010000119.1:0-9544 GCA_045579885.1 Acutalibacteraceae bacterium | reverse complement strand
TCCCCTGCTTCTCTCTCAATAAAAGAAGCATAGTCATTATCCGGCACAAAGCAGATTTCCTGGCTATCCGGCTTATGCGCTACGGGCAGCCCGTTTTCCTCCGCCAACTGACGTGCTTCATCTTTGCCGATATGCGTCAGCGGGATCAGCACATGCTTCAGCTGTTCCGGTGTAAGACCGCTCAGAAAATAGCTCTGATCTTTTTTATCCGGAGAACGCAGCAAAAGTGCCCTTCCGTTTTCTTCAACTACACGCGCATAATGCCCGGTCGCGATTTTATCAAACCCGTGACCGAGAGCCCAATCGAGCATGATACCGAACTTGATCGTTTGATTACACACAAAACACGGATTCGGTGTCTCACCGTTTTTATACGATGCAATGAACGGCATAATGACCTTTTCTTCGAACGCAGCCGAAAAATCCGGTGCAATGTGCTCGATACCGAGCTTTTCGCATACGGCAGCGGCATCCGCCACTTCTTTATCCATCGCTGCCGCCTGTTCGTCGGTCAGCATATAGCGCGGTTTTAACCGCATGGTCATACCGGTCACGTCATATCCGGCCTGTTTTAAGAGTAACGCCGCAGCGGAGCTGTCCACACCGCCGCTCATGCCGACAAGAACCCGTTCCATTTTATGCGTAGGGCAAGTCTTCACTGGCATCCTTCTCCGTCTCCGGTTCAGCTGCTTCCACAGCCTCATCCACGAAACCTTCCGGTACAGATTCCTCTGCGGGAACCGCTGTCAGCTCCTGTACATCATCGAGCGTAACTTCTTCAATAACCGGCTCCGCTTCATTTTCACGCAGCAGCGCCTCGAGCTTCAGCATAGCTTCCTCAATGCGCTTTTCGGCAGCTTCAATATCGATGCAGTGTGTCTCGGTCTCCGCATTTGCTGTGTTGCGGAGATTATGATAGTAGTAACGGCCCAGTGCGAGGTATGAACGCTCTGCCGCCTTTTCTTCACAGCGGATCACCGTACGCAGACGGTTTGCAAGTGCGGTTTTACGGTTCTTCTCAGCAACAACGCCCACTGCGTTCTGCATTGCACCGCCGGCAGACATAAAGCCGGATTTGATTTTATCGAAAAATGCCATAACAGTAACCCCTTTCAGCATTTGATTTTCTGTCCTTATTATAGAACACGGCACTGTAATTTAACAACCCCCAAATATCGGAAATTCTTTAGAATTTAAGCACGATACCAACGGCTGCAGCCACAAGAATAAAGACGATCGGATGTACTTTCTTGAGCTTCAAAATACCCGTCAGAATAACGGCGAACAGTACGATCGCCGGGAGATTGAATACTTTCAGAAGATCTGCTGCACCGGAGAAGTTCTGAAGAGCTTCCGTAAAAAACAGAGAGCCGTTCATGGTTGTAAAGCAAGCACAGGCAATGAGGCCCGTAACTGCGGGACGCAGGGTGTAAAATACATCTTTTACAATCTTGCTGTCCTTAAAACGCTTCAAGAACTGTGCAACAATCAAAATAACAATGATGCTCGGCGTGATCAGACCGATGGTTGCAGTTGCCGCACCGAGAATTCCGCCCAGAACACCTGCGATTTCAAAGCCTGCATTGTATCCCGCATAAGTAGACATATTAACACCGATCGGACCCGGAGTAGACTCGGAGATCGCGATCATATCCGGAATGATCTCCGCTCTGAACCACGGATATTTATCCGCGATCTCATACAGGAACGGGAGTGTAGCCAAACCGCCGCCGATCGCAAACAGGCCGGTTTTAAAGAATTCGAAAAACAGAAGCAGAAATGTCATTTCTTCTCCTCCTTTCCTGCTGCACGACCGTAAACGATGCCGAACAGCATAGCGACCACAACGATAATGATCGGAGAAACATTAAGCAGCAGAGACAAAAGCACAACAGCCGCAACAATTACGATACCCAGAAGATCCTTGACGCCCTTCTTCCACAGCTTAATAATCGCGGAAACGATAAGTGCCGCAACAGCAACACGAATACCGGCGAGTGCGTGTGCCACAACTGTGATCTCACTGAAATGATTGATAAGAGATGCGATCGCGAGAATGATCACGAAAGACGGTGCAACAACACCGAGCGTTGCCACGATACCGCCGATCACACCGCGGGTTTTCTGGCCGATAAAAGTCGCTACATTAACGGCGATAATGCCGGGGGTACACTGACCGACCGCATAATAATCGAGAAGTTCCTCTTCAGTCGTCCATTTCTTTTCCTCTACAACTTCCTTCTGCAGCATGGGCAGCATGGCATAGCCACCGCCGAAGGTAAATCCGCCGATGCGCGCAAAGGTAAGGAAAAGATCCAAAAGCGTTGCTTTTTTATTCATAAACAAGCTGACTTCCTTTCCATGAATTGGATATATTCAGGGTAAGTATAGCACACTTTTTCCGTGAATAAAAGCCTTTTCAGTACCCGTTTATCAAACTTTTATCTTAATGCATTGCTTCTCTTTTTCTTGAAAAGCCGGATGTAATATGATACTATTTTCTCAAAGATAAAAACAAGGAGGCTTTTCATGCACCTGATCCATATTGATGAAAACGGCCTGCATCTCGTCTTCGAAAAGAGAGAAGACGGCACCTGCAAGCTGCTCCATTTCTCCGCACTTCCGTTTGACGAAAGCTCCGTTCTTCGTGTTCACGATGAAAACGGAGAGGCACACATCCAAACCAAACGGTATAACCTTTTGGAAATCATGATCTCCGGTCAGGACCGTGCCGGTGAACGCCACGGCAACAAATACATCTCCACCTGTCCGGGTGACCGCATGCAGCTTGTTGATTTCACAGACAAGCGAAATCACTTCGGCCGTAAGCTGGAAGTTACAATGCACGACGAGACCTGCGGCATTGATACCGTAACACACTACCAGTTCTACGACGGTATTCAGACTGTTCGCTGCTGGACGGATGTTACGAACGTCGGTAATGAGGCACAGGGTCTCGAGTATGTTTCTTCCTTTGCCCTTACCGGCATTGAAAAGGAAGGCTTACTCACCACGGACGACAAAATGCGTGTGTGGTATCCGCATAACGGCTGGCAGCGCGAGATGCAGTGGGAAACCTACTCCTTCCCGCAGCTCGGTCTTGCAAAATGTCAGCCCGAAGAGATCCAGCGTTCCTCTAAGGTGATCGGCGCCACAAATATCGGCAACTGGTCCACAAAGGAATATCTGCCGATGGGTATGCTTGAGAACCTTGAAACAGGCAGCAACCTGTTCTGGCAGATCGAGCACAACGGCTCCTGGCACTGGGAAATCAGTGATCAGATGGGCAACTTCTACATTCAGCTTGCCGGCCCCACCGAGACGGAATCGCACTGGTGGAAAAACCTGCAGCCCGGCGAAACATTTACAACAGTTCCCGTCTGTGTCGGCAGCACGATCGGCAAGTTTGATGATGCAATGGGTGAACTCACAAAATACCGCCGCATGATCCGCCGCAAGAACGAAGATAACGAAAAGCTCTGCATTATCTTCAATGATTATATGAACTGCCTGTGGGCAAATCCGACAACGGAGAAAGAAATCCCGCTGATCGACGCCGCACACAAAGCCGGCTGCGAATATTTCTGCGTGGATGCCGGCTGGTATGCCGCCGGATTCTGGTGGGATAATGTCGGCGAATGGCTGCCGAGCTACGAGCGTTTCCCGAACGGCCTCGAGGAAGTTATGGACTACATCCGTTCCAAGGGTATGATCCCGGGTGTATGGCTCGAGATTGAAGTTATGGGCATCTGCTGCCCGAAAGCCGCTCGCGTACATCCGGATTGGTTCTTTACGCGTCACGGTAAAAAAGTGCATGACCGCAGCCGTTGGCAGCTCGACTTCCGCAATCCCGAAGTCATCGAACACGCAAATGAAGTTATCGACCGTCTTGTACGCGACTATCACGTCGGTTATATCAAGATGGACTACAATATCGAGCCGGGCATCGGCACCGAACTGAATGCCGACAGCGTGGGCGACGGTCTCTTAGGTCACGAACGTGCCTATCTCGCATGGCTCGACTCCGTATTCGAACGCTATCCCGACCTCATCATCGAGAACTGCTCCTCCGGCGGTATGCGCATTGACTACGCAATGCTTTCCCGCCACAGCATCCAGTCTACGAGTGATCAGGACGATTACCTGCGCTATGCCTCCATTTCCGCAAATGCACCTTCCGGCCTGACGCCGGAGCAGAGCGCGATCTGGAGTTACCCGATGAAGGGCGGCGGACGCGAAGAAGCTGTGTTCAACATGTGCAACGCACTCCTGCAGCGCATCCATCAGTCCGGTCATCTTGCGGAAATTCCGGAAAGCGACTTCATCACAGTTAAAGAAGCACTCGATTACTACAAGACTATCCGACAGGACATCAAGGTCTCCCTGCCGTTCTGGCCGCTCGGTACTTCCCGCTTTACCGACACCTGGGTTTCCCTTGGTTTGAAAACAGAACACAAAGCCTATATCGTTGTATGGCGCCGCAATGCACCGGACGGCCGATGCGTACTGCCGATTGATTTCCTCAAAGGCAATCACGATGTAAAGGTCAAGTGTGCATATCCCGAAAACCACAACACAACGCAGCATTGGAATGCGGAAAAAGGCACTTTGACAGTGGATCTGCCCGCACCGATCTGTGCAAGAATTTTTGAATTGGAATATTGATTATGAATACAAATGAAATTCGTGAAAAACTGAAAAACGTGCGTTGCTTCATGCTCGACATGGACGGCACGATCTATCTCGGCGACAGCCTGTTCCCGTTCACAAAGGACTTTCTGAATGCTGTTATAGCAAGCGGACGTGAATTCTGCTTCTTTACAAACAACAGCTCCAAGGACACCGATACATATCTGCAGAAACTCTCCCACATGGGCATTGATATTCCGCGCGAAAAGATGCTCATCTCGAACGGTGTTGCGGCAGACTATGTGCTCGAAAACCATCCGGATGCAAAAGTATTCGTGCTCGGCACCCCGCTCCTTCGCCGTGAGCTGACAAACTTCGGTGTAAATGTGGTTGAGGACGACCCGGATGTCGTACTCGTCGGCTTCGATACAACACTCGAATACAACCGCCTTGCAAAGGCATGTGATTTCATCCGCGCCGGTCTGCCTACCTATGGTCTCAACCCCGATTACAACTGCCCGACCGAAACCGGCTTCATTCCCGATTGCGGCTCCATCGCCATGCTGATCGAAGGCTCTACAGGCAGAACTTTCCCGTTCTTCGGAAAGCCCAGTCCGCTGACAAGAGCTTACATCGCAAAAAAGACCGGTTACGAAGAAAACGAACTTGCGATCATCGGTGACCGCCTGTATACGGACATTGCACTTGCCGATAACAGCCCCATGTGTTCCATCCTTGTTCTGAGCGGTGAATCCAAGGTCGAAGATATCGGTACCATGCCCGGCGACCCGGATCTTATTTTCAAAAATCTTTCGGAGATCATTCCCCATCTGTAAAACACCAAGAAAAAAGCTCACAGACCTCGAAAAGGCTGTGAGCTTTTTAAATTTATCTATTTATGCGAAAACCTCTGCTGCCTCCTGCATGCGCGCAACAACATGAACCTTGAACGGGCAGCGCTCTTCACACCCTGCGCAGCCGATGCAGTCCGAAGCATTTGCGTTCAGTGCATTATAGTGTTCGCGCAGAGATGCCGGTGTCTCTTTCTGCATCTTCGCGAGATCCAGCAGCTTGTTGACCATGGCAATATCGATCTCCACCGGGCAAGGCGCACAGTGACCGCAATATGTACACTGACCGGTATACGCATGGTGCGGTGCGTTCGCAAGGACGCTTGCATAGTCCTTTTCCTCTTCCGTTGCTGTTTCGTAAGCCACAGCCGCATCTACATGTTCCGGTGTATCGAAACCGACCATAACACTTGCGACCGCCGGACGGGTCAGCGCATAGTGCAGACACTGTACCGGTGTCATTGCCACACCGAACGGAGAAGTCTCCGCTTTAAAGAGACGGCCTCCTGCATACCCCTTCATAACGGTGATACCCACGCCGTTCTGCTCACAGATCTTATAAAGCTCGGTGCGCTCCGGGTCCATACCGCCGAGCTTTTCATCGTACTGTTCCGCGAAGAGGTCATTGATATTCTCGGATGCCGGCAGCATATCGAAAGCCGGATTGATGGAAAACAGGATCATTTCGATCTCGCCGCTTTCCGCTGCAAGCCTTGCGATAGTCGGATTATGTGTGCTGAGACCGATATGGTGAATTCTGCCCGCGGCTTTCAGCTCACGGACATACTCGATGAACGAACCGTTCATCACTGCCTCAAAATCTGTTTTTTCATCGATAAAATGGATCATGCCGAGATCAATATAATCCGTTTTAAAGCGTTCGAGCAGATCTTCAAACGCTTCCTTTACCTTATCGATTTCACGGGAGCGTACGTACTGACCGTTCTGCCATGTAGAACCGATATGCCCCTGAATGATCCACTTCTCGCGTTTTCCTTCGATCGCCAGTCCAATATTCGAGCGAACATTCGGCTCACTCATCCAGCAGTCGAGGATATTGATCCCCAATGCTTCACACCGGTCTACGACGCTCTTTACTTCCTCTGTGTTATGGCGCTCCAGCCATTCGCCGCCGAGACCGATCTCGCTGACGGAAAGACCTGTTTTGCCGAGTACTCTGTACCGCATACATCCACTCCCTAAAATTTTCTGTATTCAGTATACACCTTGAACCCTGCTGTAAGTCAATAGCCGCAAAATAAAAAGGAGATGCTGCACAAACAACATCTCCTTTTTTTCATCCTCTATCGACCGTGATCACAGCACGGAATGTCGGGTCTATCGCACTGATCGCTTTTTCCATACGTGCGCGCACTTCGCTTTCCGTATCGCTGACAGAAAACGGTACTGCGATATCGAACACCAGATTCGAATGTGTTACGCCCCATACCACACGGAAATCGTGAATGGTTGCTGCCGGATACATGGCATCGCAAAGTGCTTCCACCTGCGCCTTTACAACATTGGTGCGTGCATCACTTGTAATGACCGGGTCAAGATGAATAACAAGTGTAATATTCTCCTGCAGCTTAAAATCCCGCTCAATATTATCGATAAGATCATGACTCTCCATAACATCCGCCTCGGCATCTACTTCACAGTGTACCGAAGCAAAGCATCTTCCGACACCGTAGTTGTGTACGGCAAGATCATGCATACCGATGATACCGTCATAGGAAAGGATCTTTTCGCGAATTTTCTCTACAAGTTCTTCGTCCGGTGCCTGACCGAGAAGCGGATCCGCCGTATCCAGAATCAGCTGCACACCCGAAATAATGATGAACAGCGCAACAGCAGCACCGAGCCAACCGTCTAGATTAACATTTGTGAACAGGGATATCGCTGCACCGACCAATACAACGGCTGTAGAGATCGCATCATTTCTACTGTCCTTCGCTGTGGCTGCAACCGCATCGGAACGGATCAGCTTACCGACGCGGCGGTAGAAAAGGCACTGCCACACCTTCACAAAAACAGAAAGCAGCAGAACGATAAGCGCCGCCGGTGTCAGAATATTTTCTTCGGGATGCAGGATCTTATCGATCGAAGACATACCGAGTTCCAGACCCAAAAACAGTACGATAAACGAGACGATAACGCCGGAAAGATACTCTATACGTGCGTGCCCGAAGGGGTGCTTTTCATCTGCCGGCTTACTTGCAAGCTTAAAGCCCACCATAGTAACGATCGCCGAGCCGGAATCGGTCAAATTATTTACGGCATCCGCTGTAATAGACACACTGCGAAACAGCGTACCGATAAGAATCTTTGCTGCAAACAGCAAGAGATTCGTCACGATTCCGACAAAGCCGGCAACTTTGCCGCATTTTTCCCGCACAGCCGGGTCTTCCGTATTCTTAAAATCCCGTATAAACGTCCTAAGGATCAAATCAGTCATTTCTATGCCTCACTTATGATTTCAGAGAAGAATTGCAGAGTCAGATAAACCTGACTCTGCAATTTAAAATATATGTAGATTTTTCTTAAAAGATTACTTTACGCAGAAAAACTCTACGATTTCGCCGCCTGCACCGTCAACGAAAGCAATGCGTGCCGGCAGATCGCCGAGAGCTACATCCTTCGGCTCGATGGTTACCTTATAGCCTGCTGCTGCAACACGCTCTACACAAGCGTCAACATCATTGGTTGCCAGTGCAATATGTGCTACCTTGCCTTCGTACGGCAACTCGTTGGTTTCTTCCTGCGGCAGGATCTCGAGACGGCTTCCATCGCCGGTGGAGATCATTGCGCACGGATATTCCGGGTCGCCCCATGTGCACTCAACCTTGAGCTCGAGAAGCTCTGTGTAGAACTTCATAACTGCCTCATACTGAGACTTGCGCGGCTTTACCGCAACATGATGGATACCGGTGATCAGACTCATAATACAAACTTCCTTCCCTGATTTTGAATATTAAGACAGGGTATCGAAAACCGATACCCTGTATAAAGCGAAATTACTTTCTGTTGAAGATGGACATGATATCGGAGAATGTATCATCATCATCTACGATATTCGGGTTAACGCTTGCTCTTGCGTTCGGATCAGAAGTAACAGCTGCCGGATTACCGAACAGGTCTGCATCGCTGATAACCGGAGCCTTCGGAGCATTCTCGCCGTTCATACCGTCAAAGCCGGTAGCGATAACGGTAACCATCATCTCATCATCCATGGACTCATCGAATGCAGCACCCCAAATGATGTTTGCATCCTCGCTTGCGCGCTCGGTGATGAGCTGAGATGCGGTATCGATCTCGTCGAGGGAGATATCCGGAGAGGACTTGATGTTGATGATAACGCCCTTTGCACCTGCAATAGCGGTCTCAAGGAGCGGGCTGGAGATTGCAGCGATAGCTGCCTGCTCTGCCTTATCCTTGCCTGCTGCACGGCCAACGCCCATGTGTGCATAGCCTGCATCCTGCATAATGGACTTAACGTCCTCAAAGTCGAGGTTAACGATACCCGGGATCTGGATCAGATCGGAAATGCTCTGTACGCCCTGGCGGAGAACATCATCGGCAACGCTGAATGCGTTAGCCAGTGTGATGCGCTGCTCGCTGACGAGCTTCAGTCTCTCGTTCGGGATAACAACGAGGGAGTCAACATGCTTACGGAGCTCAGCAATACCCTTTTCAGCCTGCTCCATGCGGCGCTTGCCCTCGAAAGCAAACGGCTTTGTAACGATACCGACAGTCAGAGCGCCCATATCCTTAGCAACTTCTGCAACGATCGGAGCTGCACCTGTACCTGTGCCGCCGCCCATACCTGCGGTAACGAAAACCATGTCTGCACCCTTCAGTGTTGCAGCGATGAGCTCACGGCTCTCTTCAGCAGCCTTGGCACCGATTTCCGGCTTGGAACCTGCGCCTCTGCCCTGTGTATTCTTTTCACCGATCTGTACGCGAGTCTTTGCCTGAGAACGGGAAAGAGCCTGACGGTCTGTGTTCATGCATACAAGTTCAACGTGCTGAACGCCTGCGTCAGCCATACGGTTTACTGCGTT
>JAZNMV010000118.1:0-2131 GCA_045579885.1 Acutalibacteraceae bacterium | reverse complement strand
CGTGCACGTGGTATTTATACAGATTTCAGTGCAACGACGTTCTGGTTATGGTATGTGGTTGGCTCGCTGATTTGTGGACTTGGACCGCTTATGTATGTACATATGCTTTGTAAAACAATGAATCAGTTGAATACCAATTACAACCAGTTTGGAAGATAACGAAGGATACGGTAAATCAGACCGGATTTTAGATCAATGGATACGATGTCCGAACCGGTGAACAGCCGGACAAAGTAAATCAGAATCAGTGCTGCAATCCCAAGGGTGAGCAGCACTTTTTTTGTGTGTGGCTTTAATTGCAGCAGCTTAAAGTAACCCGCACACCAGAGAAGAAAGCCGGGGATGATAAGGTAAATTCCGGGATGATAGTAAAAAGCCTGTTCAAAGCGCAATAACAGAACGGAAAACAACGCCCGTGTCATGCCGCAACCGGGGCAGGGGATGCCGAACAGATACTGAAACGGGCATTTGTAAAAGAAAAGAAGGCATACGGCAAACAGGAGCAGGTAAGCTCCTTTTTTAACGATGTTATGTTCTTTCAACCATTCTTTCATATTCAGCCACATTCCGAAAAGGTGTCTGCAGATGTTTTCTGCGGATATTAGCAAGTAACTGTCGTTATCATAGCACAGATAAAAGAAAAAGAGAAGCCGAAGAAACAGAAGTACGGTTCTGTTATAAGAAAATGCGGGAAAAGTTTTGAAAACGTGAAAAAACAAGTGACATAGAACGGCGAGATGTGATACGATAAACAAAAGAGTCGGGTGATGAGCCGGCATGATGCGACAGGAGAGATCACAGCAATGTCACAGACGAGAAAACGTTATTTCATGCGATTGATAGCAAGATGTATTATTTTTGTACTCTGCGCGGTGATATGTATTACAAAGCCGGAGTATTTTACCGTGCTTGACGGCTGGAATTTTTTTGATAAGTTTACACCGTTTCATCTTTTATGGATAATTTGGTGTATTGATATGCTGTTGCAGATTGTTCCGATTAAGAACAAAGTTGCACTCGGCTCTCAGAAGCTGTTTGCAAACCGCTTCCGCCCGATTGTTGAGAAGATAAATTATCAGGCATTGAAGGATTATGTGGTATCTACCACGCGTTCGGCTCTTAAGGTAATGGTGTTGTGGATTCTGTTGATTGCCGTTATCGGAGTGTTGTATTTTACGGATGTAATCGGAAAACCGATGATTTTTACAATTTCGGTCGCATTTTATGTGTGTGATTTGATTTGTGTGTTGATTTGGTGCCCGTTCCGCCTGATTATGAGAAATAAGTGTTGTACGACCTGCCGTATCTTTAATTGGGATCATGTAATGATGTTCTCGCCATTGATATTCATCGGTGGATTCTATGCACTTTCGTTGGTTGCACTGGCAGTAATTGCACTGGTAGTATGGGAGGTCTGTATTCTGGTTTATCCGGAGCGGTTCTGGGAGATGACGAATGTGGCATTGAAGTGTTCGGAGTGTACCGACAAGCTTTGTACACAGTATTGTCAGAAATTGCGTAAACAGAAAGAGATTGATTTGGATAAATGAATAGAGGAAGAGGTTACTGTTGTAACCGCGCTCAGCGCGAGAGTCCGCAAGCGGACTCTTTATTCTTATCCGGAAATGATTCGTTGTTCCCATTGTTCGTAGAAGGAACGGGTCGTGTCGTATGGGATGAAATAGTGATTCCTTAAAAAGTCAGAAGTAAGGGCAGTCAGTACAGCTCTGCCTTCAGATTCTGTCTGACCTGAGGCTGCAGCGAGCTGTCTGCGGGTTTCAGAAAGAATTGCATTCCAACGGATCAGATAAGTCTCGTAGTATTCGATGTCAGGAAGCTCGAGCCACTTTTTTATCTTTGTTTTCGGCGTTGTTGTACAGGGACATTCGTGAATCTGTATAAGGTACTGAACCTTGCCGCTGTCAATCAGTCGAGCCAGCGGAAACAGCCGACAGAGCCCCGGGCGGTGTGCGTGGATGCTGCATCTTCCGTTTTCTAAAAGGAAAGGACAGGAATCGGTCTCTTTCGAAAAATTCAAGTGCGGAAGCAAAAGTCCGTCAACCGGTGACAGTGCAATTCGTTGGTTCCCATACAGTCCTTCAAAATTCAGTCCGATTGCCTGATGAAGCTG
>JAZNMV010000117.1:0-10393 GCA_045579885.1 Acutalibacteraceae bacterium | reverse complement strand
TCGAAAGAAGTGTTCAGCATAGCTTCGGGGAAGTCGCAGTTCGGGTAGAAATCTGTCCACTGACGCTGACCCTGGAAACCTGCGGCGATCGCATTATGACCGACCATTTCTTCCTCGCAGCCCTCAGGCAGATTCTTATTGCCGTTCATAAGATCCTTGATGATGCACATCATCTTAACGACAAATTCAAGATCCTCTTCCTTACGTTTTTCATCGCGCTGAAGGGCTTCGGGGTTTTTATCGAAACCGATCTTTGCATATTTCTTTGTCCATTCAAGAGCCTTCTGATATTCGGCTTCATCGTAGATACCTTCGCTCATTCGACGGATGATCTCTACCTCGTCAACGGACTCTACGCGCATACCGAGATATTCTTCGATGAATGCCGGATCGATAATAGAACCGCCGATACCCATGCAGATGGAACCGATCTGCAGATAGGACTTGCCGCGCATTGTAGCCACAGCAACAGCAGCACGGGCAAAGCGAAGCAGCTTCTCTTCAACGTCCGCCGGGATATCCGTAGCATCCGCATTCTGTACATCATGACCGTAAATACCGAAAGCCGGCAGACCCTTCTGTGCATGCGTAGCCAGAACAGAAGCAAGATAAACCGCACCCGGTCGCTCTGTACCGTTAAAGCCCCATACACCCTTGATCGTCATCGGGTCCATATCCATGGTTTCCGCACCGTAGCACCAGCACGGTGTAACGGTCAGTGTGATATCCACGCCCTCTTTTCTGAACTTCGCAGCACATGCAGCAGCTTCTGCCACACGGCCGATCGTAGTATCGGCAATAACTACCTTTACCGGATCTCCGTTTGAATAGCACAGGTTATCCGTAAACAGCTTAGCTGCCGCCTTAGCCATATTCATGGTCTGTTCTTCAAGAGATTCACGAACTTTGAGCGGACCTCTTCTGCCGTCGATCGTCGGACGGATACCGATTACAGGATAATCACCGATCAGTCTGTTTTCTGCCATAACACAGCCTCCTGAATATATTTTTTTCGATTCCCGCAATAACCTTGCGGGAGCATTATTCTTTTTTCATTATATCGCACACTGCCCAAAAAGTTCAAGCACCAAAAGCTCTTTTTGGTCAGAATTTTTGATTTCCGCAGCACATCTGTAAACACTTTTTCAATTTTCGCTTAACAGAACTCAAAATCAGTTATTACTTTTGCAAATAAAAAGAAAAATGAAAAAAAATTGGAACAAAACTGTCATTTTTCTTGCATCTTGAAATAATTTCTGATATTGTTTTATCGCATCCTCCTTTGCACGGGGAGGGTTCGCGGACACGGGAACCCGTGTTGCACAACTTTCTGCGAAGGGTCATGGCTGCAAAGCTGTGACCCTTTGCATTTTTGCAAAAAACTCCAGCCTATCTTCACCGTCGAAACTGTCTGTAAAACGCGTGCCAATATTGCAAATCAAACGCATAAAACCTATATTTTTCAGACTGTGATCCATTCTGCAGCAATATAGAGACAGCACATGAAAAAAGCGATGAGATCATCCCGATAAAAATACATCGAAACGTCCTCACCGCTCATACCGCTCATTCTTTTCTCTAATACACATTTGAACGGTATTGGCACAATACCGTTCATAGTTCAATATTCATTTTCATCGGACTTTTTTACCGATAAATCTTACCGCTTATCTAAGTGCAAGACCAGCCCGAAACGCATCCCCGGCTTTTTCACCAAGCACAAGGTATGTGTTATTCATGGGATCAAAGGTAATCGGCTGCAGCTTTCCCGGGTCCACTTTACCTTTTTCGTTCAGAACACTTTCATCGGCGGAAACATTCACGATCTCACCCACCAGACGGCAGGATTCAGGATCGTAACTGATCACCTTGCATTCCATCGTCATGGGCAGCTCCTCGAAATACGGAGCATCCACAAATTCACCCTTCACAGCATGCAGACCGGCCTTTTCAACCTTATTCGGTGTATCGTTGCCGGAAGCAATACCGACATAGTCACAAGCTGCAAGTGTATTGAGCGTTGCCATGCTGACGGTAAAGGCACCCTTTGCGATCAGATTTTCAGCTGTTTTATGTGTGGAGTCCACACATATCGTGATTTCCTTTTCCTCACTGATGCCGCCCCAAGCCGCATTCATAGCATTCGGTGTACCGTCTGCATTATATGTGCCGATAATGAATACCGGCTGCGGAAAGCTAAGCGGCTTCGCTCCGAAATTCTTTCTCATAGTTATTCCTCCGTTTTCTGAAAATAAATATATGGGAGTGCCGCCGCAGCGACACTCCCGCTGTTTTTATCGTTTAAATTACAAAGCGATATTCGGAATCTCCAGGGACTTCGACTCGGAAAGCTGTTCAATTTCTTCCGCTGTAACTTCGCGGCCGAGCTTCTGAGAGAAGTAGATGCCTTCCTGCACACGCTGCGTTTCAAGTGCGATCTTCGCTGTGGGCAGCAGCTCACACTTACCGAGCAGTGCATGTACCCAGTGATGCTGGGAATTGTCGTAATGTGCGCTGTCTGCATAAACCGTATGGTCGAGATAATTTCTCTGTCCCAAGTCTGCCTTCACATCGATTTCCAGATCATGCTGACGGGTGTGGATCTCAAGCGGTTCGAAGGTAACACCTGCATTGGAACCGTAAATTGCGGAACCGGGGAACGGCTTGCCGTGAATTGCCCAGGATTCCAAAATATCCAGAGAAAGACCGCCTTCGTATGTAGCGAGACCTACACCGAGCTCTTCTACGTTGAAACCGCTGATCTCACGGCGGCCTTCATCCATAGCGATCTCTGCATAGGTATGGCCGGCAACACGCTCAAGCTTCGGCAGACCGGTCAGGTACAGAAGCTGTGAGATATGGTAAACACCCATATCAAACATAGCACCGCCGCCCGATGTGGTTGTGTTAACGAATTCCTTTGCACCGTAGCCGTCTACATAAGGACGGTTGCGGCGGCGGAAGCCATAGGAACGCATGTGGTATATCTTACCGAGATCGCCGGAATCGATATAACGCTTAGCAGCCTTGGTTTCGTCGTTGTAGAGGAAACCGAGCTGAATGTGCAGCTTCTTACCGGTTTCTTCCATAACTTCATACATTTTCTTTGCATCTGCAAAAGAACCGGACATCGGCTTTTCGCAGTAGCAATCCTTACCGGCACGCATTACAGCAACGGAAACCGGAGTATGCATATTATTGTGCAGACATACGTCCACAGCCTGAATATCTTCTTCCAAAAGAAGCTTGCCGATATGTGTGAAGCGGCGCTCGATGCCGAACTTGTCGCCGATATAGTTGAGGCGCTCCTCATTAATATCGCAGATTGCAACAACCTCTGCTTCCGGGATCGTCTGATAGGTCAGCAGATGCTGCTCACCGATAATACCAACGCCGATAACGGCAATTTTTACCTTTTCCATACTGTCCTCCAATTATTTACAATAGATACCTGTGAAGAAATCGGGCTTAGCCGGCTCATCGTAACCCTCTGCATCGAGCTCTGCGATCAGGCCGCGCATTGTTGCGAGCTGCCAATCTACGCGCTCACATTCGAGCTTACCGGAATGATGCTCAACGCTGTATGCACCCTCGTAGCCGAGATTCTTCAGCTTACGGATAACTTCCTTAGCACGCGGCATGGAGTCAGCATGAATGTGTGTATGCATTGCATAGGAAAGAGCCAGTGCCTCGCCGCGTTCCGGCTCATCGTGGAAGTTGCCGAGATGATAGAGATGACCATATGCCGGACTGTCGACAGCATTCTTAACCTTTTCAAGATACTCCGGAACACGGTCCCAGCCCCAGTGATTTTCCGGACCAATCTTCATGCCGAGATCACCGCAGATCTTGCAGTATTCGCGGTATGTATTTACGATGTACTCGAAAGCTTCTTCAGGCATGGTGTGGCCTTCTGTACCGCCGAAGTCGATACGTACGGACTTAGCACCGAGCTTGTTTGCAACCTGAATATATTCAAGCATCTGCTTCTTGTGCTCTGCACGCTTTTCGGGATCGTCCATCCAAAGATGCGGGCCGTCAACACAAAGGTTTGCAAGTTCAATGCCTTCGCGGTCCATTACAGCACGGATCTTACCGATGAAATCATCTTCCAGTGTTGTGAGATATCCGGTCCAGATATCTGCATTTGTTACACCGTAGCGGTACTTAAGAAGATTCAGGTAATTAAATACATCGCATTTTCCTTCATACATTGCGCCGTGGAAAGAATAGGACGCAACAGCAATTTTCATATCTTTCATCAATACACACCTCAACCGTTTTCAATAATTTAACCGAAATTTTCGTTTCAGTTCTGTCTTTATTATATAAAATAACAATAGAAATTCAATATATCTTTCAAAAACATATGTAGAAAATCCACTCTGTTTTTTGTGCAAGCGTCTAAAAAAGCGAAAAAAGCACAGGATATCTCTACCCTGCGCTTTTTTAAGCAATTCTTATTTCAGGCAATCCACTGCTGCACGTTCTGCAGGCAGCGCAGCCTTGTACATCTTCAGGAAAGCTTCAAATCCGACCATATCCGCTTCGTCCGGTTCTGCGCTTACACCCTTAGCACCGGAGAAGATCTTTGCATCGAGATAATCCTCCAGTGTTTCTTCTTCGCCGCGGTTTACAAGGTACGAAGCCAGAAGCGCCATACCCCACGGACCGCCCTCACCGGCTGTCTCCATAACGGATACCGGTGTTCTGAGTGCGCCTGCCATGAGCTTCTGTCCAACACCCTTTGCCTTAAAGAAACCGCCGTGACCAAGCAATGTGTCCACTTCTACCTTTTCTTCATCGATCAGGATATCCATACCGATTTTGAGCGCTGCCATTGCGGAATACAGCTGTGTACGCGCAAAATTCTGGAACGTAAATCGGCTGTCCGGCATACGGACAAAGAGCGGTCTGCCCTCTTCCATACCGGTCATCGGCTCACCGGAAACATAGTTGTAGGAAACGAGACCGCCGCAATCGGGGTCTGCATCGAGTGCACCGTAGAACATGGCATCGAGTGCCTGCGGCATGGAGCAGTTTACACCCAAAGCCTCTGCAAAGGACTTAAATACGGAAGCCCATGCGTTGATATCGGACGTACAGTTGTTGCAGTGTGCCATAGCAACCGGCTTGCCACTCGGTGTAGTGACCATGTCGATCTCAATATGTACCTTGGAAAGTGCCTTTTCCAAAACGACCATGGAGAAAATGGAAGTACCCGCGGAAACATTACCTGTACGTACACGTACACTGTTTGTCGCAGCCATACCGGTTCCGGCATCGCCTTCCGGCGGTGCGATGGGAGCACCGGATGTGAGCGTACCGGTCGGGTCAAGCAGCTTTGCGCCTTCTTCGGTCAGCACACCGGCATATTCACCGGCAGAGCGAACCGTGGGCAGAATTTCAGAAAGCTTCCAGCTAAAGTTTTTATCCGTATGTATCGCGTCGAACTTTTCAACCATCGCTGCATCGAAATCATTGATATTGCTGTCGATCGGCAGCATACCGGAAGCATCACCGATACCGAGCACCTTTTCCCCTGTCAGCTTCCAATGCACATAACCGGCAAGCGTGGTGATAAATGCAATATCCTTAACATGCTCTTCACCGTTCAAAATAGCCTGATGCAGATGTGCAATGCTCCAGCGCTGCGGAATATTAAAACCGAATGCTTCGGTAAGCTCTGCCGCAGCCTGCTCTGTCATGGTATTTCTCCATGTACGGAACGGAACAAGCAGGTTATCTTCCTTATCGAAAGCCAAATAGCCGTGCATCATTGCAGAAAAGCCGAGTGCCTTAAGCTTCGTAAGCTGAACACCGTATTTTTCTTCAACCGTACAAGCGAGATTCTTATAAGCGGTCTGCACACCGGTCCATACTTCATCCAGATGATAAGTCCAGATATTATTTTCGAGGCGGTTCTCCCAATCGAAGCTGCCGGAAGCAAGCGGTGTACCCTCCGCGCCGATCAAAACCGTCTTGATGCGTGTAGAGCCAAGCTCCAAGCCAAGAACCGCTTCACCGGACATAATAAATGTACCGATCTGATTTTTATCCATAATATTTTCCGTCCTTTCCGTAATGAAAACTCGGTAAAATCGCTTAAAAATTGTACGAACAACTTATTTTATGATACCGAAAAAACGAATTGTTTTCAAGAGGAAACATCGCTAAAAAACACAGAAGTCATTTGTAGTGTGTGTAAGGGTGTGTTGAAAGTTCCGGTTCAAATATTCATCGATAAACTATCGGTGATCTCTAACACACATTTTTTACATATCTTTTTTCTGCGGCGCTTGCTTTTCCTTTTTGCGGCTTTTATAATGAAGTTAAGGAATGGCTGCGGTAAAAAATACGACCGCTGCCGAGGAGGAACGTATATGAATAAAATGAAAGCTGCCATGATCGGTTTCCTGCCGCAGGATGCCGACCCGTACCAGACTCTTGAAACCTATGCTAAAATCGGTTACCGTGCATTTGAGGGCGGTGCATTGCTCTTAAAGGGCAATGTTTCCGAAAACCTGAAGCGTGTTGAGGCTATGGGTATGGAACCCATTTCTCTCGGCTGCAGCGGCAAGGAAGATACCGATGTAGCACAGCTCATTCGCGATGCACATGCCATCGGCGTTAAGCAGGTCACCTGCTACGGCGGTATCGGCTGCGCATACCGTTTCAGCAACGATGCACCGGTCCCGACAATGGACGCGCTCCTGAAAGAAGCCGAGCAGTTTGAAAAAATCGCTCAGGAACTTAAGAAAGAAGACATCAACTTCTGTTTCCATAACCACGATATCGAGTTCACATACACGCTGAACGGTGTTCCGATGTATTGGCTGATGGCTGCAAACGCACCCTCGCTGAAGTTCGAGCTCGATGTGGGCTGGGTCACTTACGGCGGACAGGATCCCGTTAAAGTCATGAAAGCACTCGGCGACCGTCTGTATGCCGTGCATATCAAGGATTTCACAGAAGGTGCGGTCCCGCGTGAAGACGGCCATCCGAAGGTCATGCCGCGTTTCACAACACCGGGCACCGGTCTTCTGAACCTGAAAGGCTGCCTCGAAACCGCAAGCGAGATGAATATTCCTTATGCGATCGTCGAACAGGACTTCCAGTACAATCTCACACAGCTCGAGACATTGACCGCAGCTTATTACAACATGAAGGAAACAGGCTTTATCCTGTAACATTCACGCAGAAAGGATTCAATTATGCAGACAATGCGTAAAGGCGTGCAGATTTATACTGTACGCGACCATATCGGCACACAGGAAGAATACGAAAATACGCTGCGTAAGATCCGCGATATCGGCTACACAAGCGTACAGACATACGGTTGGAAATGCTCCGACACCGAACACAAGGCTTTTCTCGATGACCTCGGCCTCACGATCGAATCCACCGGCGGCGACTTCGAAAAGATGCTGAATGATCCGGCAGCGATCAAAGCCGCGATCGACCAGGCACATTTTTACGGCTCGGATCTCGTTTCCATCGGTACCTTGCCTGTTTCCATGCGCGACGGACGCGAAGGCTTCCTGCAGTACGCCGAAGGAATCAACAAAATCGGTGCCGAACTCAAAAAAGAAGGTCTCCACCTTCTGTACCATTCTCACGCTCTCGAGTTTTACTCTCTCGGCGGCGGTGAAAACGGATTTGATCTTCTCTTCAATGAGACCGACCCCGAAGTGTTCTGGTACTGCCTTGATACACACTGGATCCAGTCCGGCGGCAAAAACCCGGCAGACTATATTCGCAAGTGCAAAGGCCGTCTCCCCGTTGTTCACTTCAAGGATTATAAGATCATCGGTGGCGCAGAGTACATCGAGCAGGTCGTTAAGGCCTTCGGCGAAGTCGGCGAGGGCAACCTCAACTGGCCGGAAATCATTGCAGCATGTCGCGAAACCGAAGCCCGCTCCTGCATCGTAGAGCAGGATAACTGCTACGGAAAGAACCCGTTCGACTGCCTGAAGGTCAGCTTCGACAACATGGTAAAATTCGGTCTGTAAACCACTGCTAAATAATTTATGCCGTCCGTTCTTAAATGAACGGGCGGCATTTTGTTGTTTTTCGGAAAATCCGGTCAATCCGCCTCGAGCGAAAAACGCCCCGCAAAATCATATTCCTCTTGCATTTTCCATAGCTTTGTACTAAAATAAGAGAACAGTTTCATACGCAGGGTTAGTCTATCGGTAGAACTTCTGGTTCCCAACCAGATAAGGCGGGTTCGACTCCCGTACCCTGCTCCATGAAAAGAGAGTACCCGCTATGGGTACTCTTTTTTCATGAAGACGGGCGATGTATTAGAGCCAAACTCAGGAGCGCAAGCTGCGTAGTGCAATAGGCCAATCTCCAAAAATTAGGCAGAAAACGCTGCCGCGGAACGCGGGTGAAGGCACCGTTGGCCGACTCCCGTACCCTGCTCCACAACTTACGCTCCCATCCTTATGGATGAGGGCGATTTTTCTTTTGACAAACGTGTTGCAAGAGAGTATGATGGTGACAAAGATCACGGGAGGAAATATAATGAGAAAAATTTTGGTATTAGGTCACATTGACCATGGCAAAACAATGTTTATCCGTGCACTCAACAGCGTACTTTACCATCGGTTCGGTATCGGCAATGAAACAGATTTGACGCAGGAACTGATAGTAAAAGCAAAGAATTCGATTCCGTTCTCTTTGGGCGGTGAGAGTTATCAGTATTCGGATTATCCGGGTTTTGCGGATTACGTGGATATGTTTGAAGCAGCAGTCGAAAAATTCGACGGCGCACTAATGGTATGCTCGATAATGGATGGCCCCATGCCGGAAACTCTAAAACTGGCAAGGCTCGCCAAAGAAAACGGCATTGAAAAGCTCGCCCTGTATATGAGCAATACAGACTGTGTTGACGACGAAGAAATGCGTGAAATCGTAACAACTGAAGTATTAGAATCTTTGACTGAAGAAGGCTATATTTCTTCTATCCCCGTTGTATTGGGAAGCTCAACCCGTGCCGCCGAATTTCCTATAGCCGAATACGGAGACCGGATCATTGATACGATAAAGGCAGTAGCAAACCTTTTTGAATAAGAATAAAGGAGCGTTCCCTTAAAATATTATTTCATCTCAAGTATATTCATCCTGCGGTGCGTTTTGATGCTTCGTAGTTTTTGAAAACATGCATCCCCCTATGACACTTTCACATTTTTGTGTAAAGTGTCATTTGCTTTATTAAGCAAAAAGGGAGACAGCTTCTTTACGAAGTGTCTCCCTCGCGGGTATTTTTTCAATTATCTATCTTCGAACAAAACATACAACTGCATTATTTATCCTTCGGATTCTTTGTCTAACTCTTTATAAATCGGAACCAATAAACGTGTGATACTGATTATGAACCCAACGATCCCGGTACAAAAGAACATCAGGGCAATACCGGCTCCCTTGCCGGTACCAAAGAAACGACCCAAAAGCATCTGTACGGGAGACGCCGTTTCCATAAAAGGTTCAAACACATGGTCAACCAAAACACCGCCTAAAAACAAGCCAAGCGGGATCAGACAATTCTGCAGTGTATCTTTAGCGGAAAATACGCGTCCCTGCATTTCAACGGGTACCTGTGTACGCATAACGGTAGTTAAATTGGCGTTCAATATGGCAGCACACAAATAGGAAACAAATGCAGCAATACCCCATGCAAACGGTGTATATGTCAGACTCTGAATCACGCCGCCAAAGCATGTAATTGCGCAAGAAACAAATATCACCTTTGTTTTATATTTTGCAGGCTTTGACAGCGTAATAGTGAGACTGCCGGCAAGTATGCCCAACGAAACCGCCGCCTCAACCATACCGAGCGCAGATTGTCAGCAGGCCGACCTTTTACATCCTGATTCGTTTTACAACCACCCTTGATTTTCTTTCTTCGCAAAAGTATAATCCAGTTAGATAAACGCGAATTTTACAAACTACAGAGAGGTAGATTTAATTGTTGACTGATATCATAGCGGAACGATTTTTAGAAAAGTTAGGTACAGAAAGCTATAACGAACGAATCAGTATTATAGAGAAATACAAAAAACAATGGGAACTGTACGAAATAGAATTTAAGTCAGAGTTTTCCTTTAACAACCTGATTTTCTATGCGGTTTCAAAACGATACGGTAAGGTTATTCTCAAAATTCTTATTGAAGACGGTTGTGTTGATAATGAACTACCGGCATTAAAATCGTTCCAAGGTAAGAATGTTTGTAAACTTTATGAGTATTCATTTGAAGATAGGGTATACCTAATGGAACGAATTGTGCCTGCCCATACTTTATATGAAAGTGCTCCCCGCAGCGAACGTATTAAGATTGCAGGCGAAATATTCAAAGGACTGCACAAGACTGACTTGCCCGACAGTACA
>JAZNMV010000116.1:0-2302 GCA_045579885.1 Acutalibacteraceae bacterium | reverse complement strand
GATTCAACCGGTGTTTCTTCGTTCGGAAGATAGTTCTCGGAGCCGCGGAAAACATTCGGCTTTAAATCATTGCGGTCGAGAAGATCGAGCAATGTGAGGATTTCGTTGTAGCTTCGCTCCATACCGTCCTTCGGAGAAGTGGACTTATCGTTAAAATACGGTGCGGCATAAAGTGCACGTACGGTCAGCTTTTCATCACTGCGGATCATGTAAGAAAGAGCATACTGGTCATCGATCTCGTTATATGTATCGGTATCCAGAACAACATCGATCTTGCCGACGGGCTTTTGCAGACGGCGGATCATGGTGAGATCATCCGGAATGTTCTGTTCCCAAATTTTCTTTGCCATAAAAACAACTCCCTGTAATTTGTATGATATCAGTATAACGGAAAAAAAGGTGAAGAGAAAGTATATTTTGGAAAAAAGTCATCCATAATCTATACGAAAAATAAAGGCGATATTTGGTCGTTTTAAAAGGAGAAACAGGAACATGAAGGAAATTATTAACGGTAGGCTGTTGGCGCGTGCTGCGGTATGCGGATTTATTCTGGCTGTACTTTTTAGCTTTACAGGTTTTTCCGCACAGTGTCATTTGCTCGAAAGAAGTGTACTGCGGCTGCATATCCCCGCAAACTCAGATGAAAAATCAGACCAGAACGTAAAGCTTCGCGTACGCGATGCGGTGCTGAAAGAAGCAGCTTCATGGTACGGAGATACGGAGGACTTTGACACAGCACTGGCTTTGGTATGCACACATATCGAGAGCCTCGAAGATGCAGCAAACCGTGTGCTGCGGGATGAGAATATGCCATACAATGCGACTGCGGAGATTTGCGATGCTTACTTTCCGACCCGGGTTTATGAAACGGGTGCACTGCCGGCAGGAAAGTACCGTACGGTACGTATCACTCTCGGCGAGGGAAAAGGAAAAAACTGGTGGGGTGTTTTGTTTCCGTCCATCTGTGTTTCCGGTGCAAGCAAAGTGGATGCTTTACCGGAAAGTGCACGCAATGTAATGAATCAGGACGGTGAGTTTACAGTGCGGTTCAAGGCTGCCGAAATCTTGACACAACTGCGCGAATTCTTTGACGTATAAGCTCATCTATGCTACAATATTACGCAGAGAAAGGATGAGAGATCATGCTGGAGTTTGTGCTTGGACGTGCCGGAAGCGGTAAGACGACGCTTATTCGTAAAATGCTTTCCGAAGTGAAAGGAAAGCAGGCTATATTGCTTGTTCCCGAACAGTATTCGTTTGAAAGTGAACGGGCTTTACTAAGTGAATACGGAATAGAAACAGCCAATCGCGTGAAGGTGCTGAGCTTTACGCGATTGGCCGAATCTGCGTTTCTTCGGTACGGCGGCAATGCCGGAAAAAGACTGACGGAAGGCGGCCGGCGAATCCTGATGACGCTTGCCATAGAGTCCTGCGCGGATAGGCTGACACTTTTTGAAAGAAGTGCTGCTGCGGGCAGAATGACGGATGCTATGCTGAGTGCCGTGAGTGAGATGAAGCTTTGCGGCATTACGCCGGATGATCTCACCAATACGGCTGCGGTTGTCAGTGAAAACAGTCTGTCGCGTAAATTGCGCGAGTTTGCTTTGATATACGGCGCATATGAAGCGCTTGTAGCGCAGAGTTGGCTGGACCCGATGGATGATTTGACACGTCTTGACCGCGTGCTTTCCGGACGCGGAGAGTTCTTTAAGAATACGGTGATCGCCGTCGACGCTTTTGACGGTTTTACCGTGCAGGAATATCGCATCCTGGAACACATGCTGCGCCATGCAGACCGTGTGTGTGTGGCACTTTGCTGTGATGATTTGAATACCGCAAAGAAAGATCTGTTTTCTACCGTTCGTCGTACGGCTTCGCGTCTTACACGTATGGCGAAAGAAAACGGTGTGGCTGTGGCTGCGCCTGTTTACTGCAGAACGCCGTACCGTTTTGAAAACGAAGAACTTCGTGCAGTGGAAACAAGAATGGCTCTGGGGACGGGTGAAACCGAAAATAAGGGCAATGTAACCGTTTTCAAAGGTACTTCACCGTATGAAGAGGTTGAATATACCGCAGCGGCGATCCGCGAGCTGATTCTTTCGGGTAATTACCGATATCGAGATATTTCGGTCATCTGCCGCAATGCGCAGCGATATACACGTCTGCTTTCTTCGGCGCTGAAGCGTTGGGACATTCCGGCGTTTATTTCCGAAGCACGGGCTATTGACAACGAACCGTTGATGCGTTTTGTGCTTTCTGCCTTCGATGTAATAAACAGAGGCTGGCAGTCCGACGATGTGCT
>JAZNMV010000115.1:0-8313 GCA_045579885.1 Acutalibacteraceae bacterium | reverse complement strand
GTTCGAGTTGGCGTGTACTGATGTGGAGCGTACGCGAAAGCGTTTCTGTCTTGAGGTTCCCACGGTGCTGCAGGATTTCGTACAATGCATTTTGTACCGCAGAACTGCAGTGTTCGGGATGCATATGGCGCAGAAGACAGTTTTCGGCGAGCTGAATGCGTGCAGACAGCGATGTTGTGTCGAAAATCTGCGGCTCCATTTCTTTTCGCAGAAAAGCAAAGTGGGAATCGGCATGGGAGTTTTCGTTTTTAGTATTGGAAAGAGAATCTTCGGAAAAGGCGGCGGCACCCCATGCATAGAAGCGAACAGCAAAAACAGAACGCAGGTGCGGCTTTTGCAGATAGCTGAATGCCGAAAAAGAGGTGTCGCTTGTGCCGCAGAAAGCACTGTCCACCGTGTTTTCTGTGTGATTAATCGTGAAGATGACATCGCAGCAGGTGTCAGGAATAACGAGATCACTGATACCGTTTTCCGGTGCAAAGAACGGCTGTACAGAGCCCCAAAAGCAGCGAATATACGGCTTCAGCGCAGCACAGGGTTCTGCTTCCCAGTAGGAAACAGTACGCTCAAACGGATGTGCCGTCAACGGCTTGTACAAATCGGAAAGCTGCACGCTTATCACCTCCAAGGTCAGTATAGCACTGCATTTTCCGTTTGTAAATCGAACGCCGGAAACTTCTGCAAAAAACAAAACGCGGACAGCTTTTACACTGTCCGCGTAATTTATTGGGGAAATCAGAGGATGATGCTTGTGCCGCTCATCTCTTCCGGCTGCGGGAGACCCATGATCTTCAGCATAGTCGGAGCGATGTCAGCGAGAACGCCGCCTTCGCGGAGTTCGCACGGATAACCTACAACACAGAACGGAACCGGGTTGGTTGTGTGTGCTGTGAACGGCTCGCCGTCGGTATCGACCATCTTATCTGCATTGCCGTGGTCAGCAGTGATCAGCAGAACGCCGCCCATCTCTTCGATAGCTGCTGCAACGTTGCCGACGCAGGTATCAACAGCTTCAACAGCTGCCTTAGCTGCATCGAACACGCCGGTGTGACCGACCATGTCGCAGTTTGCGAAGTTCAGGATGATCATATCGTACTTGCCGGACTTAACAGCCTCGACCATCTTCTCGGATACTTCGTATGCGCTCATCTCCGGCTGGAGGTCGTATGTTGCGACCTTCGGGGAGTTGACGAGGATACGGTCTTCGCCTTCGTACTGCTTCTCAACACCGCCGTTGAAGAAGAATGTTACATGAGCATACTTCTCGGTCTCAGCGATACGCAGCTGGGAGAGGCCCTTGGAGGAAACATACTCACCAAGTGTGTTTGCAAGGCTCTGCGGCTTGAAAGCGATCTCAACGTTCGGCATGGTAGCGTCGTACTGGGTCATGCAGACGTAGTTGAGCGGGAAGAAACCGTTCTTGCGCTCGAAACCGGTGAATTCCGGATCGACGAATGTACGGGTGATCTCACGTGCGCGGTCCGGACGGAAGTTGAAGAAGACAACAGCGTCGCCGGCTGCGATCGGATCGCCGCCCTTAACGGTGCACGGAACAACGAATTCGTCTGTTACGCCGTCTTCGTAAGACTTGGAAACAGCGCATACCGGGCACTCGAATTCTTCGCCTTCACGGCAAACCATTGCGTCATATGCCTTAACAACGCGCTCCCAGCGGTTGTCACGGTCCATTGCATAGTAGCGGCCCATAACGGTAGCAACCTTACCTGCACCGATCTTCTTCATCTCTTCCATGAGCTGGATGATGAAGTCCTTACCGGAGGAAGGCGGAACGTCGCGGCCGTCGAGCAGAGCGTGAACGTTGATCTTCTCAAGACCCATCTTCTTAGCCATTTCGATGAGGCCGTAGAGGTGGGTGTTATGGCTGTGAACGCCACCGTCGGACAGAAGACCGATGAGGTGGAGAGCTGTGCCGTTTTCCTTAGCTGCGGTCATAGCCTTAACGAGAGCTTCGTTCTCGAAGAAGGTGCCGTCCTGTACAGCCTTGGTAATACGGGTGAGCTCCTGATAAACGATGCGGCCTGCACCGATGTTGGTGTGACCGACCTCACTGTTGCCCATCTGGCCGTCCGGAAGACCTACGTCCATACCGGAAGCGCCGATCTGGGTCAGCGGGTTATTAGCGAAGAGCTTATCGAGGTTCGGCTTGTTGGCAGCGATGATCGCATTGCCTTCCGGAACGGAGAAGCCGTAACCGTCCATGATCATAAGAACAACAGGTTTTTTCATTTAAAGAATTTCCTTTCACTTACGAAATCCAAAGTTTTTGAAGCTGCGTGAAGTTCGTACGTTTTATATCTCAGTAAGATAGAACGGAGGGAGGTTTACTCCCTCCGGGAAACTTCTGTCCGCGTTTGCCGGGTGTAGCTCTTACACCGGCGAAGTGAGTGCAAACGAACGACTCCGTGAAATCAAACCGATCCGAGATCGGCGCGACTTCGGTGCGACACGTTGTCGCTTAGCCTTTGGTTGCTGCTTCTACGATAGCTGCGAAATCGGGAGCCTTCAGGGAAGCGCCGCCGATGAGGCCGCCGTCAACATCCGGCTGTGCGAGCAGCTCAGCTGCGTTTGCAGCGTTCATGGAGCCGCCGTACTGGATTGTGATCTCTTCAGCTGCCTTCTCGCCGTAGAGTTCCTTGATAACATCACGGATAACAGCGCAAACTTCGTTTGCCTGCTCGGAAGTAGCGGTCTTGCCTGTACCGATAGCCCAAACCGGCTCGTAAGCGATGATGATTCTCTTCAGTTCTTCCTCGGTAACGCCGCCGAGAGCGATCTTTGTCTGCATAGCGCACAGCTCTGCTGTGATGCCCTGCTCGCGCTGCTCGAGGTATTCGCCAACGCAGAGGATAACGGTGAGACCTGCATCGAGGCCTGCACGGGTTCTCTGCTGAACGGTAACGTCTGTGTCACCGAAATAGGTTCTTCTTTCGCTGTGGCCTGTGATGACGTACTCTACGCCGCAAGCCTTCAGCATATCAGCGGAAATTTCGCCTGTGAAAGCGCCGCTCTTTGCCCAGTGGCAGTTTTCTGCGCCGATCTTGATGTTGGTGCCCTTTGCAGCCTCAACAGCAGCAGCGATATCTACGTACGGAACGCAGGCAACAACTTCGCACTCTGCATCCTTAACGAGGGGTGCGATTTCGTTCAGAAGCGCAACAGCCTCAGCGGGGGTCTTGTTCATTTTCCAGTTACCGGCGATAACAGCCTTTCTGACAGCCTTGTTCATTGGGAATACTTCCTTTCACATTCGTAATTTGATTTGAAACAATACGGGAGCAGGGGTAATCCCCGGCTCCCGTAAAAAGTCTAACTTATTTCTCGTTGAGGCATGCAATGCCCGGGAGTACGAGACCCTCGAGGAATTCGAGAGATGCGCCGCCGCCTGTGGAGATGTGAGTCATCTTATCAGCAAAGCCGAGCTTCTCGATAGCAGCTGCGGAGTCGCCGCCGCCGATGATGGAGATAGCTTCGCTCTCTGCGATTGCCTTAGCAACAGCGATTGTGCCGTGTGCAAAGTTTGCCCACTCGGAAACACCCATCGGGCCGTTCCAAACGACTGTGCCTGCGTTAGCAACTGCTTCAGCAAACAGTTCGCGGGTCTTCGGGCCGATATCCATGCCCATCCAGCCTTCCGGAATCTCGTTGGAGTTAACAGTCTTGTGCTCTGCTTCAGCATCGAACTCTGTGCTGACAACTGTATCTACCGGGATGAGGAACTTGATGCCCTTAGCTTCTGCCTTAGCTATCATTTCCTTAGCCAGCTCAACCTTATCATCTTCGCACAGGGATGTGCCAACGCCGTAGCCCTGAGCCTTGAAGAATGTGTAAGCCATGCCGCCGCCGATGATGAGGGTATCAACCTTATCGATCAGGTTGTTGATAACGCCGATCTTATCGGAAACCTTTGCGCCGCCGAGGATAGCAACGAACGGTCTCTTCGGGTTCTGCAGAGCGCCGCCCATAACGGAAATTTCCTTCTGGATGAGGTAGCCGCAAACTGCCGGGAGGTAGTCAGCAACACCTGCTGTGGAAGCATGAGCTCTGTGTGCGGTACCGAATGCATCGTTGACATAGATGTCAGCCATGGAAGCGAGTTCCTTAGCAAATGCCGGATCGTTCTTTGTCTCTTCTGCATAGAAGCGGATGTTTTCGATGATCATAACATCGCCGTCGTTCAGAGCAGCAGCCTTAGCCTTTGCGTCTTCACCGATGATGTCTGTAGCCATGATAACTTCCTTGCCGAGGAGCTTGGAGAGCTCTGCTGCAACCGGAGCCAGGGAGAACTTCTTAACATCGCCCTTAGCAGCCTCGAGCAGCTTAGCTGTAGCTTCTGCGCGCTCTTCTTCCGGAAGTGCGTCGACCTTCTTCTTCTCCTTCTTGTCCAGCTTTACAACTTCATTGAAGATGTTGTGCGGGCGGCCCATGTGGGAGCAGAGGATAACCTTAGCACCGTTGTCGGAGAGGTACTTAACGGTCGGGAGAGCACCAACGATACGCTTTGTATCGGTGATCTGGCCGTCCTTCATCGGAACGTTGAAATCGCAGCGAACAAGAACGCGCTTACCGGCGACGTCGATGTCTTCTACGGTTTTCTTGTTGAGGTAGTTCATTTGCGACACTCCTTTAAGAAAATATGATTAGGATTAACAATGTGTTTTTGCCTTTTTCAGGCACAGACCGGATTGCTCCAGCCTACAAAGTATATTCTATACCAATTAAAGCGAATTTTCAAGATGTTACGGATAAGTTGACAAAATTTTGCCATACTTTTTTTAATAAAATCTTAGTTTGGAGAGTCCGACCAGTCGTAACCGCGCAGACGTCCCGCACCGGAAAGCTCGGGGTAGTCCCACTGACGCAGCACTTCGTATACGCCGATGGCAACGCTGTTCGAAAGATTCAGGCTGCGTGCTTCGGAAAGCATGGGGATACGCACACAGCGCTCGCGGTTTTGAAAGAGCAGCTCTTCCGGAAGACCTGCCGTCTCTTTGCCGAAAAACAGGTAGCAGTTATCGGGGTAGGTGACATCCGTGTGCTTATGGACAGACTTTGTGGAGAAGAAGAAAAATTCTCCGCTGTTCTTTTCAAAAAACTCGTCGAGCGAGTCGTAATATGTGATGTCAAGCAGAGACCAGTAATCGAGACCGGCACGCTTTAACTTGCGGTCATCGATCTTAAAGCCCATCGGGCCGACAAGGTGCAGACGTGCACCGGTCGCCGCACAGGTGCGTGCGACGTTGCCTGTATTCTGTGGAATTTCGGGCTCGACCATAACAATGTTCAGGATCATAGATTAAGTCCTTTCCGGTGTATTGATTGAAACAAAAGGGGGAAACTGAAATGACGGCATTCGTTTATCTCGCAAAAGCCGCAATATGGATATGGAGGTTCGACAGTATGTACAAGCAGAGCATGAATATCGTAAAAGGTGTGGGGCTCGGTATCGCCGCAGGCGCAGCGGTAGCCGCTGTATCCTCCAAAATGATGCAGGGGAAAAAGAATTCAAAAGCACGTACCAAAGAGATGCGGAAAAACACAGTAAAGGCCGTGCACACAGTGGGACAGCTGATTGACGGTGTGGAGCACATGCTGAAGTAAGCCGATACCGTTACTTCGCCCGGTCACAATGGCAGCCGTAAACTGCGTTGTGTCCGAATACATAAATATTGCACGGTGTGCGGCGGTTTCCGGCAGATGCGGCGCATTTCAGCGTGAGTGCACCGGATATCGACTGCTCATAGCAGCGTAAAAGCCGGTTGCAGCAGCTGCTGTTTTCCTGTATATACGGACAGGCGGAAGAATTGGTGCAGTGTTTTATGCTTTCAGACGCAATGTACCGCCCGGATACGGCGCTGCCTGCGTGATACTCACCGTTTGAAATCAGAAAATGACCGATCTCCATACCGGAAAATACATCGCTCCAATGGCTTTCTGTGCCGTGGTGCGGTGCTTTTACCGCGTAATAGTGCGTGTAGAGCTTCGGTGCAAGGGAATTGAGCACGGAAGCATCGGCATCGCCTGTAAGCAGAATATCCAGACTGCCGGCACGGTCGCGTATGTTGTGAAAGACGAGAGAAAGTGCGTTTTGAGTCTCGGTGTACAGCGCACGCTGTGCGGAAAGCAGGTCGCGGATCGATTCGATTACCGGTAAGCAGTCGAGCGTGCCGCGCAGTGCTTCCAGATCGTTCCATACGGCGGAAAGACTCAAGAGCAGCGCTTCCCGTTCTGTATCCGTTACACGCGATGCGGGTGAGAAAGCGGTTTGGCACCGTGCATATAAACACAGAAAATCAGATTTTAAGCGGAGAAATGATGCTGCCTCGGAAAAAGGTGCGATCAGTCTGTTGAGTTCGGCTGCTGTTTCAAAGAGCTTTTGATCATACGGGAAATCGGAAATATCGGGTGAGAGCACGGCGTACTGAACACCGTCAAACGTGAAAACATCGCCGGCGCGAAGCGTTCGTATACGCTCCGTGCCGACGGTGGTTCGAAGTCGTTCAAATATGGAGAGACAGGTGGTGTTCACTCTCGAAAAATCGCTCTGCGGTGCGGAAAAGTGCCGCGAAAACAGCGCGATCTCCAATATGGGACACTCTGCTTCGGAAAACGGGATAACGGGAATATACACCCTGTCAAAATAGTTTGGATCTGCTTTGAGCTTTTTCAGGAAACCGCTCATGTGATCGCGGTGATAATGCGTGAGCAGAAACTGTCGGGAAGCCGCTGCCGCATATCGGCGAAAGATTGCTTCAAAACGCTCATCCATCGCAATATGTTCGCGGCGCGTATATTCGCTGACGGAACCGCAGTCGACCATTAGGATACTTTGGTCCCGACCGACCAGAACCGTACAGTCTCCGTACTCCACATCATGCAGTTCAATTCGATCCATCTTCGCTGTTACCGGTCACTTTCTTGTAGAGAATGCCGTTTTCGTATTTATCATTTTTCCATTCGCCGGAGTAGATGATATCACCGTTTCGGTCAAATTCCGTTCCGTGACCGTGGCGCTTGCCGTCCAGCCAGCCGCCTACATAGAGCAGTGTGCCGTCTCCCGCAAACAAAGCACCTTCGCCGGTCGGTTCGTTATCTTCGTATTTTGCGATAAAGACCGTATCGTTTTCCGTGTCGATGGAAACACCGGCACCCTGCTTTTTGCCGTCTATGATCTTGCCGGCGTAGCGCATTGTGCCGTTCGGGTCAAACAGAGCGGCGTAACCTTCCGGTTTGCCCTCGACCCAGCGGGAAATGTGCATGGCGTGGTCGCTTTCACGGAAAGAAACACCGAAGCCATCGCGTTCGTCGTTTTTGAAATCGCCGATGTAGGAGATAGCGCCGGAACGGTAATGGTGTGCACCGAAACCGTCGCGCTTATCGTTTTTGTATTCGCCTTCGTAGAGGGTGATGCCGTCGGTGCTTAATGTACGGCCAAAGCCCTCACGGCTTCCGTTTTCCATTTCACCTGCGTATGTATAGGCGTCTCCGCTGCGAATGAGTGTGGCAGAAGTGTTCTTCTCTTCTTCTTTTACGGGAGCCGGTGTTACTACCGGGTTTTCAAGCAGGCGGTCCAGTACGCTGCGCACATAAGTGAGCTCTTCTTCGCTGAAACCGAGTGCATCGCGTTCGGCGGAGGTAACTGGTTCGCCTGTTTCTTCGGCAGCCGCTTCGTCGGTGAAAACGGTTTCCTCTTCAAGAGAGATTTCTTCGGCAGGAAGGGTGTCTTCTTCGGAGAAGAGGATCTCGTTCAGGTCATTATCTTCGTGCACAGTATCTTCCAAAGCGGGCAGGACGGTACCGGTTTCGGTTGCATCGGGCGGAGTGATGTCACCGTCGCGGATCTCCCAACCCATCGAAAGCATAACGGAAGCATCGCGGTTTTCTTCCAGAAATTTCAGACGTTTCTGCTGCTCGGATTTCGGGCAGTAAGCAAATTCGCCGGTGTCTGTTGCAACAAGGAAAAGGTCTTCGCCGAACTGTGCATTCTGCAGGCTCTGTTCAGCGGTCTGAAATGCATAAGGAACAGGGAACAGGACGGTTTCTTTCGTCGTTCCCGTTGCACTGTTGTAGTTAAAGCGCAGGATCACGTCACGTGTGGGGTCCGGCTTGAAGCTGACTTTGGCACGCTGCGGATCTTCCGGCAGATAGTATTCGGAACGGACCCACTGCAGCTCACGGTCGAAATAAATGCGGCAGCGCAGAATATCGCCCGGGTCGTAAAACGCAATGCCGTGCTGCTTGTGCTGCACAAAATCGGTTTCGAGCGTATGTCCGGCAGCCTGCTTTTTCCACTTG
>JAZNMV010000114.1:0-8353 GCA_045579885.1 Acutalibacteraceae bacterium | reverse complement strand
CGGGTCCGTCACCTTGTATTCATCTTCCGGCACACCCTTGCCGTCGATGAGGCCGCCGAAAAAGATCTCATCGTTGCCGTTCACGCTCTTGTCATACCGTACGGAACGAGCAGAGGCATGTACGCTCTTCACGCCGGTCTCCTCGATAAACGCACGGACATTTCCGTCGTTGATGCCGGCGCCGGGCAGAATATCGATCCTGCCGTCTGCATATTCGAGCATACGGCGAATGGTCTCCGCACCCTTTACGGCGGATGCACGCTGGCCGCTCGTCAGAACACGGTCTACGCCAAGCTCAATGAGAACATCGAGTGCTTCGAAAACATCCGGTACAACGTCGATCGCGCGGTGGAAAACCGTTACGATATCTTCTTTCTCGGCACGCAGTACACGGAGAAAATCGGCTGTGCGTGCGCGGTCTACCGTACCGTCTTCATTCAAAAAGCCGAACACGATGCCGTCCGCACCGGCGCGGATCATAGCGACCGCATCGCGGCACATCGTTTCATAGTCGTAGCTTGTGTAGCAGAAACCGCCCTCACGCGGACGAACCATGCACATCACCGGGATGGAAATCTGCGCTTTAACCGCTTCCACGGTGCCGATGCTCGGTGTAAGACCGCCGAGGAACAGAGCGGAATTCAGCTCAATGCGGTCTGCACCGCCCTTTTCTGCCATGACCGCATCTTCCGTGCAGCCGCAGCATACTTCGAATAAGATTTTCTCTTTCATCATGTCTCCTCCGTATCAGCCGTTCTGCATCAGGCGAACCAGTGTTTCAACATCGATCTGGCCCGGTGCAGAAGCTTTTTCACGTGTTGCAAAGGTAATGGCGCAGCCAAAGATGCTTGCACGCACACGGGAAACGCGGCCGATACCGCCCATCGAAATACCGATCAGCGGCCAACAGGTCTCGCTGACTTCCGCCATGGCGGTGAACAGTGTCATGACATCGCGCTGATCCTTCGGCATAACGGCGATCTTCGGCAGGTCCGCGTCGAGCATACGCATGAGCTCATACATCTGCTTGATCTCTTCTCTGGCCGGTGTCTCTTCGAAGTTATGGTGAGACATCACAACCACCACGCCCAGGCTGTGCAGGTAGGAGATAAACTGCATCGCATACGCTTCTACCGCACCGCAGATATTTAGCTCCAAGTCCACCATTTTCGCGCCGCACTCCGCAAGATCGGCATACATGGAGAAGTAGCTCTCGAGGTCTATATCACGCTCGCCGCCCTCGCTCTTTGTGCGGAATGTGCACAGCACCGGCATATGACCGGCAGCTGCGAAAATCGCCTTTGCAGACTCTGCAATATTCTCTTCAAAATAATCGAGTCTCCACTCGACCATCTGTGCTTTTGTTTTCTTGATCTCGCGGATCTCCTTTACGGCAGCATCGAGTGTTTTTTCACACACCGGGATGCAGATCTTCATCTCGCCCTCGCCGAAAACGAGACCGTTCACTTCTACACGACGCATATATTTCCCCAATCCTTTCAACAAGCGGCAGCGCCGCCCTTGATGTGTCTGATTATCAAAGTTTATACAGAAACAGTATAGTCAATTTTCACGCAAATGTCAAAATTTTCATCGATCTTTCTTATCCCTTTCTCTGCCCCACTTGTAAGGCGGGAATTTATCTGTTATGATAGGTTTAAAGTAACCGATGCTTCTCTTTTTCTTACATTATTATTGAAAGGAGTTGGTTTCATGAAAACCGTAAAACGCATTTTATCCGTTCTTTTATTACTCACATTGCTCTTCTCCGGCTGTACACCGGCCTGCACTTCCGAAAGAGCACCTGTTGAACCGACCGCCGAACCCACACCCGAAGCGCCTTCCGTTACACATACATTGCGTGTCATTCACATCTATGAAGGCGGCAGCATGATGCTTGCCGATCAAAACAGCAGCAGTATCTACCACAACAGGCTGCCCGACGGAAAAACTTACCCCGTCGGCACACTTTTGAGCGTGACCAGTGCGGACTACGTTTTGGAAATATATCCGGAACAGCTGGCCGAGATCTACTCCGCCGAGCCGATTGAAAGCGGCTTCGATGACCGCTGCGCACTTTATCTCGATGTTTTCGAAGACCTGTGGAGTGAAGATCAGGCACTGCAATCGGACATTGACTATATCGGTGTGGACCTGAGCGAGACCGCACTTCCAAAAAGCGAACAGTTTGCCGTGGCATGGTGCTTCGGCGAGCTTCACGACAAGGAAGTTCTGAACGGCACCTTTGAGGAGCTGTGCGAACAGGGCTTTATCAACGAAGAAGATCTCTACTGGGAAAACGGATGTCTCTTAAGTATCCGGGAAGAGGGCTTTTTAACGGATGAGGAAGAAGACCCGGATGAAGTCACGTTCACGGCGCAGAAATGGCGCAGCGGCCTCGGTGCGATCATGTTCACAAACTGCACCGCCAAGCAAGACAAAAACGGCCATTGGGACAAATATGTACCCGGCGGCTTTGCTATAGCGTAAAGTTTCCAATAAAATACTTAACAAAGGAATGGTTGTATGTTGAAAAGTCAGGAAATTCGAAAGATCGCACCGGAAATGGACCCGCTGCGTATGGGCATGGGCTGGACCGCGGAAGATCTTTCAAAGCCGCAGATCCTTATTGAAAGCACCTACGGACAGAGTCACCCGGGTTCCGCACACCTTTTGAACCTCGCGCAGCGCGCCGCTGCCGGTGCGGACAAAGATGGCGGCAAGAGTGCACTGTATTTTGCCACCGATATCTGCGACGGTATGGCACAGGGCCACGACGGTATCAACTACTCCCTGCCCTCCCGCGATATCATCGCCGACCTCGTTGAGATCCATGCCAATGCCACCACCTTTGACGGCGGCGTCTTCCTTGCAAGCTGCGATAAATCCGTTCCCGCACTTCTGATGGCGATCGGCCGCATCAATATTCCGTCCGTCTTCGTTACAGGCGGCGTTATGGATGCCGGTCCCGATCTGCTTACACTCGAACAAATCGGCAAATACAGCGCCATGTTCGAGCGCGGCGAGATCACCGAAGAGCAGTTCACATGGTATAAGCACCACGCCTGCCCGTCCTGCGGCGCCTGTTCCTTCATGGGCACAGCCTCCACAATGCAGATCATGGCGGAAGCGCTCGGCCTCATGCTGCCCGGCTCTGCTTTGATGCCGGCAACCTGTGCCGATTTAAACGACGTAGCCCGCAAAGCCGGTGAAACAGCCGTTGCGCTTGCCAAAAAGGGCATTAAGGCTTCCGATATCGTCACACTGAAATCCTTCGAGAACGCGATCATGGTACACGCCGCGATCTCCGGTTCCACGAATACGCTGATGCACCTGCCCGCCATTGCACGTGAATTCGGCATTGAGCTCGACGGCGATACATTCGACCGCATGCACCGCGGCGCGCATTACCTTCTCAACATCCGCCCCTCCGGCGAATGGCCCGCACAGTATTTCTATTATGCAGGCGGCGTACCGCGCATCATGGAAGAGATCCGCGACCATCTGCACCTCGATGTCCTCACCGTCACAGGCAAAACACTCGGCGAGAACCTCGATGACCTCAAAACAAACGGCTATTACGAAAAGTGCGACGCGTATCTTAAGAAGACCGGTCTCAAGCGCACCGATATCATCCGCAGCTTCGATGATCCCATCGGCACAAACGGTGCGATCGCGATCCTGCGCGGAAACATTGCTCCCGACGGTGCCGTTGTCAAGCACAGCGCCGTGCCGAAGGAAATGCACAAGGCGCAGCTTATCGCCCGTCCGTTCAACTGTGAAGAAGATGCCATCCGCGCTATTCTCACACACCAGATCAAGCCCGGCGATGCGGTGATCATCCGTTATGAAGGCCCGCGCGGCAGCGGTATGCCGGAAATGTTCTATACAACGGAAGCGATCTCCTGCGACCCGGAACTTTCCGCAAGCATCGCCCTGCTCACAGACGGACGCTTCTCCGGTGCGAGCCGCGGCCCGGCAATCGGCCACATTTCTCCGGAAGCTGCCGAAGGCGGCCCCATCGCACTCATCGAAGAAGGCGACCTCATTGAGATCGACATAGAGCGCCGCATTCTCAGAGTTTACGGCATAAATGGTGTCCCGATGGATGAAAGCTGCATCGGGAAGATTTTTGAGGAACGCCGCAAAACATTGCCGGAATTTAAAAACCGCTATACGCATGGCGTACTCAAGCGTTTCACCGCAGCAGCCCAGTCTCCGATGAAGGGCGGCTATATGGAATAATAGCCACTTAGCAACAATATACATGTTTTTGCCATTATCCTGCATATACAAGTGTATATATGCAGGATTTTTGCATAAATGCGGAAAATCCGTGGATATTATATACGCATCTTCGCGCTTCGATTTGTATATTTTTTCTATTGACTATTCGAAGTATTTCATGTAAAATACATTCAATTCATTAGTAATACATGTTCCAAGAAGGAACACCAAGGAAGGATTGGTAAACAATGAAAAAGATTTTTGCTGCTGCTATGGCCGGCATCATGGCACTCTCCATGACGGCATGCGGCACACAGGCTGCAAAAGAGATCACAAGCCCGGATGATTTTGAAGGTGCAAAGATCTCCATCCAGACCGCAACCACAGCACATGATTCCATTCAGGAAATGCTGGATGCAGGTCAGGATATCGAAGTTCTCCCGTACGAGAAGGTCACTCAGTGCTTTGACGACCTGAAGCTCGACCGTGTAGATGCTGTTTATGTTGACAGCGTTGTTGCAGGTTACTACCTCGCAGACGAAGACAGCGAGTACAAGAAGGTTTGGACCAGCAGCGAAGGCGAGCCGATCGGCATGTGCCTCAAGAAGGGCAACACCGACCTCACAGCGATCCTCGAAGCTGCAATCGACACCCTGTATGTCAACGGCACAATGGCTGAACTTTCCGAGAAGCACTTCGGTTCCGTCAACGACATCGATGGTGTTCGTGATTTCAGCGGCGAACCTGAACTGGACCTCTCCGCACTGAAGACCATTCAGGATGGCAAGCTGCTCGTCGGCATGGAAATCGGTTACCCGCCGATGGAATACATGGATGACAGCGGTCTGAACCCGATGGGCTTCGACGTTGATCTGGCTTATGAGCTTGGTGAACTGCTCGGCCTCGAGGTCGAACTCGTCAACACCGCTTGGGACGGCATCTTCGCAGGTCTCGACAAGGAGCAGTACGATGTAATCATCTCCTCCGTTTCCATCACACCGGAACGTCAGGAAGCTTACGAAATGACCGAGCCGTACATCGCAAACGCACTGTGCATCGTTGTCAAAGAGTAATTAAAACATATTAACCGGGTCGGCTAAGCCGATCCGGTTTTTTATTTTGAATCAGACCGTTCTGCGAACATTGACATCCTTTCGGCTACGGCATATAATCAGCATGTTCCTATATTCAAAAGCGGAGTATACAGCATATGAAACTCAAAACAAAGCATTTAGCCTATCTAATAATGATCACCTACATGGTCAGTTACCTTACGCGCATCAATTACGGTGCCGTACTCGTTGAAATGGTAAACGCGACCGGCTTCACCAAAACCCAGCTTTCCATGGCCGTAACGGGAAGCTTCATTACATACGGAACAGGACAGATCATAAGCGGTTTTTTCGGAGACCGTGTCTCACCGAAACGCCTTGTGGCCTGCGGACTCGGTGTAACCGCACTCATTAATATGATCCTGCCTTTTTTCCGCGATCCGTACAGCATGGCTGCGGTATGGTGCATAAACGGATTTGCACAGGCATTTATGTGGCCACCGCTCGTTCGTATCATGGTCACTGTATTTGATGAAGAGGAATATAAACACGCTATATCGACCGCATCCTTCGGCGGTTCTGTCGGTACGGTTCTCATTTACCTCATTTCCCCGCTGATCATCTCTTTCCTTGGCTGGCACGGTGTGTTCCGTGCGGCTTCGCTCTGTGCGCTGATCATGATCCCGATCTGGCTGTATTTCTGCCCCGAGGTTTCCCTAACGTATACAAAAAAGGTCAGAAACGACAGTGCCCCGACACTGAAAGTGCTCTTTACACCGATGATGATCGCCTGCATGCTTGCGATCATTCTCCAGGGTGCACTTCGAGACGGTGTTACAACATGGATGCCCACCTATATCTCCGAGACCTACAATCTCGGAAGTGCGGTTTCCATTCTCACAGGTGTTGCCCTGCCGTTGTTCAGTCTGATCTGCTTCCGCATCACGGAATACATCCACGTACACTTCATTCGATCTCTGATCACCTGTGCCGCCGCAATTTTCGGCGTCGGTACACTGGCCTCCGGTATCCTGCTGCTCATAACCGGCCACAGTGCGGCGGCCTCTACCGTTTGTACTGCTGTACTGACAGGCAGCATGCACGGTGTTAATCTGCTGCTTGTCTGCATGCTCCCGCAGTATTTTAAGTCTACCGGCCGTGTCGCGTTCATCTCGGGTGCACTGAACTCCTGTACCTACATAGGCAGTGCAGCTTCCACCTATTTGATCCCGCTTCTGATCACAGACGGAAACTGGAGCACGACTGTTCTTAGCTGGCTGATTATCGCAGCAGTCGGTACACTGCTCTGCATCATCTGTATTCCGGCATGGAAAAACCACAAATTTGATTAAGCTTTAAAAGCGGTGTTGGTAACAAACAGCACCGCTTTTTTGTACTGTTATACCAATTTAGCTATGTATATACGTATATTTATGCAATAATTTGTCAAGATGACTAATTGATTCCCCCTGTCTTTGGTAGTAAAATAGAGCAAGACTTATTTGTTCTTATTATTATGTTTTTTGGCGCACCCAGTTGTGCCGAAAAGGAAGAGGGTAAAACCATGACAATGAAAAAGATTCTTGCAGCGGTTCTCGCTTGCCTGCTCGTGCTTTCCTGCACAGCTTGCGGCGCAGCTGAAACAAAGGTTATCACCAGCCCGGAAGATTTCGACGGCGCTAAGGTTTCCGTACAGACCGCTACTACCGCACATGACAGTCTCCAGGAAATGGCAGACAACGGCTCCACAGTTGAGATCCTCCCGTATGAGAAGATCACACAGTGCTTCGATGATCTCGAACTCGGCCGCTGCGACGCTGTTTATGTAGACTCCGTTGTTGCTGCTTACTACCTCACCGGCGAAGACTCCTCTGTTCAGAGCGTATGGACAAGTGAAGAAGGCGAACCGATGGGCATCTGCATCAAGAAGGGCAACACCGAAATGCTGGCTGCTGTAGAAGCTGCTGTTGACACACTGTACTTCAACGGTAAGATGGGCGAGATCGCTGAAACACACTTCGGCGACAACGTCACAGAAGGCGTCCGTAATGTTACGGAAGAGCCGGTCATCGATACCGCAAACCTCAAGACCGTTAAGGAAGGCAAGCTCCTCGTTGGTTTCGAAGCAGGCTATCCTCCGATGGAATACACCGACGATTCCGGCCTCAACTACATCGGCTTTGACGTAGACCTCGCTAAGGAGATCGCAGCACTGTTCGGCCTCGAGATCGAGTTTGTCAACACCGCTTGGGACGGCATCTTCGCAGGTCTCGATAAGGACCAGTACGACATGATCATTTCCGGCGTTTCCATTACTCCGGAACGTCAGGAAGCTTACGAAATGACCGAGCCGTACATCTCCAATAAGCTCGTCATCGTCACTCCGAAGGCTGACTGATAATAGTACCGCACTTTGATTTCTGTTCAGAGACTCTGCCTGTTCGGAGTCTCTGAATTTGATATTCGGACCTTGGTCCGATGACTCCCCAAAGAAAGGAAACTCACACCATGATGGAATCTATCTCCAAGATCATCGGCTGGATGCCGGCCCTGATCCAGTCCACAGGCGTGACTCTGGCACTGTCTGTTTCTTCCGTTGCGGCAGCTTTGGTTTTCGCTGTGTTCCTGGCTCTTGGCAAAATCTCCCGTAACGTAGTCATCAGTAAGCTCTCCGGCGCGTATATTTTCTTCTTCCGCGGCACACCGCTTCTGATGCAGCTGTTCTTTATTTACTACACCCTGCCGCAGCTCATTCCGGCACTGAATATTCAGAGCCGTTTCTTCGCTGCATGGCTCGCTTTCATGCTGAACGTTGCAGCTTACCTCGCTGAGATCATCCGTGCAGCTATTCAGTCCATTGACAAGGGTCAGATGGAAGCTGCCCGTGCCCTCGGCCTCACACGCAGACAGGCTATGCGCCTTGTCATCATCCCGCAGGCTTACCGCCGCATGATCCCGCCGATCTGCAACGAGTTCGTTATGGTTCTGAAGGATACCTCTCTGGTTTCCATCATTGCTCTGACCGACCTCACCTACCAGACCAAGATCATCGCTTCCAACAAGGCCAGCGCACT
>JAZNMV010000113.1:0-17283 GCA_045579885.1 Acutalibacteraceae bacterium | reverse complement strand
ACAGCATGTGCAACCATGGTCGTAAGACCGATACCCAGTGCCATGATGATACCGTTTAAAAGAAAAATCGGTGAGTTGCTGATGGAAATTGCTGCGGTAGCTTCTTTGCCGAGTGCACCGACCATAGCGGTATCCGCAAAGCTGACGAGCGTGGTAAATACCTGCTCAATAAAAACCGGCCACGCAAGCAGAATGATCGTCATTGGAACGCTTCTCGAGCCGTCGGTTATATTGAGCGGTTTTTTTGAAGCCATACGAAACGCCTCCTAAACTTGATTTACAATCTAAAACGGACACAGGGAGAGACTTTGGAAATGAAGTCTCTCCCGAACATTGTCATATAGAAGTTGTGTTCCCGTTATATCACATTTTTTATCAATTTTCAAGCTTTTTTCGACAAAAGCAAAACTCCGCACAACGAACCGCAGGGTCTTTGTGCGGAGTTTTTCAGTAAAATTCTAAGTTACGGGCAAACGCTCACAAAGCTTAGTGGCGCTCCATAACATACTTCCATTTTCCGGACTTATAGCGCAGGTAGAGCAGTACGAGACGAACCATGATCTCGATGCACATGACCCAAACGGTCGCAATGAGATCCATATGGAATGCGCGGATAACAAGTACGGAGAACAGCGTACGGATACCCCAGTTTGTAGATGCCGTTATGTAGAAAATAATCTTGGTATCACCGGCACCGCGGAGGAGACCGCCGAATACCCATGCTGCCATCTGCGGAATCTGAATGATCGCTACGATCTGCAGACATTTTGCCGCCATTGCGATAACTTCCTGGTCCGGTGTGAATATGCCGATCAGCGGTGTTGCAAAGACATACAGAGCCACCGTAGTGATTGCCATGATGACAGTACCCATGATCATCGTCCAGCGAAGGAACTTCACGGCAAGCTCCGGCTTCTTCGCGCCGAGGGACTGTGCAACCAGCGTGGTGATCGCCATCTGGAAAGCAAACGCCGGCATGTAGGACAAACTCTCAGCAGAAAGGAACAGGCTGTTCGCCGCAATACTGACCGTACCTAGTGTCGCAATACTGCTTGTTACGAAAATACCGGAAGAGGACATGCAGATACGTTCCAGCATTGCCGGGAAGCTAATGCGGAATACCTGACGGGAAATCTCTTTATCCGGACGAAGCGCACCCTTCTGAGCGAGAGAAATATGATACGGATTTGACTTTTTGAATGCAATATACAGTGCCATAACACCGGAAACGGTCATACCGAGAGCGGTCGCGACCGCAGCACCGTCGACACCCCAACCTGCGCCGATCATGGTGAATTCGAGACCGAAAACGGTGATTTTTCTTGTCGGATTGATGAGCAGATAGTTACCGACGACATTGATGACATTCATAATGATGTTCAGGATCATCGGTGTTTTCGTATCGCCGTAACCACGGAATGCCGAGTTCAGCACCATAGAGGCCAGCATGAAGATTCGGCCAGCAGAAACGATGAGGTTATATCTTGTAGCTGCATCGATGATATCCGGGCCTGCACCCATCCACAGCGGAATCAAGCGAGAAAGTGATGCAACAACAGCTGTGATCGGTATGCCGATATACAGGAGAACCAAAAATGCATGCCGCATCAATGTTTTTGCACGTGCCTCATCCCCTGCACCGACTGCGTGACCGATCATGGTCGTAACACCGATGCCGAGCGACATGATGACGCCGTTCAAAAGAAAGATAGGCGAGTTACTGATAGAAATTGCCGCTGTCGCTTCCTTGCCGAGTGCACCGACCATGGCGGTATCTGCAAAGCTGACGAGCGTTGTGAAGATCTGCTCAACGAAAACCGGCCATGCCAGAAGAAAGATCGTCATAGGGACGCTTCTGGATTCATCGGTTACGTTGAGCGGTTTTTTAGATGCCATTTCTACTCCTCCTGTTTTTTACTCACTTGGATCATACACCTTAAACCAAACTCCAAGTCAAGGTATTGTCCCTCAATAAAAATTTTCTAATAAATTATACCATATAATTAAGCACTTATCAATACGTCAACCGACTAAGAAATAAAAAAGAGGAGTTCTCTAAACTCCTCCTTTTTTTCAGAAACGAATGTAGTTGCAATAGTTGGTCGGCAGACCTTCCTTGTAAATATGTGCATCGGACGAATGAGTCAAAACCTTCGGAATGACAACACCGTCTCCCTCATCCTTAAATTCAATTACCGTCAGGCCTGTATGGCAAAGGTCGAAATGTGTGGAGAAGAACGGATACGGAACATCCAGCAAATGGCTCATAAAGTTCATGCTGAATCCCTGATGTGCAAACAGCGCCACACGGTCATCATTCGGGCGGACCGCTTTATATGTACCCGTGCCCGGAATATGCTCATAACCGAGTGTGCGGAAGAAAGCATCCAAGTATTTTCCGATGCTGTCAACGCCTTTTTTGAAGTTGTACTTCTGCAATTCGGGATGCTCATACCACTTAAGGCCGAGCGCCGCAACAGACGGGTCAACAAAAAGTCTGCGTGTATCCGGATGATAGAAAGCCCATGTTTTGCGTCCATCCGGAAGCTCCGGTGCAAAATGCGCCCAGGCTCTGTCCTCGTTGCAGAAATCCAGAACGGTCAGCTCTTTTTTCAGGATCTCACAAGTGGGCTGCGCCGTCTGCATTGCGCGGTTCGATGATGATGCATAGATCTTGTCCACACCGTGCACGGCAAGTCTTTTACCAATGGCCTCCGCCTGCCGATGTCCCAACGGTGTCAGTTGATTCGGGCTGTAGATCGGATCTCCGTGCCTTACATAGAAAAACAACATTTCATTTCACCACTAATTCCATAATATTTGACCCGCAGACAGAAAACACTCTGCCTGCGGGGTAGAACCGAATTATTCGTCGAGCTTCAGAACCGACATAAATGCCTCCTGCGGCACCTCGACCGTACCGAGCTGACGCATGCGCTTCTTGCCTTCCTTCTGCTTTTCAAGCAGCTTCTTCTTACGTGTGATGTCACCGCCGTAGCACTTCGCAAGAACGTCCTTACGCATAGCCTTAACGGTTTCACGGGCAATGATCTTACCGCCGATACATGCCTGAACCGGAACCTCGAACAGCTGACGCGGGATCTTCTCCTTCAGTTTTTCAACCATCTTTCTTGCACGCGGATACGCCTTCTCGGAATGGATGATAAACGAAAGTGCGTCAACAACCTCGCCGTTGAGCATGATATCGAGCTTAACGAGTTTGCTCTGGGCATAACCCATGAGCTCATAGTCGAAGGAAGCGTAACCGCGTGTGCGGGACTTGAGTGCATCAAAGAAATCGTAGACGATTTCGTTCAGCGGCAGCTCATAGTGAATATCCACACGGTCGGTATCAAGGTAATCCATCCCCTTGAACACACCGCGGCGCTCCTGACAGAGTTCCATGATATTGCCGACAAACTCAGTCGGAGAGTAGATATGTGCATTTGTGATCGGCTCCTCCGCACGGGCAATGAGCGTCGGATCCGGATAGTTCGTCGGGTTATCGATAGACAGCACGGTACCGTCCGTCAGTGTAATGTGGTACACAACACTCGGTGCAGTGGTGATGAGATCGAGATTATACTCTCGCTCCAGACGCTCCTGAATGATCTCCATGTGCAGAAGGCCAAGGAAGCCGCAGCGGAAACCAAATCCGAGCGCAACGGAGGTTTCCGGTTCAAAAGTCAGGGAAGCGTCGTTGAGCTGCAATTTTTCGAGTGCATCGCGCAGATCACTGTAGTGTGCGCCGTCTGCGGGATAAACACCGCAGAAAACCATCGGCTGTACCGCACGGTAGCCGGGCAGCGCCTCTTTTGCCGGGTTATCCGCACGTGTGATCGTATCGCCAACCATGGCATCGCGCACATTTTTAATAGAAGCCGTAATATAGCCGACTTCACCCGCAGAAAGGCAATCGGACGGCTCCAGGGAAGTTGCTCGCAGATAGCCGCATTCCACAACATTGAACTCACTGCCAACCTGCATCATGCGGATCGTATCGCCCGGATGAACCGAACCTTCCTTAATACGAACATAAGCGATAACGCCCTTGTATGCATCATAATAGGAGTCAAAAATCAGCGCCTGCAGCGGAGCTTCGGCATCTCCCTTCGGAGGCGGCACATCGCTGACGATCTTTTCCATGACCGCCTTGATGTTGATACCGGTCTTAGCACTGATGCGCGGTGCATCTTCCGCCGGAATACCGATAACATCCTCGATTTCAGCCGCAACGCGATCCGGGTCTGCGGAAATCAGGTCAATTTTATTAAGCACAGGCACGATCTCAAGGTCTGCATCTACCGCAAGATAGGTATTCGCGAGCGTCTGTGCCTCGATGCCCTGCGAGGCGTCAACAACAAGGACCGCACCTTCGCAAGCTGCGAGAGAACGGGAAACCTCGTAGTTAAAGTCAACGTGACCCGGGGTATCGATCAGATTGAAAATATAATCTTCTCCGTCTTCTGCACGATAATTGAGTGTTACGGCGTGCGCCTTGATCGTGATGCCGCGCTCGCGTTCGAGATCCATATTATCGAGCAGCTGCTCTTCCATATCGCGGAGCGCAACGGATTCGGTCTGCTCCAAAATACGGTCGGCAAGCGTACTCTTGCCGTGGTCGATATGAGCAATTATGCTGAAATTACGAATTTTGTTCTGTTCCAATTGAGAATCCATCCTCTGTTCATGAATATACACAGTTAGTATAGCATTTTCAGCTTCGTTACGCAAGAAAAATCCTTACATGAAAATCCCCGTCAGGGTTGCGGCGGTGATGCGAAACGTGGTATCATAATAAACAGCGAGAGCATTTTTATTATGAGGAGAAGCTTTAATGTCCATTACGATTCATATCTACTATTCCGGAAAAAACGATGATGCACGCCGTTTCGCTGCAGACATGATATCGGAAGGTGTTGTGAATGCCATCCGAGCAAAAGAAGGCAATTTGCAGTATGAATACTTTCTTCCGATGGACCGTCCCGAAAGCGTACTGCTGATCGACCGATGGAAAAACCAGCAGGCACTGGACGAGCATCACGCTTCCCCCATGATGCAGACGATTTTGAAACTTCGTGAAAAATACGATTTACATATGCAGGTCGAGCGGTACATTTCCGATGATAACGGTATCCCCGAAAAAGACCGGGCATTCATAAAACCCTAAAGAAGGACGAAAACTATGCCGAGATTTTTTACTGACGCACTGCGTTACGATACAGATATAAAACAGGCCGTGATCGACGGAGAAGACGGGCGGCACATTTCACGCTCCCTTCGCATGCGCATCGGAGAAGCGCTTACCGTCAGCGACGGTGCCGGTTACGACTACGACGGCGAGATCGAAGAAATTTCGGGCGATACGGTTACTGTACGCCTAATCTCACAGTACAAAAACAAAAGCGAACCCACGCTGCGCGTAACGCTCTACCCCGGTATGCCAAAGGGAGATAAGCTGGAGCTTGTTGTACAGAAAGCAACGGAAATGGGCGCCTGCGGCGTAACACCCGTTCTGACAGATCGCAGCGTTTCCCGTCCGGATGCAAAATCCGCCGCAAAGAAACAGGACCGTTTGCAGCGCATCGCACTGGAAGCCGCAAAACAGAGCGGACGCGGTGCCGTGCCGCAAGTCGGTACGATGACAAGCTTTAAGGAAGCTGTACGAAATGCCAAAGGTACGAAGATCCTCTTTTACGAAGGAGGCGGTCTTCCGCTTTCAAAGTGCCTTCCGGCAGACGAGTCTGAAGTTTCGGTATTCATCGGCCCTGAGGGTGGCTTTGCACCGGAAGAGGTTGAATTTGCCAAAGAGAACGGTGTTGTAACCGCTACACTCGGCCCGCGCATCCTGCGCACCGAGACTGCTCCGCTTGCCGCACTGTCTATTTTGATGTATATCACGGGGAATATGGAATGAAAACTGCACTTATAACAGGCGCTTCCGGCGAGATCGGCGCAGCCATCGCACGGGAGTTCGCAAAAAACGGATATAACGTTGCCGTACACGGCGCAAAAAACTTTGAAAAAGCGGTAAAGCTTGCCGAGGAGTTACAAACAGCGGATTGCATCGCCTTTCCGGTTCGCGGAGACCTCTCCGAGTCTTCGGAAGCCGAACGCGTATGGAGCGAAAGCTGCCGTGCACTCGGACATATCGATGTTCTTGTAAACGGTGCCGGGATCTCCCTCGTTGATTTCTTTGATGCCATGAAGCCGGAAGACTGGAATCGCATTGTCGCTGTAAACCTCTCTTCCGCCGTATATCTTTCCCAGTGTGCAAGCCGCGACATGATCCGTCGGAAATCCGGATCGATCGTCAACATCTCGTCTATCTGGGGTGTGAGCGGTGCTGCTATGGAAGTGGCCTACTCCGCCGTAAAGGCCGGTATGATCGGCATGACACGTGCGCTTGCACTCGAACTCGCGCCGAGCGGCATCACGGTAAACGCGGTCGCACCCGGCTATATCGATACAAAAATGAACGCACATCTTTCCGAAGAAGACAAAGCCGCACTCTGCGAAGATATTCCCCTGGGCCGCGCCGGAACACCGGAAGAGGTTGCCTCCGCAGTCCGTTTTATGGCTGAAAACCCGTATATCACAGGAGAAACGCTCGTTATATCCGGTGGCTGGCGCTGATGCATATCGTCCTTAATTTCTGTAAATGCTATCTGTAAGTTCAGCTTGAAAGGATGGCAAGTATGGAATTAAATAAACTTTCCCCCGAAGCCAAAGCGTTTTTCGACTCCCTTACGCCGGCGATGAAAGAAAGCATTATGCAGTCGGGCGCAAAACTCACAACCAAGAATGACCTCGAACGCTATGTGCAGAACTCTCTGGCAGGCGCACCGGGTGTCACCGTAAAACTGTAACCGCAGCCGCTTTTGCGGCATACATATAAGGAGTTGTTCTCCATGACAGAACCTAAAATCGATATCTATTCTCATGCTCTCGGCGTATGCGAAGCATTTTGCGAAGTCGTTCGCGCCGGTGTTAAGCGTATTGCATTAAGTCATCCGTTCACGGAAGAGGAACTGCAGCGCAACCTGTATGGCAAAGCCTTTTTTGCAGCCTGTGAGCAGATCGCTGAAAAATACAGCTGCAAGGCGTACCACCTCAAAAAGCCTGTTTTAACGGATCTGTTCCCGATTTCACTGAACCTCGGTAAACAAAATGTCGTTTTCTACCGCGAAGACTGCGATATCGAGGAGCTCCTCTCCATACAAAGTGAAAAAGACGAGCTGCAGGCCGCCGGAAAGTATGAGGGTGAGGCCCGCCGCATGCTGGCTGTGCGGTACGGACATCTGCTCTCCTACAGTGATGAAGCCATTGAACGCTACCTCAAAACCAATAACGAACGCGAATGACCTTCCGCGAAAGGAACAGACTATGAAACTCTTTATCACACGCCACGGCGAAACAACTATGAACGCACAAAATCTCATTTCCGGCAGAACCGATGTGGAACTGACCGAAAAAGGAATTCAGCAGGCGATAGAGACCGGAAAAAATCTGAAAGGACGCGGTATCTGCCGCATTATCTGCTCCCCTATGCGCCGCGCACAGCACACAGCACGACTGATCGCCGAGCAAATCGGCTTTGACCCTGCATGGATCGAAACCGACGAGCGATTGATCGAACAGGATTACGGTACATTTGAGGGACAGATCTGGAACCTCAACTTTCAGGCAAATAAAGGCCAGTTTGCAAAGTGCTACCCGGGCGGCGAATCGCAGATGAAGGTCGCAGGGCGTACATATCCGCTGCTCGATGAGCTGAAAGCACAAGGCGGCGCACCCACGCTGCTCGTCTGCCACGGCGGTGTCATCCGCGTAATGAAAACTTATTTTGAAGACATGACAAACGAGGAATTCACGTCCTTCGCCATGCAAAACTGCGCTGTACTCGAATATGAGCTTTGATGCCGAAAACACACATAAAGCATAGCCGCCGACTTTTACAAGCCGGCGGCTATATCATTAATGCGTGAACTTCTCTCCGAGCAACACAACTTCTATATTATCAGAGATTTCTTTTTCTGACAGTCCACGTCGGATTAAAGGCTGTATGATTTCACGGCTTTCTCTTAGGTGTGGAAGTTCTGATGCCAACTTATTCGCCTTATCTTCATACCCTGCTTTTAAATACAGAAAACACAGAACCGCACGCATAGTTGCTCTTTGCTTTTCGTTATCAGAAAAACAAAGACCTCTCTCGATCAAACGGATCGATTCATCCGTATCTCCTTTTAATGCGAGTGTGCCGGCTAAACCAAAAATCATCTCTGGTTTACTTGGAAACATCTGCAGTGCATCACGATATACTTTTTCTGCAGAGTCATATTCCTTATTTCTTTGGTGCTCGACAGCCTTTTTGTGGATTAAATATTTTGTTTCATCCGCTCGAATCATATCCATTCCAATGAGTGAATCAATACTTATTTCCAAAATATCCGCCAATGCAGGCAGCAATGTTATGTCCGGATACGACTCTCCTCTTTCCCATTTTGAAACACTCTGCGAAGTAATACTCAAATGCCCGGCAATATCCTCCTGCGTCATGTCTTTGGCAATGCGATATTTTTTTAGGTTTTCCGCTAAGAACAACATTATATTTTTCAGCCTCCTTCTTTGGAAAAATCATAGCACAAGAACATCTTCGATTTCAATAACGCAACAGTTGTCTTAGACTCAACCGGGCAAATGTATATCGCTTTTTCATGACAACACTTAAAAGCCTTCTTTCAAAACGATAATAATTCTTATTTTTATATTGACAAGAGGAAAATCATGGTATATAATAGAGTCAAGAAAACGGACAAGGAATAGTCCGGTGTGAATTCGGAATACTGATATTGTAAAAAACAAGGAGGAACTACTCATGAAAGAACTTAAGGGTACAAAAACAGAAGCTAATCTGATGGCTGCATTCGCAGGCGAATCTCAGGCAAGAAACAAGTATACCTACTATGCATCGAAAGCAAAGAAGGAAGGCTATGAGCAGATCGCCGCTCTCTTTACAGAGACCGCCAACAACGAAAAGGAACACGCTAAGATCTGGTTCAAGCTTCTCCACGGCGGTGCGGTTGCCGATACTATGACCAACCTCAAGGATGCCGCTGAAGGCGAAAACTACGAGTGGACTGATATGTACAAGACCTTCGCAGAAGACGCAAAGGCTGAGGGCTTCGACCACATCGCTTTCCTGTTCGAGGAAGTTGCAAAGATCGAGAAGGAGCACGAGGAACGCTACAGAAAGCTTCTTGCTAACATCGAAGACGGCATCGTATTCTCCAGAGATGGCGACAAGGTTTGGATCTGCAGAAACTGCGGTCATATCCATGTAGGCAAGGATGCTCCGGAGCTCTGCCCGGTATGCGCACATCCGAAGGCATACTTCGAACTCCGCGCAGAAAACTACTGATTTCTTTAATCTCATAACGCAAGAGACCGCTGTGAAAACAGCGGTCTCTTTTTAGCATTACGCATTATTTTTGAGTGTTGTGTGGTTCGGGTCGTGCTCACGACGAATACAGCGGTCCAGCCACTTGCCGCGATAATAATAAATGATAAATACGATCGCCGTAATCACCCAGGTTACAGGATAATTCATTGCGACCATTTCCATTGTATGCCAAATCGGAACAGCTATAAGCAGCCACAAGATACGAAGTCCGCATACACCTACACAGGTGATCAGCATAGGCTGCAGAGCCTCGCCCGCACCGCGGATCGCGCCGGACAGGATCTCAATAAAAACGAACATAAAATAGGAAGGCGCGAGAACATGCAAAAAGTTCACGCCCAGTTCCACCACGGCCTCATCTCCGGTAAAGAAACGGAGCAGCGGGGCACCAAAGACATAGATCAATGCACTCAGCGAAACAACGGACCCCATACACATGGCAAGGCCGCTGCGGGCGCATCTTTTCACACGGTCGTAGCAGCGTGCACCGAAATTCTGACCGACAAAGGTTGTAACGGAAATACCGAACGCACCCATGACCATCCACACAAATCCGTCCACCTTACCGATGGCAGACCATGCCGCGATCGCCGTCGTACCGAATCCGTTGATGCTCGCCTGAATAAGCAGGTTAGAGAACGAATAGGCTACGGACTGCAGACCGGAGGGCAAACCGATACGGATCACATTTTTAAGAATGCCCATATCGAACCGAATTTTTCTGATCTCTACCCGATACGCTTCTCTTGTGCCGATCAGACGAATCATGATGAGAATCGCACTGATCACAAGAGAAAGTACGGTTGCAAGCGCAACACCGAATACCGCCCAACGGAAAACGACCACAAAGAGCAGGTCAAGAAGCACATTTGCGATGCAGCAGGCGATCAGCACATACAGGGGCATACGCGAATCGCCGATCGCACGCAGAATACCCGTACCGATATTGTAGATCATGTTGGCGATAATGCCGGCGTAGTAGATATTCATATACAGCACTGCATCGTCGATGATCTCCTCCGGAACGCTCATCATTTCCAGAATCGGCCTTGAAGTCGCTATGCCAACCACCATAATGATCACGCCGCCGGCGAGCGCAAGTGCTATCGAGGTATGTACGGCTTTTGAGATATTCTCATGGTCACCGGCTCCGAAAAACTGCGATATGATGACCGTAGCACCCGAGGAAATACCGACAAAGAAACCGACCAGCAAGTTGATAACCGTACCCGTCGTACCGACCGCGGCTAAAGCCTCTGTGCCGACATACTGGCCTACGATGATCGTATCGACCGTATTATAAAGCTGCTGAAAAAATGTGCCGATGAGGATCGGGAAGAAAAACAGCAGAAGCTGCTTCCAGATCACACCGCTTGTAATGGAATTTTCATGATTACCCATAGCATTTCGCCCCACGAATTACGTATGAAAAGGCGCACAAAACGTACGCCTTCTCCGAAAGTCTTTTTTATTCAACGATCGTGACCGGATATTTCTTATCCGCCGGTCTCGGATCTCCCGCAGCATAGCCGAGTGCGGCAATACCGAAAACAACATGATCCTCCGGTACGCCGAGTTCTGTCAGAACCGCACGGACTGCCGGATCATTGCAAGTATCTTTCACCTGGTTGATCCACACGGAAGAAACACCGAGTGCGTGTGCGGAGAGCATGATATTCTGCATAGCGCAGGCATTGTCCGCCTCTTTACCCGGTTCATTGGACGGGATAATGATGGCTGCCGGCTTATACATATTGTACTCTGTATTACCGAGTGCAGCGCCGACTGCCTCATAAAGCTTCTTGATCTTCTCCGCATTAAGCACAGCAGAGAAATGCCATGTCTGGCGGTTCATTGCACTGGGTGCGTAAGTTGCACACTTCAGGATCGTATCGATCTTTTCACGCTCGACCGGTGTTTCCTGAAACGCACGGATGCTGCGTCTTGTTAAAATATTCTGGATTGCTTCGTTAGTCATACAACTCATCCTTTCCGGCGGTCAAACCGCCGCGGTATATTTCATCCGGCTCAAAATTTAGCAGCCAGAAGATCAGCGATTTCCGTTAAGAACGCCGCTTCACGTTCGGAGAATCTGTCTTTGATCGGACTGTCAATATCGAGAACCGCAAAGACTTCACCGTCACGCATCACAGGTACAACGATTTCCGATTTACTTGCGCTGTCGCAGGCAATATGCCCGGGGAATTCGTGCACATCGGGTACAAGCTGTGTCTTCTTCTCCATGAGTGCCGTACCGCAGACGCCCCGGCCGTTTTTGATGCGGATGCACGCGGTCTTCCCCTGGAACGGGCCGAGAAGCAGATTGCCGTCCGGCTGCACGGTGTAAAAACCAACCCAATTGATACGGTCGAGCACTTCATTTAAGAGTGCGGAAATATTCGCCATATTCGGCACCGTTTCCGGTTCATCTTCAATGAGCGCCTTAGCCTGCATGATCGCCATTGCATATTCTTCATCGAGCTTTACAGCATCTTTCTTTTCAGGTGTCAGCACCAGATACGGATAATCATGGCTGAACCGGTAACCGAGCTGCTGTGCGAGTGCGGCACTGCTCAGATTCGCCGCATCCCAGGATGCATATTTGCCGCGCTCCAGGCAGTCAAGGATCAGCTTTGCGGCGCAGCAGCGTGCCAGATGACGGCGGCGATGATCTTCATGCGTTGCGATCTCCACCTCAATGCCGCCGATATACGCGGAATAGGATGAAGCACCGCTGACGATCTCGCCGTTTTTAAGCGCAAATGCACCGAGTGCCAAAGCATCAAAGGCATCATAGTTCGGGAAATTCGAAATGAAATCCCACATCCAACCTTTTTTCTCTTTGATTTGCGCCCAGATATCCGGTGTCATGCCGGAAAGTGTATAGCCCGCGGGAAGCTCACGTACATAGGAACGCAGCTTCTCAACATCGAATGTATTCTTCTTGTGAAAACCGTACCGTGTACCTGTCTCGACTCTGCCAAGCAGATTCTTACACATTCCGAAAAGCTTTTCATCCTGTGCCACGAGGAAAAGAGCGTGGTCGGTTTCTTCTTTCACATGGCGAAGCACTGCCTGTACCGCATCCTCATCCATCTCGGGAGATGCAATAAAGGCAAAGTCACCGAGCACTACGCAGGCCGCACTCATCGAACCGTTCGCATAGACCGTACCCATCACGCCGTCAAGCGCGGACCAAATCACAGTTTCCTGCCAATCGCCGAACAATACACGTACCGTTCCCGGTGCTTTTAATTTATAAACTCCAAAAGACATTTCTTACTCCAAAACAATTTTTCGATCACATATCGGTAAAGAGACTTGCGCTGTCCTTTGCGTAGATCACGCCGGAAATAACAGCAAGTGCGGTAGCAACTGCCATGCAAATAAAGCTGAAGCCACCGAGTATATTGCTGAAAGTCATGTACGGCAAAGTAATGATGCAAAGGTCATGCAGCTCGAGTACATACTGCGAAGCAAAAATCACACAAATCGCAACGATCTGCGATACGGTTTTCGCCTTGCCCCAGTTATTAGCCGGAATGACCTTTCCGTTTTCCACAGCGATCATACGAATGGATGTGACCGCAAACTCACGAACCATGATGAGCAGAACAAACCACACGTTCGTAAAGCCCTCAGCAACAAAACAGATAAGTGCCGCCATAACCATGATCTTATCGGCAAGCGGGTCCATGAGCTTACCGAAATTTGTAATGAGATTATCACGGCGGGCGATTTTGCCGTCGAGATGGTCGGTATACGATGCCGCACCGAAAATCAGTCCGGCGATCAGATTATGGTGCGGAATGAAATCCGCAAGCGCGAAAAAGACGAAGAACGGAACCATCAGAACGCGCAGAACGGTCAGCTTATTGGGAAGATTCATTTTCATCACGCTGTCCCCTTTTCTGTGTTATACACGGGTACCGAACAAGTCGCAGTCGATCGCTTCATCAACATGAACCGTGACCATCTGGCCGAGATACGGTCTCTGTTCCGCTGTAAAGAACACCTTACCGTCGGTATCCGGTGCATCCATCTTGCTGCGGCCAAACCAGCACTCTGCGTAACGGTCAAATCCCTCAGTGAGAACCTCGATATCGGTGCCGACATGCTTTTCACCGAGACGTTCCATGATGATCATCTGAGATTCGGTAATGAGCTCCGCACGGTGCTCCTTAATTTCCTCATCGATCTGGTTTTCCATTTCGCCTGCGATCGTACCTTCCTCCTGAGAGTAGGTGAAGCAGCCGAGACGCTCAAACTTAGCTTCCTTTACAAATTCAGCAAGCTCTGTGAAATCATCTTCAGTCTCGCCCGGGAAACCGGTGATCATCGTTGTACGCAGTGTAACATCAGGCATTTTTTCGCGGATCTTCTTAACGAGCGCCAAAAGGCTTTCCTTATCGCCGCGGCGGTTCATAGCTTTCAGCACATTGCCGGAAGCATGCTGCAGCGGCAGATCAATGTATTTTACGATTTTTTCTTCTTCTGCCATTACGTCGAGCAGTTCGTCGGTGATCGCATCCGGATAGCAGTACAGAACACGGAGCCAGTGCAGCTTTTCGATCTTACACAGACGGCGCATCAGCTCTGCGAGGGAGTATTTTCCGTAGAGATCAAGGCCGTAACGGGTGGTATCCTGAGCAATAAGGATAAGCTCCTTTGCGCCATCCTCAACAAGAGCTCTTGCCTCTTCTTCGATGCTCTCCATCGTACGGCTTCTGAAGCCGCCGCGGATCATCGGGATCGCACAGTAAGTACACTTATTGTCGCAGCCTTCTGCGATCTTCAAATAAGCAAAATAGCTCGGTGTGGAAAGCTCACGGTCACCGCACAGCGGCATATTTTCCTTATCCGGGAAGCTTTCCGTAAAGCCTTCATTCATCATCTTGGTGATGAGTTCTGCAATATTCCCGTTTGCACCGATGCCGAAAACACCGTCGACTTCGGGGATCTCCTTATGGATCTCTTCACGGTAGCGCTCTGCAAGGCAGCCTGTCACGACCAGCTTCTTGATGCGTCCCTCGTTTTTCAGTGTTGCAAGCTCCAAGATCTCATCGATGGATTCCTGCTTTGCGCTTTCAATAAAACCGCAGGTGTTGACGATCGCAACATCCGCAAGAGCAGCATCATCGTGCAGCTCGAAACCTGCATTTTTCAGGCTTGCCATCAGCATTTCGCCATCTACCTGATTCTTTGCACAGCCAAGGCTGACCATGCCTACTTTAATTGCCATATATAAAACGTCCTTTCGCACAATATTCTTATTTTATCATAACAGAAAACAGACGGCTTTTCAATGAAAAAGCCGTCTGTTTACAGAAAATGCATAATTTGATTTTAGTTTACGACCGATACGCTTTTATTATTCGAAACCGTTTTTGTTCAAAACCGAAAAGATATCTTCCAATTTATAGCCGTATCTCTGCAAGGCCGCAACCGCACGGCGGCGAACCTTTTCGTCTTCCTGCGCCATCGGATACTTGCGCTCTATAATATCCCGGATTTTTTCCACGGTTTCGTCCTGTTCGGGGGAAAACTCCTCCAGCACAAGCGCGATCAGCGCATCATCGATCCCCTTTTGCTGCAGCTCCTGCCTGACGCGGCGAACTCCGAACTTCTTTCTTGTAAAAAGCTCCTGTGCCAAACGGCGGGCATACTGCTCGTCATCGATCAGGCCAAGCTCTTCCATACGTTCTGCCGCAGCATGTGCCGCTTCGCGGTCAAACTCTGCACGTGCAATCTTCCGCTCAAGTTCCTTCTTCGAATGTGCACGGTGCTCTAAAAGATACAGTGCTTTTTCATGCGCACGGTGCGCCGCAGAGTCCTGCAGCAGCTGATGCAGCCGTTCATCGTCGATCTCGTCGCCGGGCATCAGTCCGCTTCGAAGCCATGTTTCGGTATCAACCTTAACCGCGGCTTCTCCGTCAATAAATAACTGGGATAACCGATGCCGGCGCGGCTGAACGTCCGTTATGATCATTCGTCGTCATCGACCGTAATGTCGATCTCTGCACGGATGGACTGTTTTGTGGGTGCCTTTTCAGCAGCGGCTGTCGGCATGATGACCGGTGTAGCCAGCGGCTTTTCTGCGCCGCCCTTCGGGCTCTTTGCGTACAGCTTTGCTGCATTTGCACGAACCTTCTCTGCGACCTCATCGAAAATTTCCGGATTATCGCGCAGGAAATTCTTTGCGTTATCTCTGCCCTGACCGATACGTGTACCGTTATAGGAGAACCATGCGCCGCTCTTCTGTACAATATCCAGACGCTCGGCAAGGTCCAGCAGATCGCCGACCTTGGAGATACCCTGACCGTACATGATATCGAACTCGACCTCACGGAACGGCGGTGCGATCTTGTTCTTTACTACCTTTACCTTGGTACGGGATCCGACGATATCGGAGCCGCTCTTCAGAACTTCCTTCTTTCTAACGTCCAGACGGACCGAAGAGTAGAACTTCAGTGCGCGACCACCCGGTGTGACCTCGGGGTTACCGTACATAACGCCGACCTTCTCACGCAGCTGGTTGATGAAAATCGCAACACAGTTGGACTTCGAAATTGCACCGGCCAACTTTCTCAGAGCCTGAGACATAAGTCTTGCCTGCAGACCGACGTGGCTGTCGCCCATTTCGCCTTCGATTTCCGCACGCGGAACAAGTGCCGCAACGGAGTCCACAACGATAACATCGATCGCATTGGAGCGAACAAGGGCTTCTGTGATCTCCAGTGCCTGCTCACCGGTATCCGGCTGGGAAACAAGCAGAGAATCCACATCTACGCCGAGTGCGGCTGCATAAACCGGATCGAGCGCATGCTCAACGTCGATAAATGCTGCGTTGCCGCCAAGCTTCTGACCCTCTGCTACACAGTGCAGTGCCAGTGTGGTTTTACCGGAAGACTCCGGTCCGTAGATCTCGATGATTCTGCCGCGCGGCAGACCGCCGATACCAAGCGCCATGTCGAGCGACAGAGAGCCTGTGGAAATTGCTTCCACCTGCATACCGTCGTTCTGACCGAGACGCATAACGGCACCATCGCCGAACTGCTTTTTAATCTGTGTCAAAGCGGTTTCAAGGGCCTTGATCTTATCGTCGGGCTTAATTTCATTCGTTTTCTTTGTCTTTTCAGCTGCCATCTATAATTCCTCGCTTCACGATTTTTGACCAAGCTTATTATACTAAACCGCATCAAAAAAAGCAATGGATTTTCCGAAAATTTTCGAACATATTTTCTGTTTTGTAGTTTAACTCCTTCTCAAAGGCGGTTTTCGACTAAAACCACTTGACTTTATTCCACACTTCCGTGATACTGTAATTAGAATAAACCGTTTCTTTAGGAAGCGGAATTTTGGGAGGAATTCAAATGAGCGCTAAGGTTTATTTTTCCAAGACGATCTCTCCGGAAAAGGTTCTTGAGCTTTTCAAGCTTGTCGACAAAGAACTGCCGGGCAAAGTTGCCATCAAGGTACACTCCGGTGAAAAGGGCAACCAGAACTTTTTAAAGCCCGATTTTTGGAAGCCTGTCATCGATCATGTAAACGGCACAGTCGTTGAGTGCAATACCGCTTATAACGGTGAACGCAATACAACGGAAAAGCACAAGAAGCTGATCGAATACCATGGCTGGTCCCACTATTTCCCGGTCGACCTGCTCGACGCGGAAGGTCCGGACCTCGAGCTCGCTATCCCGAACGGCAAGGTTATCCAGAAGAACTATGTCGGTAAGAACATTGTGAACTATGATTCCATGCTGGTTCTTTCCCACTTCAAGGGACATCCCATGGGCGGTTACGGCGGCGCACTGAAGCAG
>JAZNMV010000112.1:0-5846 GCA_045579885.1 Acutalibacteraceae bacterium | reverse complement strand
TCTCAAACGGAATGGTATGACCGTCTCTGTCCATGAGCGTGCCGCAGTTCGGGCAATCCTTCGGCGGCAGGTCGAAACCGGAGAGGTACGAGCCATCGGTGATAAACTCGCTGTGCTTGCAGTTCGGGCAGATGTAGTGCGGCTCGAGGGGGTTGACTTCCGAGATACCGGACATGGTTGCAACGAACGACGAGCCGACCGAACCACGCGAGCCGACGAGATAGCCGTGTGCTTCGCTGTCCGCAACGAGTTTCTGCGCCGTCATGTACAAAACGGAGAAGCCGTGCTTGTTGATGGAGCCTAATTCACGCGTTAAGCGCTTTTCAACGATTTCCGGCAGCGGGTCGCCGTACTTCGCCTTTGTTCTCTCCCATGTAATGGAGTTGAGCTGTTCCTCCGCACCGTCGATGAAGGGTGGGAAAACGCCTTCCGGGATCGGGCGGATCTCTTCGACCATATCGGCGATCTTGTTCGGGTTTTCGACTACAACTTCATAGGCTTTTTTCTTGCCGAGGTAGTCGAACTCCTTGAGCATCTCGTCCGTTGTGCGCATATAGAGCGGTGCCTGTTCATCGGCATCCGAGAAGCCCTGACCCGCCATGAGAATGGCGCGGGCGGAAGCATCCTTCGGCTCCTTAAAATGTACGTCACCCGTAGCGACGACCGGCTTATTAAGCTTTTCGCCGAGCTTTACGACAGTGCGGTTGTACTCACGAAGCTGCTCCACGTCGCAGTCGCCGTTTCGCACCATGAACATATTGTTGCCGATGGGCTGGATCACGAGATAATCGTAATAGGAAGCGATGGACATGAGCTTTTGCCACGGCTCATTTGCGATGATCGCGCGGAAGAGCTCGCCGGCTTCACAGGCAGAGCCTAAGATAAGACCCTCGCGGTGCTTATCGAGCACGCTCTTTGGGGTACGCGGACGCTTGAAGAAATAATTTAAGTGTCCGTAGGAAATGAGCTTATAGAGATTCTTAAGGCCGACAAGGTTCTTAACTAAGATGATCTGATGATAGGTCGGCAGCTTCTTCGGGTCGCCGCCCGCGAGAGCGGTGTTGATATCGTTTACGGTCTGCGCCTTGAGGTCTTCGCGCAGACGGCGGGTAAGCTCGATGAAGATTTTAGCTAAGATCTCGGCATCGTCGGATGCTCTGTGGTGGTTGAACTCACCGAGCTTTAAGTACTTCGCGACGGTATCGAGCTTACAGTTTTTGATATCCTGCAGCATGGAACGCGCCATGGTGACCGTGTCGATGTAGACATACGGGAATTCCATATTGTGGCGCTCGCACGCGGCACGCACGAACGAGGTATCGAACTTCGCGTTGTGCGCGACAAATACGGGGTTCTCGCCGCAGAATTCGAGGAAAGAACGGATCGCCTCTTCCTCCTTCGGCGCACCCTTGACCATTTCATCCGTGATACCCGTGAGTTCCGTGATCTTCTCGGGGATCGGCTTTTCGGGGTCGACGAACGTGTTGAAAATATCGAGGACTTCACCGTTTCTCACGCGCACGGCACCGATTTCGGTGATGCGCTCCGTTTTCGGGGAGAGACCTGTGGTCTCTAAGTCGAAGCAAATGAACTCGCCGGTGAGCGGTTCATCACATTCGCCGCTTGCCGCGGGGACTAAGTCGTTTACAAAATAGCTCTCTACGCCGTAGATAACTTTGAAATCGCCGCCGCCCTTTTTGATCTTGAGCCACGCGTTCATTGCATCGGGGAAAGCCTGTGCAACGCCGTGGTCGGTGATTGCGATGGCGCGCTGACCCCATTTATACGCCTGATTGATCAGGTCGCCCGCGGGGGTCATACCGTCCATGGAGGACATATTCGTGTGCAGGTGCAGCTCGACACGCTTTTCCTGTGCGCTGTCGACAACCTCGACCATATCCGCACGGGCAATGGCACTCGGACGCATAACATTCTCGCGGTCGTACTTATCGTACTCCACAGAACCGGTGACGAGCAGCGCCGTGCCTTTTTTGATGCCGTCGATCGCGGCACACTCGTTGATATTCTGAATGAGCTTTAAGGTGATGGAATTTGTGTAGTCGGTGATATCGATGGAATAAATCTTACGGGTACCGTCGCGGGTCTCCTTCGACTCGATATCGAAAACCTCGCCCCAAACCGTAACGCGTCCGGCTTCGATGGTGGCATCGCTGATCGGCACGGGTTCTTTTCTCGGGAGATTGCCCACGATCGGGCGGGCGGTCTCGAGGATGATCTGCGGCATGAGGCTCTTGCCCTCGCGCACGCTGATGCGGCGCCTTGCGGCCTGCTCCTTCATGGCGGCTTCGTAGCGCTCGACCTCTTCTACAACGGCTGCGCGAATCTTCTTTTCCTCTTCCTGGCGCAGCTTCTCGATGACGGAATCGTCGCCGCTTTTGAGCTTCGTTTTGCCGATAAAGGAAACTTCCACATGAACGCCGAACCATTCTTCGACCGTTTCCGAAATCTTCTTATCGGTCTTGCGGTTCAGCATGAGCTCCGCACCGCCGTGAGAAAGCGTGATGATGAGCTTTTCATCTTTCAGACCCTTGATGCTGTCGCGGAACGTGCCGTTCACGCTTGCATCGAGCTCTCTTACGCGTTCGAGCACGCTCTCTACGCAGTCTACATTCCAGCACTCTTTCGGGAAACGCGGCATGATCTCCACGCGCATATCGGGAAGGATGCGCTCGTGGAGCTGACCGTTCAGCTCTTTTATTTTTCCGTACGGAACAAAGCGCGGAAAGACTGTGCAAAGGCGCACAGTCTGTCTTTCGCGGTATATTTCGATTTTTTCGATCTGACCGTGGGCCAGATCTTCCGCTGCCTCCAAACCGGCAGCTTTAAGCAGATCGCCTAATGTTTTCAAAACGTACTCCTTATATTAAAGCTTTTCTACTTCTTCCATAAGTGCTGTGAGAAGCTCGCTTTCCGGCACCTTGCGGATGACAACGCCCTTTTTAAAGATAAGGCCTTCTCCGTCGCCGCCCGTAACACCGAGGTCGGCTTCTCTCGCTTCGCCCGGGCCGTTTACAACGCAGCCCATAACGGCTACGGTGATGTCCTTATCGACATTCTCGAGCGCCGCTTCCACGCGGTTTGCAAGGCCGATGAGATCGATCCTCGTTCTGCCGCAGGTGGGGCAGGAAACGAACTGTACGCCGCCGAGCATACCGAGTGCGCGGAGGATATCTTTACCGGCGCGGATCTCGCGGACGGGGTCGGCTGTAAGGGACACACGCAGCGTGTCGCCGATGCCGCGCTGTAAGAGCGAGCCAATGCCGATGGAAGATTTTACGATGCCCATGCGCTCGGTGCCGGTTTCGGTTACGCCGAGGTGCAGGGGATAATCGCAGCGCTCCGCGATTCTTTCGTATGCCTTGATGTTCGTATCGACCGAAGAGGATTTCAGAGAAATGACGATATCGGTGAAATCGAACTTTTCAAGGAGAGAGGCATGATAAAGGCCGCTTTCGCAGAGTGCCTCCGCGGTGGGGCCGCCGTATTTTGCGAGGATGGATTTTTCTACCGAACCGGAGTTTACGCCGATGCGGATCGGGATCTTCTTCTCGCGGCAGATATCGGCTACAGCCTTAACGCGGTCGTCGCCGCCGATGTTGCCGGGGTTGATGCGGATCTTATCGATACCGGCATGGGCAGCTTCGAGCGCGAGTTTATAATCGAAATGAATGTCTGCAACGAGCGGAATGGAGACGGCTTCTTTAATGGCCGGGATCAGGCGCACAGCATCCATATCCGGGATCGCCGCACGAAGGATCTGGCAGCCAGCCTTTTCGAGCTCTACAGCCTGACGTACGCTGCCCTCGATATCGGTGGAGGGCACGTTCAGCATGGACTGCACCGGGACCGGTGCGCCGCCGCCGATCAGCACGCCGCCAGCCGAGACCTGTTTCGAAATTCTTCTCATATTCCCCATTCCTTTCCGTATATAAAAAGTGATTTTAAGCGTAATTTGTTCTATTTATAGTAGCATATTTTGACCGAAAAAGCAAGGGCGGCAGACCGCCGCCCTGTAACCGTATTGCGCACTTTTCGGGCGGTTAATAACCGCCCCTACGAATTTCACTCAGGTTTTCTTCAACGCCGTAGGGGCGATTATCTATCGCCCGATACTTACACTATATCCTATTTTCCGCAAGAAGCATTTCGAGCACGCGAATTTCTCTTTCGAGCATAGCGGCTGCCGTTTCCGAAAGATCCTCTTCGCTTTCGAGCACCGCTCTGTTCTGTGCGATCGCTTCTTCCGGCTCAACGAACACAGGGACAAAACCGACTGCTTTTTCTTTTTCAGTCAGGTCCGGTGCGGCTGCGCCTTCCTCCGCTTCGCAGAAATAGTAGAAATTATCCTGCACAAAGCATTCCGCATCACCGTGGCTGCCCTTCTGTATGCGGTGCACATAGCCATACTCGCGCACCGTTTCGGGCTTTACGGTAAGGCCCACCTCTTCGCGTGTTTCGCGGATCATCGCCGCAACATAGTCTTCGCCCTCTTCTATACCGCCGCCGGGCAGCTTATAAAAGCCGAGCTTTTGGCTATAGATCATGGCAAGTTTGCCGCCGCGCAGAATGATGCTCCGCGCACTGTTTCGCACAAAGGTGTGTGTGCAGTTTTCGTAATTCTTCCGGTCTATCTCAAACAACAGGCGCATAATGATACCTTTCTTTCTACCGTGCTCACAGTGATGCCGTAGGGGCGGATATCATCCGCCCGGATGAGCACGCATTTCTTACGGGCGGCAGATTGCCGCCCCTACGAATTTTACACAGTTTCTGCAACGCCGTAGGTGTGAACTGTGTTCGCCCGAAAAGCGCGAAGCGCGTATATATTTGCGAACGCAGTGAGCCATCCTCACCTATTCACTCTTCACTATTCACTCTTCACTTGCGCGAAGCGCTGCATTCAGCCCCAGTGCTTCGAGCAGCTCGCGGTTGAGGTCTTCCGGGAAATTCGGGCGGGCATAGTCCGTGCTTTTGAACACGCCGAAGGAACCGAAATAATCCCAGCTCGTGCGTGCAATGCCGCGGTCAGAAAGGAGCTTTGTTACAATGCGGTACCAGTTCACGCGTGCATCATTCGGAACAGACGTAAAGCAGCCGAATTCGCCGCAGAAAACGGGTGCGTTTCGCTCAAGGCTGAAATCGACGTACTGGTCGAAATAATTCATCACGGTTTCGAGTCTGCCGTCGACTCTGTACTTAAAATAACGTACGATCTCTTCTATATTCGGGCGCTTCGGCAGCGGAGGCATTTTCTTTTTATCGTACGGGAACGGGATATCGTGAAAACGGCTGACGTGTGTCCAACCCGCGCCCTGATGCGTGAAAAGGTGCGGATCGTAATAATGGAAATTGTAGATAACCTTATCGTCCTCAAAATCGGGCAGGGTCTTCATGGCTGCGGTGCTGTTCCAATCCGCGCCGCCGACAATGATCCAGTGGTTCTTATCGATTTCGCGGATGCGCTTGAAAACATCGAGGATGATCTTATTCCACAGCTTGATATCGATCGCGTGCGGCTCATTCATGATCTCATAAACGATGTAATCGGATGCATCCTTGTAGCGTGCCGCAAGCTCCGTCCACACGGGCATCAAGATCTCATCGATATTATCGGGCGTTTTGGAATCCGCCGTGCAGTCGTTGTGAAAATCGAGTATCACATACATTTTCTCTTCCTTACACCACGTGACGACATTGTCGAGAATGCCGAGGATCTTTTCCGGAATGGCGAAGCCGTCCGCTTTAGTACAGATCTTCTCAAAGTGGATGGGCAGACGGATGACATCGCAGCCGAGCTTTTTCGCGTTTTTGAAATCCTGCTGCGT
>JAZNMV010000111.1:0-3255 GCA_045579885.1 Acutalibacteraceae bacterium | reverse complement strand
CCGTCACCGGCGCGGAATTCCTGTCCGTTTTTGAACATATGGTAGCCGATAATGCCGGCATCTACGGAGGTGGCGATCTTCGCGGCACAGGAAGCTTTTGCACCGTCGCAGACGATACCGGAATTGATGGCGATCGCGTTAACGATCGTGTGCTCGATGACTTTCAAATTACCGCCGTAGAGGTAAGCGATACCGGCGCCGCTGCCGCAGCCTGCACTGACGGCACCGCAATAAGCGGAAAGCCGACCGATACCGGATTTTAAGTGAACGGTGATGAGGTCGGAAAGTGCAACGGCACGAATCGTTTTTTCATAGCCGACGTTCAGCTCTTTTGCAAATTCAACAACGGGGAGTGATGCGGTAATACCCTGATTGCCGCTGCCCGAAACGATGATAACAGGGAGAGAACAGCCGTTCATACGGGCATCGCTGCCGGCTGCAGCCATGGCTTTTGCACGCACATGTACGTCGTTTCCGTACGCGGCAAGAAGCACTTTGCCGATGTTTGCGCCCCAGTTGCCGGTAAGGCCTTCTTCGGCAATACGCGTGTTGTACTCGATCTGGCGCTTTACGGGTTCCTCAATGTCGGAGAGGTCTGCGTTTTCCACAAAGTCTAAAATACCGGCGACGGTGAGCACGCTGCGGTCACAGAGACCGTCATTGGCTGCAGTTTCGTCTTCGACAGGGGAATCGAAGAGAACTTTATCGTCTTTTTCGATGCGCACGATATTTGTGTGGTGTGTTACGATGCGTACTCTCGCTTCGTGCGAAGCGGAGCGGGCGGTAATATCGATATCGAAGATATGCGGAGAATCGGAAAGAGAAACCTCTACGGGTGTGTTTTCAAGATAATCACGAATCGCAGCTTGATCCGTTTCCGTTACCTTGGAAATCACTTCAAGTTTAAGGTCGGCATCGCCGGCAACGATACCGGCAGCCGCAGCTGCGGGGATACCGCGCAGATCTCCTGTGTTCGGAACGAAGACACTCTTAACGTTTTTGATGATGTTGCCGCTTGCCGTAACGGAAACGGACAAAGGCAGTTCTCCGAGTGTGCGGCGTGCAACGGCCGCAGCATACGCGATCGCGATCGGCTCGGTACAGCCCATAGCAGGGAGCAGTTCTTCTTTCAGTACCTGTACACAGGTCTCATAGATAAGATCGTTTTTGTTCATAGGACCACCGTTCATATAAATATCAAGGCGCGGTATTTTCGGCATGAACCGGAATACCGCGCTGTGTTTTTACAAAATCAGTTTTCGTTCAAGATCGGCAGAATACGGGCAAACGAAGCATCTGCAAGATCATCATTCGAGTTGTAATAGAGAAGCAGACTGTCGGGCTGGCCTTCTAAGTACAAATCTTCGGGAATGTTGAAATTGATGCGCTTGACATACTCGTCCCAGTTTGCCATTTTCCAGGTGTCACGGTCGGAGTTACGCTTCATCATACGTGCCTTACAGACTTCCACGTCGGTCACGATCCAGATCGCACAGAGCTTGGCATCGTACTCGGCGAGCTTTGCACGCAGACCTTTAATGTATTCGGGGTCGCGGATCTCGCGTGTAAACGGTGCGTTGATCAGTACAGTGTCGGCATAGCGCAGCGCTTCAAAGCCGAGTGCAAGAATAGCCTCGTACTCGTAGTTGCGGATATGCTCTTCAAAGAAATCGGAACTGCGGTTGCATTCTTCACCGGCAACCTTGAAAATCTGATGGGAAAGCGGAATGAGGGTATCCTTGTCCAAATAAACCACGTGATCAAGTGCATTGGCAAGGCGCTTCGAGAGACGGGTTTTGCCACAGGCAGGGGGAGATGCCACAAAGATCATTTTTTTCATACCGATCCGACCTTTCAGTGAAATTCTGTAATGCGGAATTAACTGTTTAATTGTAAAACTAAGTATAGCATATTTTGCTGAAAAAGGCACGCGCTTTGAAAAAAACGCGTGCCAAAAATTAGCGTGTCAATTTGTGCACAAGGTCTTGAAGCAGGCGGTCACGGTGGATCGTATACACGTAACGCATGAAGTGACGTGTGTTCGAAGGCGTCCATGTATCGTCATACTGCGGAATGGGGCTGTGCATCAGGGTATCTTCCATAAAATCGCCGTCGAGAAGCCAAGCGACTGCAGTCACATCCCAGATAACGCGTGTCCACGTTGCGGCACTGGCTGTACGGCAGCCTTCTTCAATGGAATACTTAGCGAGATGATCACACAGTGCGTTTTTACCGACGAAATAATCGCGGAACTCTGGCTCGCTGATCGCAAAACCGGAGACAACACCCATACAGGGAAGCTGTACAAGCGGTACACCGCAGCCGAAAATGATGCGTGCTGCGGCAACATCCTGCATGAGATTAAACTCACCGTTGTGCGGCCAGTGCAGTGCATGTCCGCCGAGCCAAACGATCACGATACGCTCGCGGATATCCGGGTTCATCAGAATAGCGGATGCAACGTTTGTGATCGCACCGATAGCTACAACGTAGAGCGGATTCTCCGTTGTATACTGCATAGCGCGCTCTGCGAGATCGCGTGCAGCGGGGGATTCAACCGGTGTTTCTTCGTTCGGAAGATAGTTCTCGGAGCCGCGGAAAACATTCGGCTTTAAATCATTGCGGTCGAGAAGATCGAGCAATGTGAGGATCTCGTTGTAGCTTCTTTCCATACCGTCCTTCGGCGAAGTGGACTTATCGTTAAAATACGGTGCAGCGTAAAGTGCACGTACGGTCAGTTTTTCGTCGCTGCGGATCATGTATGAAAGCGCATACTGATCGTCGATCTCATTGTATGTATCGGTATCCAGAACAACATCGATCTTGCCCGTCGGCTTCTGCAGACGGCGTACCATTGTGATCTCGTCCGGAATATTCTGTTCCCAAATCTTTTTTGCCATAAAAAACAACTCCCTGTTTTATTTGCTGCTATCAGTATAACGGAAAAAAACAGGAAGAGAAAGTATATTTTTGAAAAAATACGTTTATAATCTGTACGAAAAATACAGGATATATTTGGTTGATTTTCAAAGGAGAGGCAGAAATATGAAAAAGATCATGAACGGAAAGCTTTGGCTTCGTGCTGCGGTTTGCGGATTTGTTCTGGCTGTGCTTTTAAGCTTCACGGGCTTTTCCGCACAGTGCGATGCGCTTACAAGAAGTGTGCTGCGGCTGCATATTCCGGCAAATTCGAATAAGGCGGAGGATCAGGCCGTAAAACTGCGTGTGCGCGATGCGGTACTTAAAGAAGCTGCT
>JAZNMV010000110.1:0-9794 GCA_045579885.1 Acutalibacteraceae bacterium | reverse complement strand
ATAACACAGCGGAGCACTTCCGAAAAAAGAAGTGCTCCGCTTTCATTATTTCTTGAATTACTTTTTGAGCATTGCAGCCGCTTCTCTTGCCAGAGCTTCAATACCGGCAAAATCGCCCTTATCCATCAGGTCGCCCGGAACCATCCAGCTGCCGCCGCAGCATACAACGTTCTTCAGCGCGAGATAGCTCTCAACATTCTTCACGCTTACGCCGCCTGTGGGCATGAACTTCATGCCGCCGTACGGGCCAGCCAGCGCTTTCAGCATGCCGACACCGCCTACAACTTCAGCCGGGAACAGCTTTACAAAATCGAGACCCATACGCATGCAGGCTTCAACCTCTGTGGGCGTTGCACAACCCGGGATGACCGGAATATTGTTCTCGATGCACCACTGAACGACCTCGGGATTTGTACCCGGGCTTACAATAGCATTCGCACCGGCGTTCACGGCACGCTCTGCGGTCTCCACATTCAGGACGGTACCCGCACAGAGATATACATCCGGTACTTCCGCAGCAATGCGGCGAATGGCTTCTTCGGCAGCCGCGGTACGGAAAGTAACTTCCGCTGCCGGAAGACCGCCGTCTCTGAGTGCCTTTGCAAGCGGAACGGCCTTTTCTGCATCATCGATCTTAATGACCGGAATAATACCGATCTCCGATAAAGTCTTCTTTATATCCATAATAACAGTACATCCTCTCCAAATTTACTTCACTTTTGTATTGTAGCATCCGATACGCGAATTTGCAAGAAAATTCCCGCATATGGCGCTTTTTGCAAAATAATATATCATATTTTCCGTGTTATTTTGATCGGCACTAAATAAAATATCACATGATATTTTATTCTTGACTATTACAGTACGCAGTGCTATATTAATAAATAACAGGCGATATTTATTTCCCGAAAGGAGACCTCCATGGCCCGTACCGTTCGCATCACAAAAGATATGCTGGTCACCGCCGCAGCGGCGCTCGTTCTTCGCGAAGGGCTTTCTGCGCTCAACATACGCAGTGTGGCCGCTGAGCTTAACTGCTCCATTCAGCCGATCTTCAAAAATTTCGGCAGCATGGAAAATCTGCGCAGCGCGGTTTTCGAAGCCATCGGCGACCGATATGCCGAATTCATCGACCGATACGTCGATAAAACGGACTATCTCTACACGATCAGCCTCGCGCATATCCGCTTAGCCGAAGAGGAACGCCATATATTCGGCACCATGTTCCTTACGAATGAATTCGGTGTGCGCACCGTAGATGGCATCGTCACAGCCAGCTGGAACCGCGAGACGATCGAATGTACGGCGGAGCAGTTTGGTCTGACTATTCACGAAGCGGAAGCCGTGTACCGCGACGTGCGTTTTTACACTTTCGGTATCGCCAGAGAAGTCTATGCGGGTGCAGTGCTCCTTGCTCCCGGTGAAACAGAAACACTGCTGCGCGGTGCAATAGAAAGTTTCTGCCGCACAGCAAAACTCAGAAAGGAAGGATAATATGGCAATTCCCGCAGAACATTTGGAATATATGAAAGGCCTTAAGGGCTGGCTCGACTCGGAAGAAGATACCCCGCTCGAAGAAATGGGCAGCTTCTTCCGCGCACGTCTCGGCGACTATGAAGAACGCATGCTGAAGTACTGGGCATTCGGCTACGAATATCTCGCAAAGCTCGTTCCCGAAAACGCAAAGCACGTGCTTGACCTCGGCTGCGGCACCGGTCTGGAGCTCGATGAACTCTTTAAGCTCCAGCCGAATGTGAAAGTCACCGGTATTGATCTCGCCGAAGCAATGATGGACGAGCTGAAGAAAAAGCACCCGGATAAAGACATCGATCTCATCCTCGGCAGTTATTTTGACGAGCCGTTCCCGCAGAATGTGGATGCGGTCATCTCTTTCGAATCGCTGCATCACTTCACAGCCGAAGAAAAGCTGCCGCTTTTCAAGAAGGTTTACGATGCACTCGCACCGGGCGGTGTCTTTATGAACGGCGACTACTTCGCCTGCTGCGATGAAGAAGAAACACTCCTGCGCGAGACCTGTGACCGCCGCCGTGCAAAACAGGGCATTCCGGCAGAGCAGTTCGTTCACTTCGACACACCGCTCACCGAAGAGCACGAGATGCAGGTCCTCCGCGAGGCAGGCTTCACGGAAGTTTACGTGGATCCCACACCGGAAGATTCCCACATCGTTATTGCCAAAAAATGATTATAAAAAAGGTCTGTTGCAAAATGCAACAGACCTTTTTTGTTAACATCAAGCCATGTACTTTGCCTTGAGCTCAGCAACCTTAGTCATGTAAGCTTCGTTCTGCTTCTGTACCATCAGGTTGGAACGGATCATCTCCGCTACCTGCTCGTAAGGTGTTACGGAAGCCTCTGTCTTCTCGTAAACCTTGATGAGGTGGTAACCGAACTGTGTCTTCACGGGACCTACGATATGGTCGATCTCTGCTGCAAAAGCTGCAACATCGAACTCCGGAACCATCTGGCCTCTTGTGAAAGCACCGAGGTCGCCGCCCTGCTGACCGGACGGGCAGGTGGAGCAGTTCTTTGCTGCATCTTCAAAGCTCATCTCACCGGCAGTGATCGCTTCGAGAAGCTCAAGGGCCTTTGCTTCCTCCTCAACGAGGATGTGCTTAGCCTTAACGGACTCGCCCTGGTTAAAGTGCTGCGGATTGTTCTCGTAGAACTCCTTGCACTCTTCTTCTGTTACTTCGAGGTTCTCGAAAGTCTTCTTCATTGCCATATTTGCAAGGATCTCTTTTCTTGCACCGGCAATAAGCTTCTGGAATTCCTCTGTCTCTTCCAGCTTCTCTTCCTCAGCCATGAGCGCATAAAGCTGAACAGCAACCAACTGCTCAACGCACTGCTGACGGAACTGCGGGATGGATGCATATGCCTGCTGCTCTTTAGAAAGGCTCGCGATAAAAGCATCGACCTCAACGTCTGTAATATTGACTCCGCCGACGGTGGCGAGGATCTTTTCGTTTTCCATGGGTAAAACTCTCCTTAAATTTTGATATACCGCGTCTTCCCCTCCGATATCCCGGCGCAGAGATTTCGCGGCAAATCACATTATACTATAAATTTCCGGTTTTGCAAACAGCTATTTATTTTCCGCATCCCAAAGCTCGATAAGCTTCTTTGCCACACCGTCTTCCGTGTTCGCTGCGATCACAGCGGTCGCAGCATTTTTTAGGCTTTCGTCCGCATTTTCTACCGCGTAGCTTTCATCCGCCATGCGGAACATGGGCAGGTCGTTCTTTCCGTCGCCGAAAGCCACAACACGGTCACACCCATACAGCTCTTTGAGACGGCGAATGGCATTTGCCTTCGTCGTGCGTGCCGGGCCGACCTCAAAATACCAGCCTTCGGAATACACATCTTTATAGAGATACGAGGCAAAACGCCCATCCGCTATAATACGCTCATAGGCTTTTTCGCACACTTCGCGGGAATCTTCCATGGTGGCAACATAGAAAATACGCCCCGCATAAAGCTGTTCGCGTGCGACTGTCTGCAGCCGTTCATCGTTTTTTCGGCTGTTAAGGTAAAACGCCTTCGCATGGCTCAAGTTCTCATTTACATAGGACACGCACTCACTCTCTGCCATATCACCCGGCCGTGTGTAGACGATGGGCGTGAGCCCCTCTTCATCGAGCACCTTTTTTACAAACGCTGTTTCTTCTTCCGTAAAATATACGGCTTCAAGAATTTTTCCGTTCGCCGCATCCACAATGGCGCCGCCGTTATTCACGATGACTGGTAAATGCAGCGCGCCGAGTGCACCCGTTACCTTTTTCGCTGTGGAAAGAGAACGCGCCGTAGCATAAGAAAACAGCATGCCCTCGCCGCAAAGCTTTCGAACCGTCTCCGCAGTGAACGGAGAAAGGCACTCCTCCGGTAAAAGAAGAGTGCCGTCGAGATCCGAAACATAAAGTGTTTTTGTTTTCATCCCGACCTCCCGTGTTTTACGCATCCACAGCTGTATTTGCGCTGAAGATGGTGCCGCGCACACCGTCGAGACGGACAGTGATGCCGGACTTCAGAAGGTCCGTTGCATGTGCCGCACCGACGATCGCCGGAATGCCGAGCGCCATCGCTGCAATCGCTGCGTGGGAATTCTCGCCGTCCACCTCGGTGACGAGACCGGAAGCCTGACGAATGATCGGCATGAGCGCATTGGAGGTTTTCGGGATAACGAGGATATCACCGCGCTTAAACTCGTTGAGCGCTTCTTCCTCTGTTTTACATACGCAGAGTCTGCCGCAGGTGCTCCGCTCGGTGACGACCGTGCCGGAGCACAGTACATCGCCGACGAGGTGTACCTTCAGCATATTGGTTGTACCGGAAATACCGAGCGGGATACCGGCCGTGATAACAGCAATATCGCCGGCTGTAACCAAACCGCGGCTTTCGGCTACGGCAACAACATGCTCAAAGAGATCGTCCGTGCTGGTCTTTTCTTCGAGCATGATCGGCACAACGCCCCAGGAAAGGCTCATCTGGTTCAGAACCTTATTATCGGTCGTACCGGAAATGATCGGGCATGCAGGGCGGAACTTCGAAATGCTGCGTGCCGTAAGACCGGTTTTCGAAACGGTCATAATGGCAACCGCACCGAGGTCGTGCGCCGTGGTGCAGGTCGCGTGGGAGATCGCAGAAGTAACATCCTTCGTGGTCTCACCCTCCCACTGCTCCAATTGGCGGACATAGTCGATCTCGCTCTCGGCACGTTCCGCAATGCGCACCATCGTTTTAACCGCTTCGATCGGATACGCGCCCGCTGCGGTCTCGCCGCTGAGCATGATCGCACTCGTACCGTCGTAGATCGCGTTTGCAACGTCGGTCGCTTCCGCACGGGTCGGACGCGGATTCTTCATCATGGAATCGAGCATCTGTGTTGCGGTGATGACCTGCTTGCCGGCAGCGTATGCCTTGCGGATCAGCTGCTTCTGCAATACCGGGATATCCTCCATCGGGATCTCAACACCGAGGTCACCGCGGGCAACCATGATGCCGTCGGAAACGCGGATGATATCGTCGATATTCTCGACACCGTCCGTATTTTCGATTTTCGAAATGATGCGGATATTTCTGCAATTGTGGCTTTCCAGCTCATTGCGGATCATAACGATATCATCCGCAGAGCGAACAAAGGAAGCCGCAATAAAGTCGAGATCTTCTTCCACGCAGAAGGCAAGGTCTTCACGGTCTTTCTCGCTGATGTACGGCATGGAAAGCGTGATGCCCGGTACATTGATGCCTTTATAGGAAGAGATCGGGCCGCCGTTCAGGACGCGGCACTCGATTTCGGTATCCGTAACATTCTCTACGACCGTATCGATCAGGCCGTCATCGACGAGGATGTGTGTACCGATCTGCACATCCTTCGGGAGATCCTGGAACGAAATGGAACAGCCCGTATTATCGCCCGGACGCGGCAGCGTGCTGAACACATACTTCTGTCCGTTTTCGAGGAAAATCTTTTCCTTGAACTGACCGGTACGGATCTCCGGACCCTTTGTATCCATGAGGATACCGATCGGTATATCCATCTCTTCACGCAGACGCTTAACCGTGTTCACGCGGCGTCTGTGCTCCTCGTGTGTGCCGTGCGACATATTAAGGCGCGCCACATTCATACCGTTTAAAATCAGCTGGCGAAGAACTTCTTCATTATCCGTTGCAGGACCGAGTGTACATACGATTTTCGTTTTTCTCATTTTACATCCTGACCTTTCCCATACAGGCAAGCACACTGTACCTGCCCATTTATTTTCCACACAATATACTGTGCAATTTTCTCTGTTTATATCATATCTAAAATCGCTTCCAAAAGCAAGCTTATTCGTCGCCTTTCGGTAATACATACCGCTTCTTAGCCGCACGCTTTCGCATTTCGCCGATCCCCATAAGCCGCTTTTCGGCTTCACACAGAAGAAGCGGTACAACAGCAAGCAGCATAACGATCCCCCACTGTATGAAATTCAGCGGTACGGAATTAAAAACCGCAGCCAAAGGCTTCACGGCAATTACGCCGACCATGAAAATGCTGCACACGAAAAACGCAAGATTCAAAAGCCGGTTTTTCAGCATACCGTGTCCAAGCACCGGCCCCTCACTGCGCATATTAAAGCTGTGCACAAGCTGCGAAAGACTCAATACCGCAAATGCCATTGTCCGCCCGACAGTGGGTTCCATCGGGTCAGGGTCAAAAAACACGCGCCCTATCGAAAATGCGGCAAGCGCCAGTGCACCGATCATCAACCCCTCAATCAGCATAACGGAGCGCAGACCCTTTGAAAACACAGTGTTTTCTTTCGGGGTCGGCTTCGTTTTCATAATGTCTTCGGGTGCCGGGTCGCTGCCGAGTGCCAAAGCGGGGAGCGCATCCGTGACAAGATTTACCCACAAAAGCTGTGTCGGCAGAAGCGGTGTAGGCGCGCGCAAAAGAAATGCAGAGAGCACCAGAAGGATCTCGCCGATGTTGCAGGACATCAGAAAATGCACCGTCTTTTGAATATTGCGGTAAACCGTTCTGCCCTCGCGTACAGCGGATACGATGGACGCAAAATTATCGTCCGTCAGTACCATATCGGCTGCACCTTTTGCGACCTCCGTGCCGTTCTTCCCCATCGCGCAGCCGATATCCGCAGCTTTTAGAGCCGGCGCATCGTTTACCCCGTCGCCCGTCATCGCGGTGATCTTACCGAGCTTTCGGAACGCTTTTACAATGCGCAGTTTATGGGCAGGTGAAACACGCGCAAAGACGGAACAGGTCTTCACAGTATCCAAAAGCTGTATATCGTCGATGCGGTCGAGCTCCGCACCCGTGATGACTTTCCCTGTGTCGATGCCAAGGCGCGAAGCGATCGCCGTTGCCGTAACGGGCTGATCCCCCGTGATCATCACAGGCCGTATACCTGCCGTGAGACACTCCCGCACGGCATTTGCGGCTTCCGGACGCGGCGGGTCTTCGAGCCCGATGAGGCCCAGAAAACAGAGTCCGTTCTCTGCTGCGTCTTCATTCTGCGGTACGGATTCCGTGTTCTTTTCCGCGACTGCCAGCACTCTGAGCGCATCCGCCGCCATTTCGGTGTTCTGCTCCAGAATACGCGATTTTATAACCGGTGTCATTGAAACCGCTTTCCCGTTTACAAGAGCCGAAGTGCAGCGGGATAAAAGCAGGTCCGGTGCGCCTTTTGTAATGACTCTGCAGCCGTTTTCTGTTTTGAGCACGACCGTCATGCGTTTGCGTGCGGACGAAAACGGGATCTCAAAAAGCTTTTCGCGCGTCTTAAGGAGCGTTTCTATATCTTCCGCCGCTGCAGCGATCGCTGTTTCGGTCGGTGCGCCAATGAGTTTTGTGTTCTGCACTTCCACCGTGGTACAGAGTGCCGCCGTGCAAAGCATCGCCTTCTTTTCCTCTTCTTCTGCCATACCGTTTGCCGTACACACCCGTGTCACAGTCATTCTGTTTTGCGTCAGCGTACCTGTTTTATCCGAGCAGATAACCTCGCAGCTGCCGAGTGTTTCGACCGCTTGTAAATTGCGGATGATCGCTTTCTTCGCTGCCATGCGCCGCACACCGAGCGCCAAAACGATCGTAACGACCGCAGGCAGTCCTTCCGGAATGGCCGCGACCGCCAGGCTGATCGCGATCATAAACATTTCGAGCGGCGGTTTCCGCTCCAAAAGACCGATAAGAAATACAACCGCACAGATGCCGACCACAACGAGTCCAACGCGCTTTCCCGTACGGTGCAGTCGCTGCTTTAAGGGCGTTTCGGGCGCTTCTTCCTGCCCGAGCATTTGGGCGATCTTCCCCATCTGCGTTTCCATGCCCGTCGCCGTTACAATGCCGGTGCTGTGGCCTTCGGCAATACCGGTACCGGAAAACACCATGCATTTTTGCTCCGCAGGCTGTGTATCTTCCGGACAGAGTGCCGCTGCGTCCTTCTCTGTGGGAACGGATTCGCCCGTCAGCGCACTCTCTTCCGCAGAAAGCCGTACGCTCTCAATCAAACGAATATCTGCCGGGACAATATCGCCGGTACGAAGCACAACGAGGTCGCCGGGAACCAGCTCTTCGTTCAAAACCGTATCCCGCCGACCGCCGCGAATGACCGTAGTTTTCCCCTGCGTCATTTTGTCGAGTGCTTCGAGCGCACGTTCCGCTTTCGCTTCCTGCACCGTACCGATCAGCGCATTTGCGAGCACAATGCCGAGAATAAGCAGCGGTTCCGCAAAGTCCACTTCGCCCTGCAAGCACGAAACCCCGAAAGAAACAGCTGAGGCTATAAGCAGCGTGAGCACCATAAAATCGCCGAACTGCAGCATGAATCGCTGAAAAAAGTTTTTCTTTTTCTTTTTCTCCAACTTATTTTTTCCGTATTTTTGAAGCCTCGCCGCAGCTTCCGCCGAACGAAGCCCCGCCTCTATATCGGTTTTTAATATCTCGGCGGCGTCTTTAACCGAAAGCGCATGAAACGCCGCGTTTTTCCGATTTGCCATGTCTCAACCTCCTTTTTTGAAATTCTATGCCTTGGGAAAGCTTTATAGAAGAATTTTCAGGTGGCGGAGAACGTAAAACTGTGCTACAATACTTTTTGATGTTCTGAAAAGGAGAAAAACGCATGGAGCTTTCCGGGATCAACGTGTTCGATGCCCCCGTTTTGGCGTGGATACAAAATACAATGCACAATGCTTTTACTGATACCGTTCTGCCGTTTATCACACATCTCGGCGATGCCGGTGTACTGTGGATAACGGCTGCGATCGTTCTGCTCTGCTTTAAGAAGACACGCACGACAGGATGGCTCGTGCTCATTACGATGCTTTTTACATACCTGACGGGCGAAGTGCTTCTTAAAAATCTCATTGCCCGCCCGCGTCCGTGCCACCTGTTTCCGGAAGTACCGCTGCTCATTCCCTGTCCCGATTCGTTTTCCTTTCCCTCGGGGCACAGCGCTTCGAGCTTCACGGCGGCAGTCATGCTCGTTTTAAGGCATAAAAAAGCGTGGCCCGCGTTGATTTTAGCCGCGCTCATCGCATTCTCCCGTGTTTTTTTGTTTGTTCATTACCCGACCGATATTTTAGCGGGTGCTGCTTTAGGAACCGCTTTTGCTCTCCTCATTTACAGTATTTTCCGTAAGAAATTTAACACATAGCAAAAACGCCCGTATACCTCTTCCGGTACACGGGCGAATTTCTTTTTTTATTCATCCAGCAGCGCTTTCAGCGTTTTTCTCACGTTGTGTGCGGCATCGCTTTGAATTTCCACAACGTGCGCACCGCGGTGCTTTGCAACATCGCGCAAGTCACAGGCAATGGACGTATGGTACGAACAGCCGATCACAAGCAGGATATCTCCCTTACTGAGGTTCATCACCATCTCATACGCTTTTTCATAGTTCGGTGCGGCATCGCCGTACAGAACAGGCTTATTGTAGAGCGACCACGCAATGTCCATCTCAGCGTCTTCGGGCAGACCGCCGTGCAGCTCGAGCGCCTTCGTACCGGCTTTCGCATGAAGACCGTCAATGTTCATCGTGATGACCGGGATATTATATTCCTTGAGCGCGTAGTGTGCGTCGTTCGGCTCGGCACCCTGCATATTCTCTTTCAGCTGACGGATGACCGCGTTATATTCCTCGTGGTGCGTCTTCGCAAAAGAGCGAAACAGCTTATCGCGCACCTCGGGCGCTTCCATAAAGGTTGGGATATTGCTCTGCTTGCTGATGCCCGCTCCCGTAAAAGCTATGATTTTCATAAAAGAACCCCTCAACATGATA
>JAZNMV010000109.1:0-2704 GCA_045579885.1 Acutalibacteraceae bacterium | reverse complement strand
GAGCCTGCGTCTCGCACAGCAGTACTTCCTCGTTTCCGCTTCCGTACAGGATATCGTTCGCCGTCATCTGTATACACACAGCTCCCTTAACGATCTGCCGAAGCTCGCTGCGATCCACCTGAACGATACACATCCGGTTCTCGCTATTCCGGAACTCATGCGTATCATGCTGGACGAATGCGGCTACGAGTGGGATGACGCATGGGATATCGTAACCCGTACGATCGCTTACACCAACCATACCGTTATGAGCGAGGCTCTGGAATGCTGGAGCATCGACCTCTTCAAGAACCGTCTGCCGCGAATCTATCAGATCGTGGAAGAGATCAATCGCCGCTTCTGGGCTGAAATGCGCGCTAAGGGCGTAGACGAAGGCAAGATCTGGCGTATGGCTCCGATCTGCGACGGTTATGTCAAGATGGCTAACCTTGCTGTTCTCGCAGGCCACAGCACCAACGGTGTTTCCGCACTGCACAGTGAGATCCTCAAGGACAGCGTTTTCCATGATTTCTATACCGAGATGCCGACTAAGTTCAAGAATGTTACTAACGGCATCGCACACCGCCGCTGGCTGAACCAGTCTAACCCGGAACTGGCTGCTCTCATCACCGAGCTTACCGGCGACGGCTATATCCACGATGCAGCACAGCTCGAGAAGCTGATGGCTTACAAGGACGACGCTGCTGTACTTGAGAAGCTGCAGGAGATCAAGCTCCACAACAAGGAGCGCCTTGCAAAGCACCTCAAGCGTACACAGGGCCAGCTCGTGGATCCGAACAGTATTTTCGACGTACAGGTCAAGCGCCTGCACGAGTATAAGCGTCAGCATATGAACGCACTGCACATTCTCTCCGTTTACCAGTGGCTGCTCGAGAACCCGAATGCGGAATATACTCCGCACACCTACTTCTTCGGTGCAAAGGCTGCTCCAGGCTACTACTTCGCTAAGGAGATCATGCAGTTCATCGTTTGCCTCGCAAACACGATCAACAACGATCCGCGTGTCAACGACAAGCTCAAGGTCGTCTTCGTTGAAAACTACTGCGTATCCTGGGCAGAGCTCCTCACTCCGGCTGCTGAGATCAGCGAACAGATCTCCCTTGCCGGTACAGAAGCTTCCGGTACTTCCAACATGAAGTTCATGATCAACGGTGCGATCACCATGGGTACTCTCGACGGTGCTAACGTTGAGATCCACGAGGCTGTCGGCGACGACAACATCCTCCTCTTCGGTATGACCACACCGCAGGTCAACAGCCTGAAGGCTTCCGGTTACAGACCGAGAAACCACTACGAAAACAACCCGGTCCTGCACCATGCAATTGCTGCACTCGGCCGCGGCTTTGACGGCAAGAATTTCCCGAACCTGTACAATGCACTTCTGAATGTGGACCAGTACATGGCTCTCGCAGACTTCAACTCCTACAGCGAAGCACAGAAGAAGGCAGAAGTTCTGTATAAGGATCAGAAGAAGTGGAACTCCATGTCTCTCGTCAATACCGCAAAGGCAGGTATCTTTGCAGCTGACCGTTCCATCCGCGACTATGCAAACACCATTTGGCTTGCAGACCCGCTGAAGTAAGAGGCACCCCCACGTAAATCAACAAAAGGTACCGGAACTCTGTTCCGGTGCCTTTTTGCTCATACTAAACGATCAAGGAGCCCCGTATATGCCCGTATTTAACTCCAGAGACCCGATCTATCGAAACCCTACCGGCGCTGTTGCTGAGGGAACACGCGTACATTTTAAGATTTCTGTTCCGCGAAACATGCGCTGCTCTGCAGCATATATGCTCATGCAGGATACTTCCGGTAAGACGACCTGTCTTGATATGTTCTGGTGCGGTATGAATGATCTTGACCACGAATGGTGGGAATGTGATTTCACACCGGACGCCGCCGGTCTGTATTTCTACCATTTCGAGCTGCGTACGGCACGCGGCCGCTCCATGATGAAGAAAGATCTTGGCGGTGTTTCCCGCGCTGGCGGCGGCAGCGATTGGCAGCTGACCGTCTATGCAAAGGATTTTAAAACGCCGGACTGGCTTGCAGGCGGTGTTCTGTACCAGATTTTCCCGGACCGTTTTTATAACTCCGGTACACCGAAAAAGGATATCCCAACGGGACGCATCATGCACAAAAAGTGGGAAGAGCAGCCCGAATGGAGACCGAATGCCGAAGGAAAGATCTTAAACAACGATTTCTTTGGCGGCGACCTCAAAGGCATTGAAGAGAAACTTGACTATCTCGAGTCCCTTGGTGTTACCTGCATCTATCTCAACCCGATTTTCGAATCACACTCGAACCACCGCTACGACACGGCAAACTACGAAAAAATCGACCCGCTGCTCGGCACGGAAGAAGATTTCCGTTCTCTTTGTGCTGCTGCAAAGAAAAAGGGCATCCGTATTCTGATTGACGGTGTTTTCAGTCACACGGGCAGTGACAGCATCTACTTCAACCGTGAAGGCCGCTACGGCAAAGGCGGCGCCTATAATTCAAAAACTTCTCCTTATTATCCGTGGTATACCTTCCGCAACTGGCCGAATGACTACGAATGCTGGTGGGATTTCAATACATTACCGAATGTCCGTGAAAACGACCCCGATTACAACGCATACATCAACGGTCGAAACGGCATCATCAATCACTGGCTCGAGGCCGGTGCTTCCGGTTGGCGTCTGGACGTTGCCGATGAGCTGCC
>JAZNMV010000108.1:0-22439 GCA_045579885.1 Acutalibacteraceae bacterium | reverse complement strand
TTGGCATCAACCTATCGTCCCGGGCCGTTTCCAGCCAAGTATTGTCGGCACAAACGAGCTTAACTTCTGTGTTCGGTATGGGAACAGGTGGACCCTCGTTGTAATCAACACCAACTATTGTGCCGCCTCATCTGACGGCTTAGATATGATACCACAATGATTTTGAAAATGCAAGCTTTTTTTGAAATTTTTTTGATTTTTTTGCACTTTCTTTAATTTTACCAATATAATGTGTAAACAGACAACACAAAACACAGGATTTTGTTACTGAATAGCAGCTGCCTTTCTTCCCGCAACATTAATCACGCCGGATTCAGCCGCCGCTCCCTCTCCGGAAGCTCCGTCGGGAACCGGTGCAGCTGTCGGCTGTGCACTGATTATCGGATTCGAAATGGCTTCCGCCAACTCGGTGACCCAAATAAGAACACCATCCGTATTAAGATCCTCGCCGCTGCCTTCCGGATTCAGACAATACTCATCCGGCAAAACACCTTGCGGAAATGCAGTTTCACTTTTCACAAAGCGAAATCCGTATTCGAGACAAACCGTTTCCAAGCCTGTGTTAAACAGGTGGATTTTTTCATTATTCGGAAAAACTTCGCTTGAAGCTGTATTCGGCGTAAGAGCCAGAACAATGATTTCCGTCTCCGGAGATGCCTGCTTAAGACTTCTGAGCGCAGAACGCGCATGATCCACAGCGGTTTCCGCTTCACCGAGCGCAAGATCTTCTCGCCCGATCTGAATGAATACTTTTTCCGAACCGGACTTTTCTATGGCTTCCACGAGCGTTACGAAATCGCCGTACAGGTTAAAGGTCAGCGGTCCGCCTGTAAATTCTTCCGACATAGCCTGCCATGTACAGGTATCTACAGTCATAAAAAGCGCATACTGCAAAATTTCGGAAATTTTCCCATGCTGCAGCTTTGCATTCTGAATACGCACCATCTGACTGTCGCCGACAAACAAGCTCTTTTCAAAGTATGTTGCAGCCTTTGCAGCATCATCCGCAACATCGGCCTCCGCATCCTGCAGCTTTTCAGGCTTTATCGTGGAGAAAAACTCCGGCTGCCCGGACATGAACACACTCACTCCTGCCTCATCCTGTTCCGCAGTTTTTTTACCGCCAAAAGGACTGATTACAACAAGCAGCACAACCAGAAGACCTAACGCGATTACGGCCGGATACCATTTCTTATTCTTTTTTATCGATTTACGCGCTGTATCGTTCTGAACAGCAGGATCCTGTTCAGCTTTTACATCGCGTTTTTTTCGTTCTGTCAAGGCTGTTACCTCATTCGTTCTGTTTTTCAATATTGTACGGCTTACCTCGGTCTCTGTCAAGTCACAACCCGGTGAAAACCGTAAGAAACGCAGGTATACAGCGGTTCTCTGCATACCTGCGCTCATAAATCACCCAATATTACTTTCCGATAACACCGGAATAATTCAGACCGAAGCCGTAATCATAAGTATTACCGAATTCATCGACATGACACTCCATATCGAGAGCTTTGTCTTCGCTCTGTGCTTCAACGGTTTCCATGTTCTTCGGCATCTGAATCGGCAGACGGCCTGTCGGCTCGTAATCGCCGAATACGATATCCAAAACAGCTGCACGGGAAACACCGAACTCAACAACGATCGCATCGACTTCTTTTTCGAACTCATGCATGACCATCGGGTTGCTGACCGCTGCACAAACGATAACAGGCTTATCGCCCATAGCCTTGCGGCAATCCAGGATGTTATCGAGGTCTGCCTCATTGTATGCAGTGTTTGTCTTGCCCTTATAGCTGCGGTTCGTGGTTGTTTCTCTGTAGTCGCCGCCGGCGATGCTGACTTCACGTGCAGTCTCCGCTGTATACGGACGGTACTGCAGTGTGATCGGCAGATAACCGTTGCCTCCATTTTCACGGTCTTCCTTGGAATAGGCGTTAGAGGTCGGGCTTGCAACGAAAACGATCGCAACATCAGCTTCTTCCGGTGTTGCAACACGTGTGCCGTACTTTGCGATGATTGCATCTGTTACCGGATCTTCTTCATGTGCCGGAATCACATTACGCATAAAGCCGCGGGATTCTGCGATCTTACGGATCGGGCTGTAGATCTTCAGGCCCTTCTTAAGCGGAAGTGTATTTTCGCGGTTCTTCAAAAGAACAACGGACTTATGCTGTGCCTCGAAGCCGTGCTTTACGAACTCTTCGCAGCCAACGATCTTTGCGGACTCTTCCGGATCGAGATACGGATCTTCAAACAGGCCGCAGTGGAAAATATTGCGCAGCAGACGTGCAGCGGACAGAGTCAGCTTATGCTTCATAACCTCTTCGCCGTACTTTTCACAGCCGATACGGTATGCTTCTTCGATCGGAGCCTTCTGACTGTTGCCGCCGAACTGGTCGACGCCGTTCATGATAGCCATCAGATGACGTTCTGCTTCACTGATGTTTTCGAGGTTAAAGCAGCGGCTGCTGAAGCTGTCCATCTCAGGCAGCGGATCGGCTGTAATGCCCCAATCGGTGCATACTACGCCGCTGAACTCATATTCTTCACGGAGCAGATCCTTAATAATATATTCATTGTAGGAGTTGCCGACAAGCTGATTGTTCTTTGTATCATAACCCCAGGATACCGTGTAGTACGGCATGACTGCGGATGCACAGCCTGTGGGGCCGTCCAGCTTAAATGCAGCCTCAGTAAACGGCTTCAGGTGCTCAGCTTTGTTATCTGTCGGGTAAACCGCATAGGCACCGAACGGATAGTGCGCGTCACGGCCGCCTTCACCTGTACCACCGCCCGGCCAATGCTTGACCATGGTATTGACGCTTTCCTTGCCCCAACCGTTTTCTTCACCTTCCGTGGTCTGCATGCCGTCGCAGTATGCCTTTACCATTTCCTTGGTCTTCTCTACTTCTTCACCGAGTGTGTCGATGAAACGCATCCAACGCGGTTCTGTACAGATATCGATCTGCGGACCGAGCGCTGTGGTGATACCGAGTGCACGGTATTCTCTGGAAGCATCCTTAGCAAACTGACGAACAACCTCCGGGTCAAAGCATGCCGCAAAGCCAACACCTTCCGGCCACTTACTTACGTCTGCACCGGCATTTCTGAACTCTGCATCCGTATCGCCGCGTGCGCCGTTACGCGGATCGGAGGAAATGTTGACCGGGATACCGAACGGCAGTGCTTCAGCGCGCTTCTGCAGCTCGTTGCTCCACTTTGCGGATGTGCCTGCATCTTCAACACGGGTCAGCAGGATATGGCGGATATGTTCGTTCTCAAGGAAAGACTTCTGCTGGTCGGAAAGTGTATGTGCCGGAACGCCTGCTTCCGCATACTTCTTTCCGTCATATGTACCGCCGAACGGGCCAAACGCCATGGGCGGTACTGCCTGATGCGGAGAATAGAGCATCAGACCTGCAATTTCTTCAACACTCAGTCTGCCGGCAAGGTCAACTGCACGTTCCCAATCGGAAAGACGCCAGTCTTCGTACGGCAGAAGCTCACCTGTGCGGGCAAGATCCTTAAAATACAGACCGTCTTTTTCGATCAGCTGGACGCCGGACTCTTCTGACCAGGTCAGCGTTTTACCGTTTTCCTGTGTAAGACGATAGATACCGTTCTTTACGGTTTTTTCCATATTTAACACATTCCTCTCTGCAATAAAATAATTCCGGGACGGCTTATTATAAAGCACTTAACATTTAATAAAAGTATAACACATCCACGCTTTTGTGTAAAGAAAAGCTTCGGACAAAATACCCGAAAACATATGCAAAAAAGCCACCCGTGATCCGGAGATACGGGTGGCTTAAACTGTTTTAGAATACCTTCATGCCATGCAGAACAGCCTTTTCGGGTCCAAAATAGCCCGCATAGCCGTTGCTGACAACGGTGCTTTCGGAAAGCTCCATGCTGTTGAGCACATCACTGAGCTTACCGGCAACGGAAATACCGGTGATCGGTGTAGCCTTTTCACCGTCATGGTAATATGCCAGACGAACTTCGCCGCCGATATAGTCGTTGAAGAAATCGACCTGCATGCCGGAAGTGGAGATGATCTCCATATACGGGCCGGTTCCGATATCTTCAGCCTTCGCGGTGCCGGGCTTTACGCAGATGCACTGCAGATCGCCGGTCGGTGTTTCACCGAGATACTGGCCGAAACGGTTGGAACCGTAGTAATTTACGACCTTACCGTCTTCCACACATACAATACTGCCGAGGGACAGACCGTCGGTATCGAACTTTGCGCTCTTGCAGCAGCCCTCTACCGCACCCGCACCCGTGATCGTAATGCGGTCGCCTGTCGGATTTGTCTGTACAAGGTCTCCCTTGCTGAAAATATTGGCATGTGCGTATACAGAAGCATAGTTCAGGTTGGATACGATTCTTGCGAACAGGCCGGAAAGCTCACGCTTATTCAGAACAACCTTGCAGTTGATCTCAAAATCCGGTCTTACAGCCTCATAACGAGCCTTAACTTCCGCCATCTTGCCTGCGATCTCGCGGGTCATAGCTTCCGCATCAAAGGTATTGAAATTATACTGTTCGTATAATTCGACGCTCAACTCTTTGCCGTTATAGGTCGGGATCGCTTCTGCCATCGCATCGTAGCGTACCTGTGTCTTATGCAGACCGCGGCTGTTTGTTACGGTATCTCTATGCTTGTTGATAAAGACCTCAACAGAGTTCAAAGTGCCGTTCTCTACGGTATTCGCCGCAAAAACAGTCTTTGCAGTGAGCTCTGCAAGCTCTGCTGCATCGTACTCTTTAAAATTGCTCTCTACTTCGAAATCGCCGGTTTCGTTTTCCGGCAGTGTGTACATAGCGTTGCTGATCAGCTTTGCCATTTCCACCGCTTCATCGATGAGTGCGGAAAGCTGCTCATCCGTTGTGGAAGCATAAACGAGGAACTGAGCGTCGCCGCGGAATCCGTCATGGTCCACATATACGGTAACTTCCTTATCGCAGGTATCCGTACGGCGTACGGTTTCCAGCTTACCCTTGACGAAGAACAGCTCGCAGCTCTCCTTCTCATGGATATTGATCTTATAATCCGCTACAGCGGGATGCTTTGTAAGAAGCTCTACAATCTTTCTCATCCCAGTTTTACCCTCACTTTCAATGCCGGGCCGCCGTCGCTGACACGGACCCATTCTTTTGCACCCTTACCGCATGAACCGGAACCGATAACTTTAAATTCGTCCGATACCATGGAAATGGACTTCAGAAGATCCGGAACATAGCCGCTCAGGATGACCGGGGAAACATAGTTATCGGTCAGCTTACCGTCCTTGATCTCGATGCCGTACTGTGCAACGCACTGGATTGCCCAGTTCTTCGGGTCTTCCATACCATTATTGGTCTCAAACAGCATATAGCCGTGCTCGATGGATGCGATCATATCCTCAAGCTTATCCTCACCCTTCTCGAAGAAGGTGTTTGTCATTCTGGAATACGCCTTTCTTCTTGTGGACTCTCTGCGGCCGTTACCGGTCGGTGCGAGACCCAGCTGTGTTGCGGAAGCAAGGTCGGAAATACCGGTGACCAAAATACCGTTTTTGATGATCTGTGTGTCACCTGCGAGAACGCCGTCATCATCAAAGAAATAGGAACCTGCACTCACTGCGGAAGCGGCGCCATCCTTCATGTTGCTGATCGGAGATGCAACATACTCGCCGACATATTCCTTTGCGAGAGCTCTGTCCTTAACGAACATATCGAGCTCAACACCGTGACCGAATGCCTCATGTGCGATCAGACCGGTGATGGAGGAATCCGTAATAACATCATACACGCCGGGTACGATGGATTTTGCAAGTGTCAGCTTATGTGCCTTTTCGAGAAGAACATCCGTCAGGGTCGGCATTTCAGCGAGAATATCGCCGATCAGGAAGCTGTTGGAACCTTCTCTGGCCTGTACGACCTTACCGTTTTCCTTATATACGGCAACCATACCGCCATTGACCCATGTGAAGTTCTGGTCGAGTTCACGGTTTTCGGAAACAAAGAGCTTCGAAACCTCACGCTTGTCAATAGAAACAACCGCGTTGAGCAGGTATTCGCTCTTGTTCAGAAGTTCGCTGCAAAGTGTCTTACAGAATGCAAGCAGCTCGTTTTCGGTGTACTTACCGAAATCATGCTCACGTACAAAGGATTCTTTAAGCGGTTCATCGCTGAGACGTACTTCATCGATCGTATTGCTCAGCAGAGACTCGTTCAGCTTAAACGCCGCTGTAATTTTCTCTGCAAGTGCATCGATATCGCCGGCGATATCATCCAGAGAATACTCAAAGAATGTTCTGCCGCAGCTCATCTTTACAACAAAACCGCACTCTGTATCCCTGCCGGCGCTGATGCCGGAAGTGTTTCTGTCCACACGAATCGTCTTATTCTGAATGTCCGCACCCAAAACGCTGACATAGTCGTACTGCTTTCTCAAAGCTGCAACGAGCGCCTTTGCGTTGGCACGTCTGGAATTCAGAAATTCGGAAAAACTCATGTTTATCCCTCTTTTCAAATAATATAAATCCAGTATACCACGTTTAACTCAAAGTTCAACCCCCGCTATATATGCCGTATAAAAATTATACCGGACATTCTGAAAAGCAGTATGTCCGGTATATCTATATTCTATGATTTTACGTATTTTTACTGCTGCAGGCACGCAGCACGCCGTTCAGCGTTACCACACCGAGTGTAAACTTTGCTGCAGGCGATGCCGGTGGGATGAACAAGAGCGAGCCGATTTTCTCATTTTCGACTTTACCGAGATTTGTGATACTGTGAGATTTCGGACTCGACATACCGAACATTCCCTCACCGACAAAACGTGCCGCACGGCTGTTAAAGCCGCCCAGCGCGGAAATTGCCGCCGCATCGAGTAAAGTCGGATTCATTTCAAAATAGCAGGCAAGCACGAGCATCAGCGCACGCGTATTATTCATGTGCTTTTGTACACACTTACGTACCGCCTTTGCTGCTTCCATCACATCCGTTGATTTTGCTTTAAAGACAATCCCCATCGCTGTGGAATAATTTCCAAGCGAACCCGGATTGTAGTTTGCAAACCGATTGCGAATATCTGCCGCGATAATAATTTTTTCCGCGCCGGTACGCAGATACATCTCCACCATCAGCCAGTCGTTTACGGAAACCCCATCACCCCTGCATTTCTGAATGATACTCCGCAGCTCTTCGCGCTCTATTTCATACGTCTTAAACTCCACAGGATGCGTTTTTCCGTACTCTTTCGCAAACACACAGTACTGCTCATAGCTTACAGCATGATTTTCTTTTTTCCACTGCTTATTTGCATACTTAACGAGAAATCTGCTGATTCCGGACAGTGCACTTTTCTTCGGCAGGTCTTCGATGCTTTCAATAAGCCTTTCTTCGGCAGGTTCCGGAGATATACCTGTAGTATATACATCCGCAAAAGTTTGTACAAGTTCTAAAAGGCCACGCCCGTCCGTCAGAAGATGATGCGCAATAAAGAGCAGTGTCATCCCTTTTTCTTTCGGATAGACATAGAGCTTCAGCATACCTTTCTCAAAAACACTCCAATCTGTTTCGGAGATCTTCCTATAATCTTCCCATAGAGAATCTTCATCCGGAGAAACAACGATTTCCGATTGAGACACTCCGGTATCTTTATAGTACAGCGTATCCATACCGTCCTGAGAAGCAATAACACATCGCAAAAACGGCCTGGCTTCTGCAATTTTTCTCACCGTATCATACAGTTTAGATTCGTCGAAATTACACGAGAGTTCCATTTTTATGCCAAAATGCATATTCGGGCACATAAAATGAGCCCGTTCGGAACGCACATACTGCTTTTCCACAGTAAGCCTCCTGTCCGGTTAATAGTTGATTTCCGCTACCGTACGGTCAATATACATCTGATAGAACATCTTTGCCAGCTTTTCCGGCGCATACATTTCATTCATACCGATACCGCCCTTGATGTTGATCACACCGACAAATATACCGGTATCCTTTAACTCCTCATGCAGAACCGCAGCAAGCGCGCGAAGTGCAGCCTTGTGCAGCGAAATACTGGCTGCACGCGGTGCAGGTGTCAACGCCCCCTCCAAGCATCTGAGCTTACAATATATCTCGCTGTAGCGTCTCTCAGCCACCAACTCAGTCTATGTACAAAAGTTTCACTTTCCTGTAAAAAATCAAACGAATCTACAGCCTTTTCGAGTGCATGCATACAGTAGACTGCCAACCCCATCTGCTGCAGCTGCGGATTTAATCGCTTAATGTGATTTGCCGCCATCGGGATATAACTTTCGATAATCTTCTGCCGTGCATCCCGATCTCCGCTTTTCATTTTTTCCGCACACAGGATTTCATCCTGTCTGTTCAAAATATGGCATGAAGCGGCTTTTTCAAAAAAATCTTCAATGCTGACAAAAATCATATCGTATCCCCTTTGAATACTGCGGCTTTAAGCAGCCCAAACACTTTCAGCTTAAGATATTCCGGTCTTTCGCTCTATTTCTTCAAGATACTTTCCGCGATCCAGAGAGAAACCGACGCCGTGTACTTCGCGCACCTGCGTGATCGTCATGAACGCATGCGGATCAATCGTTGTGATCATCTCCTTGGCTGCATACAGTTTACGGCTCGGGATCACACTCAGCACACTTTTCTGCTCATTTCCCGAAAAACCGGTCTCTACCATCAGCATGGTCACACCGGCATCCAGATCGTTCAAAATTCTGCTTCGAATCTCATCGTATTTCTCCGAAACGATTTGAATTTGGATCTGCGCTTTACCCAAAAGCATGACCTGATTCAAAATCAAAGATTCCAGTACCAAGAACACAATACCGTACAGAACATTTTCTATATCTTTATATATGAAAGCCTGACACAGCACGATTACCGCATCGGTAACGTAAACGAACACGGAAACCGGAATATGCGTATATTTGTGAAGGATCAGATTGAGCGCATCCGTACCGCCCGTAGCTGCGCCCACACGCAGTATAAGCCCGAGCGCAATACCCAAAAGGCTGCCGCCAAGGAGCGCCGCCATCAACGGGTCATCCGTAAATGAATCGATTCCCGGGATCTTTTGAAAAACACCGAGGAACACCGGATATAAAAGCGAGCTAGCTACAGTAGAAAGCACAAATGTCTTGCCGAGAAATACAGCACCCAAAAGCAGCATGGAAATATTAACACACAATACACCGACCGCCGTATCCAATGTAAACCACTTATTCAGGATAAGACTGATACCCGTAGAACCGCCCACGACCATTTCGTGCGGAATTACAAATGCAGCGACCAGGAAAGCCAAAAGGAAATTGCCCAACACGATAGAGCCTGCCATATAACCCCATTTTTTCACTTTATATAGATTCATTTTCACCATGCCTTTTTAAAATATATCCTGACCATATGAGATGTTGAGCGATGGAATAAATCTCATCAAAATAACGATTTCAGTCACTTACATCTCTTATTTATTGTCACGACTGAGATGCTCAAGCCAGTCGAAAAAATCGGAGAATTTCGCGGAAGCGGCGTTATACTCATCCTCATCATCGATTGTCTCCAAAACAACACTTCCGTCATCCGTTTCACCGTATCGATACAGAAAAATCTCTCCTGAATCTGGTCCTTCACGTGGTTCAATTGCAATATATTCCATATTTTCTACTTTAAAAACACTTAACACTTCACAATCCAACTCTTCACCATCCTCCAATGTCAGAGTTATGATTATGCATTCATCCTCGCACTCTGTTTCTTTAGTGTCATTTTTGAATATTTCTTCGGTTCTCGCTTTAGCTTCGGCTCTCGCTTTAGCTTGAGCTTCAGCTCTCACCTGAGCTTCGGCTCTTGCTCTTTCCCAAGCTTCGACTTTTGCTTTAGCTTCGGCTTCCGCTCTTGCCTTAGCTTCTGCTTCTGCTCTAGCTTTGGCTTCTGCTTCTGCTTTCACTTTGGCTTCTGCCTCTGTGTCAACTTCTACATTATTATTTGCAAAAGGATTCGGAGTGCCGAATTCTTTCGCCATCAGGATAATAGCATCTTTATGGCCCTTATCAGCCGCTTTTTCAAGGAATAGTCTGCCGCTTTCGCGTCTCTTGGCATTACGATCCCTCACTGCGATTTCCAAACTAATACGGTCTACCCAGTAACTGGCATCCGGATTTCCTTTCATAGCCAATTTGAGCAGTTTCAAATCTGCACCTGAAAGATCACCTTTTATATACAGCTTTCTGCCTTCTTCTATGATTTCAGCATCGGTTTTTCTTTTAAACAATCCCATATGTACCTCCAAAAGTATCAGTACAAACGAATAATGATATTTTCATTATAGCACTCAGAAGCGGAAAAAGAAACCGCCTTACGTTGATTATTTGGTTTCATATTCTCCCGAAATAGAAACAGCTCCCACCAAACGGTGAGAGCCGTAAACTTTGAAGTATGTTCCGTCGAAAAGTGATCTTTATTTCTTTTCCAGCACTTGAACTACATGGTCTGAAAAACCCATAAGGTCGGGACGCTCCGCTGTCGCAATCAGATACTGTATCCACTCACTAAAGGACTCTTCATCCATTGAATTCACAGACTTTCCGATGATTTGTGACAGACCATCCTGAGCAAATCTGCAGCCCCTGCGTGCGTTACTTTCCGCACATACGGCATCTGTCAATTTGTCCACTGCCGCGATCGTATCCAAAATTCTCGATGATCCCGTATTATCGGTCACTTTGGCATTTTCTCTGTCATATCCAATCGTTTTGATCTCGTCTGCGGGGTTTTCACTCATAAAAATCTCGTGGATCAAAGGTGCGTCCTGCAAACAAAACGCAACAAAAACCACACCGCCGGGCTTTGCGATCCTCAGCGCTTCACGGCATGCACGCGTTCTTTCTTCAAAATCTTTTATACTGTAAATCGGTCCCATGAGCAGGACAACATCATATTCGTTGTCTTTCAAAAAAGATAGATCTTTGGCGTTTCCCTCGTATACCCTTACGTTGTTGTTCCCGGCCAAAATAGTATTCATTTCCTCAACGTAACGAGGCGTGAGCTCCACCGCATCCACAGTATATCCCTCATCAGCCAAAGCCTTGGTGTAGGTTCCGCCGCCGGCACCCACATCGGCGATCTTTGCACCGGGACTAAGGAATTTATGCAAATAATGCATGGTCACGATAAACTCGGTTTCATGCGCTCTTGTATAGGTAAGACGTTTGCCTTCGGGAAATCCCGTATACTGTGCAATGACCTTTTTCTCCTGTTCGTTCAGCATGTTTTCACTTCCTTATTCAGTGTCCTCTTCCAGGCCAAAATGCTTTGCCAAAACCGACAGCATTTCTTCCCGGGTGTCCGTATCAAAATCGGAACGGGTATAGGAGAAGAATCCGGTGTGTTCCCAGTCGATTTCAACCGGAGGATGATACAGTGCCCATGAGTTAAAATTCTTCAGTGTAGCTTCGGGATCCGGACACTTTTTGATCTGATCCATCATAAATTTCTTGTCGGGATCGTCCCGGTCAAAGAAGCGCGTAGCAGTGATATCCGGCGGATCACACAGAAGAATGGCAACACGGTCATAGGACGAGATCTCACGAAGTACATCGGGCGGAATGTTCGTGTCAACGATCACTTTCTTTCCGGAAGCTGCCAGTTTGATCAGCTCTAAAATCTCAATTTCGACGCATTCCTTAGAAACCTGATCCGTCCAGTTCCAGTGCTCTTCCGGCGTCATGTTCAGCCACTCCTGCCAGCCGCTCATGGTATCAAAATAGCACAGTCCCGGCTGCTTCCAACGGGAAAGCTTATTTCGGGGAAATACATCGTGGTAGTTTTCACCGCAATGGATCATGTCATAGCGCTCAGCCAGCATTCTGACCATCGTGGACTTGCCCGCGTAGCTGTGCCCGTTTATAAAGTAAACGTTCTGCAGGTAATGCTTTATCAAATTATCGCTTATTTGAATTTTCATTTTTCCTCCAATCCGAAAGCCGATTCATTTTTGGCTTCACATTCGTCACAGTCCTCATGGGGCGGTTTTCATTATCCTAATTATTATTATAATCATTATCAGTATAACCACAAGACATTTCTTCCCCAAATCCCTGACCGTAACAAAAAAAAACAGCCCCCACCAAACGGTGAGAGCTGTAAATTTTGAAGTATATTCCTTCGAGAAGCGATTATCTCTTGGAGAACTGCGGTGCACGACGAGCAGCCTTGAGACCCGGCTTCTTTCTTTCCTTCATTCTCGGATCACGAGTGAGGAAGCCAGCCTTCTTGAGCTTGCCGCGGAGATTCTCGGAATCGTACTGGAGCAGTGCACGGGAGATACCGTGACGGATAGCGCCTGCCAGACCGGTAACGCCGCCGCCTGCAACACGGCAGACTACGTCGAACTTCTCTTCGTTCTCTGTGAGAACGAGCGGCTGACGAACGATGAGCTTCAGTGTATCGAGGCCAAAGTAATCGTCGATGTCACGATCGTTGATTGTGACCTTACCTGTACCCTGGTACAGTCTTACACGAGCAACAGAGTGCTTTCTGCGGCCTGTGCCATAGAAGAAAGGAGCTTTATTGTACATAATTCAGTTACCTCCTATTACAGTTCCCAAACAGTCGGCTGCTGTGCAGCATGCTTGTGCTCGCTGCCTGCATAGACGCGGAGTCTGCCTTCTGCTGCTCTGCCGATGGTGTTGGACGGGATCATGCCGCAAACAGCAAGTTCCATAGCCTTTTCCGGCTTTGTTCTCATGAGTGTGTCGTAGCGGACAGCCTTCAGGTGGCCGATCCAGCCAGTGTGATGATAGTAGAACTTCTTCTCAGCCTTACCGCCTGTGAGAACAACGTCTGCACAGTTGATGATGATAACATGGTCACCACAGTCAACATGCGGGGTAAAGGTGGGCTTGTGCTTGCCGCGGAGAAGAACTGCGGCCTGAGCTGCAACACGGCCGAGCGGCTTGCCTGCAGCGTCAATTACATACCATTTGCGGTCAACCTGACCTGCTTTGGCCATATAAGTGGACATAGCGTTTACCTCCAAAAAGTAATTGTTTTATTCTCGCCATCCGCATCCGCTCTGTGCGGAATGCAAAAAAACGAAATTTTCTAATTTATAGCGTAACAAATGCGCTCTTAGAGCGCTCCATGATATTACCACAAGGGAAATGCCTTGTCAACACATTTTTTCGACTTTTTTAAAATAGATTTCCTAATCTCCCGTTTTCTCGATTATACTCGTTTTTTCTCTTGTTTTTGAATGTACGATTTTAAAATTTATTTTTTCTCCGATCCCGAAAAAATGCAGCATCCATGCGGTTTTTCGCCTACACGGATGCTGATTCGGTTAATTTCCTTAAAAACGCATTATCTCTGTTTTTCTTTATTTTTCAATTTCATCTTCGTGCAGTACAACACCGTCCGCTTTAAGTGCCTTCTGCAGCGCAGAAATATCCAGTTCGGTCAAATCGCGGCTCATAGCAAGGGCCGTCCCCACAGCCTGTCCACTGACCGCACAGACGGGGATCACGCGGGTTATATCCCACATATCGTCTGTAACAGAAATACAGCGCCCCGCTGCGGCAAGATTTTTGACTTTTCTATTATATAGAGTACTGAACGGCAGTTCATATACGGGGCCCGGCTTGCGCCAATCGCTGAACAGACCGACACTGTCCGGAAACGCTTTATGCATCTCCACGTCATCCATGGTATATTCGCCGCAAATCCTGCGTGTCATACGTACCTGCGGAATCGTACCGATGGATGTCATATTATGCTGCATGGAGAAATCTCCGTCCTTCAGAAAAGCCTTTAACTGCCACGCGTGCATATCGATGACCTGCTCGGAAAGTTCTTTTCCCTCAATGCTCTGATACCGCTTCCTTGTATCTTTTTCGATTTGCTCCTGTGTTTTATATTTATTCGGTGTGTCGCAGTAACCGAGCGGACGCAGCTTAAGCTCGCTGTTTTTGAGCTCATAGTACCATGCGGCAAGTACATTTTTCTGTTCGTAGAGCGCAGTTTCCGCACCGCTTTGCGCGCAGATATCAGCGTCACCGGTACAGTCTGCAACCGCACCGACTTTTACAGCCTGCCGACCGGATTTATTTTCGATAAGAAGCGAAGTGATGCGCTCATTTTCCGTCTGCACTGCACAAACAGACGTACCGTATAAGATCTCCACTCCGTGCTTTAAAAGCAGCTGTTCCCACAGAATAGCCGCTCCGGAAGCATTGTACTGTACTTCATACCGATGCCGTTTCTTTTCTTCCAAAGAGCCATCCTTTAGCCAGGCTTCGGGGTATTTCTCCTCCCAACCGCGCTCTATGGAAACACACAAAAGCTCTTCTGCAATACCAAAACTTACCTGATTTCCGCAGCCGTCACACAGCGGCAGATAGATCGTAACCAGGCCAAGCGTCGCAAGACCGCCGAGAGCAAACTGCTTATCAATGAGCAGCGTCTTAGCACCGTGGCGCGCTGCCGCCAAAGCTGCAGCCACACCGGCCACACCGCCGCCGCAGACCGCAACATCGTATTCTCCAATAACGGGTATTTTTCTTTCCGGTTCTAAAATATACATACTGTATACTCCTTCCGAACTTTTGAAAAAGTTCGACAAAACTTTTAAGTCGCGAAGTCGTTCGGTAAAACCTCACTTCGCCTTACTTCACCGCTCTTGTTGCCCAGAAGGTCGGGATATTGTACTCATGCAGAAGACCGAAGCCGTCCGTATCTTCATATACATCGGTCAGCATAAAGCCGGCACGCAGCTGTCCGCCAATTTGCTCTTCCAGTGTATGAGAAAACTGTACGCCGTCGTTCTTCTTCAAGCCTTCCTCGAGCAGTTTTTCATCCTTCAAGGGGTTAAACGGCAGCTTGTACTTAACCGTACCTCTTTCTTCATCGAGAGCAAAGCCGAAACCGTTATCAAGACCGGCCAGCAGTACGCCGCCGGGTTTTAAGACACGGTAACACTCTCGCCAGATCGGTTCCACTTCTTCTACATAGCAGTTCGAAACAGGGTGAAAAATGAGGTCGAATATATTGTCTTCAAACGGCAGCGGCTTTGTCATATCCGCGCGGACGCAATCGATTTCATACCCTTCTCTCGCTGCAACATCATATTCGCTTTGAAGCTGCGCTTCGGAATAGTCGAGCACCGTGCAATTTGCACCCAATGCCGTAAAAATCGGAATCTGCTGTCCACCACCGCAGGCAAGGCCCAAAATACGTTTGCCACGCATTTCACCGAACCACTCGTGCGGAACAGGTTTTGTCGGTGTGAGAAGCACATTCCATTTTCCGCGCAGTGCCTTTTCATAAGTTTCGTGCTCGATCGGTTTTCCCCATTCCCAGCCGTCTTTTACCCAGCTGTCGATCGTTTCAGCATTGATATCCTGATAGCTTTTCATATTTCCTCCGTTACACAACTCTGCGGATCACATTATACAGTTCTGCAAAAGTTGTATTTGTATATGTCGCGATCGGTGTGCAGCTTTCATTGATAAGGCAATCCGTAACGAGCACTGTTTTAAGACCAGCAGCCGCTGCCGCTGCGCAGTCTTCATCCGTGTTGTTGCCAACCATCAGACATTCTTCCGGCTTTTTACCGATCATTTTAAGGATCTCTTCGTAATATTGCGGATTCGGCTTACAGTAGTGCATATTCTCGTATGATGTAACAAGCGAGAAATCTTCGCAGGTAAGACCGATCCAACTCAAGCGTGCTTCTATACCCACCTTCGGAAACAGCGGATTTGTTGCAAGCACTACCTCATAACCGTCCGCTTTTAATGCATTGATCAGTTCTTTTGCGAGCGGATTTTCTCCCGTAAACTGCTTTGCCGCATGAAACTCGTTCGAATAGAAGGAATCCGTAAGCGCCATATGAGCAGGATCCCATACTTCCGGATTCAACGCCGCAAAGGTTTCCCAGAACCGTTCAACATTCGGGCGCGTGCCATCGTTTTTGACCATAGCTGCCGTACCGCGCCAAACGCAGTCGACCAGTGTTTTCGGGTCGTAGCCGAGCGGTGCAAGCTTTGCTACCAATCCCTTAAAATATCCCTTTGTAAAAACTTCGTTATCCATGGGCAGCAATGTGCCGTCCAGGTCAAATAAAACAGTATTGATCATTTGAATTCCTTTATACTCTCAGTAAATTTAAAAAGGGAGCGGTCAAATGTACCGCTCCCTTACAATCATTTAGTCATTGGCTGTAGCAACAACATCTACGCCTGTTCCGCAGACATCAGCGATAACAACATCGCCGATCTTGACCGGCGCGGTAACCTCAACCGAATTGATTGCTTCCATGCAGGCAAAGATCTTATCCTTCGGGATATCGGTCTTTGTACGGACAGCGACGACCGGACGCTCGCCGCCCACAACTTTCACTGTGGAAGTTACCGTACGGGACGGATTTGTGATTTCTTTTACGGCATAAAGCTCGCCGCGCTTGCAGGTATTGCCCTCAACGGATACTACCTTACCGTCTTCCACACCGACAGTAAGCGGACAGCCCAGCGGGCAGTTAATGCAAATGATAGACTTGATTTCCACGGCTTACTCCTCCTCTGTCGTAATTGTAATGGTGTCAAAGCCGGCATTCAGCAGGTCTGCCTTCTTAAGAACGACCTGTTCCATTTCGCCGGGTGCCATGACCTGCTTCTTGCGGTGCTGCACACGCTCATCGCCAAAGTAGACGCTGAGGTAGCAGTTCTTATAAACATTGCCTACGCGGAAACGTACGGTCAGTGTTTCCGGCATATGCTCGGGACGGATCGTACACGGTACGGTGTAACGAACGCCGCCCATCGGCTTCAGTGTGATGGTTTTACCCTCTTCCTGCACTTCGTCTTCGGAAACATACTGTGCGGCAGCACGGCCGGCAGCCGCTGCTTCTTCGGAAACATAGTCAACAAGGTCGTGCACATGCAGTACGTTGCCGCAGGCAAATACACCGGGGATATTGGTCATGAGACTCTCGTTGACCTCCGGACCGTTAGTAACTCTGGAAAGCTGTACACCTGCACTTGTGGAGAGTTCGTTTTCCGGCAGAAGACCGACGGAAAGCAGCAGAGTGTCGCAGGAATAGTACTCTTCCGTACCCGGAATCGGCTTGAACTTTTCATCGACCTTACTGATCGTAACGCCGGTAACACGCTCTTTACCGTGGATTTCCGTAACAGTGTGGCTCAGCTTCAGCGGAATGCCGTAGTCATCGAGGCACTGAACGATATTTCTCTTCAGGCCGCCGGAATACGGCTGCAGCTCTGCAACAACGTGAACCTTTGCACCTTCAAATGTCATACGGCGTGCCATAATGAGGCCGATATCACCGGAGCCGAGGATAACAACTTCCTTACCGGGCATGTAGCCTTCCATATTAACAAGACGCTGTGCGGTACCGGCGGAGAAAACACCTGCCGGACGGAAACCCGGAATGTTCAGTGCGCCGCGGGAACGCTCTCTGCATCCCATAGCGAGTATGATCGCCTTGGCTTCGATATTTACAAGACCGTCCTCTTTGCTGACGGCTGTAACAACCTTCTCCGGAGAGATGGAAAGCACCATAGTGCCGAGCTTATATTCGATACCGAGCTCATGCACACGCTGCTCAAAACGCGCTGCGTATTCCGGACCGGTCAGCTCTTCCTTAAAGGTATGGAGACCGAAACCGTTATGGATGCACTGATTCAGAATGCCGCCGAGATGATTATCGCGCTCTAAAATGAGTACGTCTTTTTCGCCGGCTTCAACCGCTGCTGCGGCTGCGGCAAGACCTGCAGGACCGCCGCCGATAATAACAATATTTCTTTTCATGATCTCTTACCTCACTTCGTCTTGCCGAATACGATCTCGGAACCCTTGCCGTTCTTTCGAACCTCTGTCAGCGGCACATTCAGTTCTCTTGCCAGAATATCCATAACCTTCGGCGAGCAGAAACCTGCCTGGCAGCGACCCATGCCGGCGCGGGTACGGCGCTTGACACCGTCGAGTGTTGTTGCACCGAGTGTACGGTGGATGGCATCCATGATCTCACCCTCGGAGATCGTCTCGCAGCGGCAGATAATGTTGCCGTAGAGCGGATTTTCACGGATCTTTTCCGCACGCTCTTCAACGGTCAGCTCATCCATATCGATCACACCGCGGCGGATCGGGTTGAATTCGGCTTTCTTTTCAAAGCCCATAGCACCTGCGACCATCTCAGCCATGTACTGACCGATCGCAGGAGCACTTGTCAGGCCCGGAGACTCGATACCGGCAGCATCAAAGAAGCCCGGTACGCTCTCTTGCAGAATAAAATCGCCGTGGTCGTCGTGTGCACGGAGACCGGAGAAAGAAGTGATAATCTGACGGGCGGGGATATTATCTACGCTGAGTGCAGCCATCTTCAAAACGGAATCCAGACCCTCACGGGTAGTTGCCGTAAACTCTCTGTCCTCAATATCCGAAGCGGTCGGACCGAGCAGCAGGTTGCCGTGTACGGTCGGGGTAACCAGAATACCCTTACCGAGTTTGGACGGCATCTGGAAAATCGTCATAGCAACGTGATTGCCTGCTGTTTTATCGCAGAGGCAGTATTCACCGGCACGCGGCAGAATTGCGAACTCGTGCGGGCAAACCATATCATGAATAGCGTCTGCATAAATGCCGGCTGCGTTAACAACAGCCTTAGCTTTTACCACGCCCTTCTCTGTTTCAACTTCATAATAACCGTCCTTCTTAGCAATGGCTGTAACACCGCATTCAAAGAAGAACTCTACGCCGTTATCCGCTGCATTTTCGGCAAAACCGAGTGTCAGCTCAAACGGGCAAACAATACCGGAAGACGGACACCACAGAGCCGCAACAACGTGTGCGGAGAGGTTCGGCTCCATCTCTACGGCTTCTTCGCGTGTCAGGACCTTCATGCCCTTTACGCCATTTGCAACGCCGCGCTCATACAGTTCCTGCAAACCGGGCTTATCTGCCTCATCAAAGCAGAGAACGAGTGCACCGTTTCTCTTAAAGGGAACATCCAGCTCTTCGGAAACCTGTGTCATCATCTCGTTGCCGAGCACGTTCATTTTTGCTTTTAAAGAACCTGTTACAGCGTCAAAGCCGCCGTGTACAATAGCACTGTTTGCCTTAGAGGTGCCTGTGCAGACATCCTCACCTTTTTCGAGCACGCAGATCTTTGCCTGATACCGCGCAAGCTCACGCGCGATCGCACTGCCGGTAACACCCGCACCGATCACAGCAACATCATACATCGTGTTATTCATTTTACTGAACACTTTCCTTTCTGCGGGCGCTGAGCATTACAAAAGCCGCTCCCATATTCCCCATTTCGGTCAATCCGAATTTTTGATTTTTCGTTTCCGTGCATTACGGAACATACAAATATATTGTATCACACGAATCTGAGACTTTCAATGCGAAAACAATAAAAAAACTCTTGACACAAACGAGTAAATCGCTCAAAATTAGTGTATGAACTTAAATGACCGTGCAGCGCACCCGGTAGGTTTGCGCTGCCTTAAAGAAAGGAAAGATTTCCGTGGAATATTTGATCGGTGTTGACCTTGGTACCAGCGGTACCAAAACCGTTCTTTTTGACGTAGAAGGCAATGTTGTTGCCTCCAAAACAGTAGAATATCCGATGTATCAGGAAAAAAACGGCTGGGCAGAACAGGAGCCGCTTGACTGGTGGAACGCAGCCGTAGAAACACTGCGTGCCGTCATTACAGAAAGCGGTGTAGACAGTGCAGATATTAAAGGTCTCGGTATTTCCGGACAGATGCACGGTCTCGTCATGCTCGATAAAGAGGGCAATGTACTTCGCCGTTCTATCATCTGGGCAGACCAGCGCACAGCAAAAGAATGCGAGGAGATCACCGAGCGTGTCGGTGAACAGCGTCTGATCGAGATTACCGCAAATCCGGCACTCACCGGTTTTACCGCATCCAAGATTCTTTGGGTACGAAATAACCAGCCTGAAATTTACGAAAAGTGCGCACATATTCTTCTGCCGAAGGACTATGTCCGCTATATGCTCACCGGCGACTTCGCAACGGAAGTTTCCGACGCTTCCGGTATGCAGCTTTTGGACGTTCCGAACCGCTGCTGGAGTGACGAAGTTCTTGAAAAGCTGGATATCGACAAAGCACTTCTGCCTAAGGTCTACGAATCTCCGGAAGTTACCGGCGTGATTTCCGAAGAAGCTGCCGAACTGACAGGTCTTAAGGCAGGTACCGTTGTTGTCGGCGGTGCAGGCGACAATGCCGCTGCGGCTGTCGGTACAGGTGTTGTTGTGGACGGTACCGCATTCACAACCATCGGCACATCCGGTGTTGTTTTTGCACATACAGACAAGCTTTCCATTGACCCAAAGGGCCGTATCCACTCCCTGTGCTGCGCTGTACCCGGTGCATGGCACGTAATGGGCGTTGTACAGAGCGCAGGTCTCTCTCTGAAGTGGTACAGAGATAATTTCTGCGGCGCGGAAATGGAAGCTGCCTCCGGTATGGGTGTTGATCCGTACTACCTTATGGATCAGCAGGCCGCAAAAGCACCGATTGGCTGCAACCGTCTTCTGTATCTGCCGTACCTTATGGGTGAGCGTACCCCGCACCGCGACGCGGACTGCCGTGCTGCATTCATCGGCCTGAATACGATCCATACAAAATACGATATGCTTCGCGCTGTTATGGAAGGCGTTACCTACGCACTGCGTGACAGTGTTGAAATTCTTCGCGAAATGGGCGGCGACGTAGACTGCATGCTCGCCTGCGGAGGCGGCGGAACCTCCAAGATTTGGAGACAGATGCTTGCCGATACTTTCGGCTGCGCTGTACGTACCGTAGCATCCAAAGAAGGTCCCGCACTCGGTGTTGCGATCCTTGCCGGTGTAGGCGCCGGAATCTATCCGTCCGTACAGGAAGGCTGCCGACGCGTGATTCGTCTGAACGATCCGCAGGAGCCGATCGCCGAAAATATTCCGCAGTATGATGCGTATTATCAGATGTACCGGAAGCTTTACCCGGCTCTGAAAGATTTCTACAAGGAGTTAGCTACACTTTAATGAATGACCTTCTCCACCTTTTACAGCTGCATCTGGAAACACATCCAAAAGCGGAGATCCGCGATGCAGTGAAATTTCTCTATCAGGCGACTTTCGGCGGAGGGCATATGATCCCCGACCCGAATGTTTCCTACGCATATCTCTGCCGCGAATGGGCGGCACTCCCAAAAAACCGTACTGCCGCCGAAGCGGAAGATATGGGCAGTTATATTCGTCTGGATCTTTCCGTACTCGATCGCATCTCTCCGAAAACACTGAACGCTATGTTTGTGGCCTCCGCACAGGATGTACCGCAGGATAAAACACAGTTTATCGAATATCTGAAATCATTCACAGAGAAAGACTTTTTTGACAAAGAAAAAATCTCCGTTTATCTAAAGAACTACTCGGCTTCCGGATACCCGGCTGTACACCACAGCGACGCATACCGTGATGCGTATGCACCGGCTTACCGCATCGTGCGCCGTGCATATGTGCAGTTCTTGGATGCCTTTGCTTCAATTGATACTCTCGTTAAAACCGGAAAACCGTTTGTTGTTGCGATAGACGGACTGTGCGGTTCAGGAAAATCCACCTTCGCGGAGCTTCTTCGTTCCGTGTACGACTGTAATCTGTTTCATGCGGATGACTTTTTCCTGCCGAAAGAGCTGCGCACACCCGAACGGTATGCGACTCCCGGAGGCAATGTACACTGGGAACGCATCAAGAATGAGATTTTAGAACCGCTGAAGCAGAACACAGCATTCAGCTACCGCCCGTTTGACTGTTCCACAATGGATTACGGAGCACCTGTACATGTTGAGCCGAAGCTGATCAATATTATTGAGGGTTCCTACTCCATGCATCCGGAGCTTATTTCGGCATACGATTTAAAGATTTTTCTGAAAACCGATCCCGAAACACAGCTTTCCCGTATCTGTGCCCGTAACGGTGCAGAGCAATCTCGGATGTTCAAGGAAAAATGGATACCGCTCGAAAACAAATATTTTGAAGCTTTTCCGGTTGAAAAGCAGTGCAGCCTCGTATTTAGTACATAAACTCATAGAATTGTGCCGAAGCACTCTTTGTTTCGGCACAAAATATTTGATCTCCAACTCTATCCACTACTGTATATTGAGTTTTAAAAAGAAAACCACAAAAAATCAAAAATTTGTTTCAAAAAAAGCTTGCATTTTCAAAATCATTGTGGTATTATATCTAGGCCGTCAGATGAGGCGGCACAATAGTTGGTGTTGATTACAACGAGGGTCCACCTGTCCCCATACCGAACACAGAAGTTAAGCTCGTTTGTGCCGACAATACTTGGCTGGAAACGGCCCGGGACGATAGGTTGATGCCAACACAATGACGG
>JAZNMV010000107.1:0-7784 GCA_045579885.1 Acutalibacteraceae bacterium | reverse complement strand
TGCTTTGTTTGTTATGATCCGATGACGCGCATGGCAGGCGGTGTTCCGGTGACGATCCCGACCAAAGCTGAAAATGAATTCCGTTTGACTGCGGAAGAACTTAAAGCAGCGATCACAGAAAAGACTAAAGTGCTCATTTTCCCGTTCCCGAATAATCCTACAGGTGCGATCATGCGTGAGGAGCACATGACAGAGATCGCTAAGCTTTGCATTGAGCATGATCTTATCGTGCTTTCTGATGAAATCTACAGTGAGCTCACATACGGTGACAGACCGCATGTTTCCATTGCATCTCTGCCTGATATGTGGGAGCGCACAATTGTGATCAACGGTTTTTCCAAGACTTATGCCATGACCGGCTGGCGCATGGGTTATGCGGTAGGTCCCAAGGAGTTGATCGCTCCAATGACAAAGCTGCACCAGTATGCGATCATGAGTGCACCTACAACCTCGCAGTACGCTGCAATTGAAGCGTTGCGTAACGGTGATGAGGATATTGCCGAGATGCGTGATCAGTACGATATGCGCCGACGCTTGATCGTTGACGGTCTGAATCGCTTGGGCTTAACTTGTTTTGAACCGGAGGGTGCATTCTATGTATTCCCATCCATTCAGTCTACCGGTATGACTTCTGCGGAATTCTGCGAAAGACTGATCTACGATAAGCATGTTGCTGTTGTACCGGGTTCTGCGTTTGGTGATTGCGGCGAGGGCTTTATTCGAATTTCTTACGCGTATTCCATTAAACATTTGACAGAAGCTTTGTCCCGTATGGGTGAATTTCTTAAGGAGCTGAAATGAGCAAGGTTTGTTTGCTTAGGCAGGATACATACGATGTAGAAAAGCTGATCGAAGCGGTGGATGTAATGTTCACCGCTTTCGGGCTTTATGATAAAATCACACCGGGCAGAAAAGTTATTTTGAAACCGAATCTGATCCTGCGTTCTGCACCGGAAGAAGCGATGATCACGCATCCGAATTTGGTTGCAGCAGTGGCTGTATGCGTGCAGAATCATGGCGGTAAGGTGCTTGTTGCAGAGTCCGGCGGCGGAGTATATAATCCTGCTGTGATGAAGAGTGTGTTCCGCGGCTGCGGTTATACAGCTGCTGCCGAAAAATACGGCTTTGAGTTATATACGGAGTGTAAGTTTAAGACGGTGGAATTGCCTAACGGCATTCGCTGTAGTTCCCTTGAAGTCATCGAACCCTATGTTCGTCCGCACGATGCACTTGTCATCGATATGGCTAAGCTGAAAACACACGGTATGCTGGGGTATTCCGGTGCGGTAAAGAATTTGTTCGGTGTTGTTCCGGGGCTTATGAAGCCTGAACTGCACTGTCGGTATCCCGAGAAAAGTGATTTTGCGGAAATGATCGTTGATCTGTGTGAGTATGTTCAGCCGGATTTTTCGATTATTGACGGTATTGATGCTATGCAGGGAGATGGCCCGACGGGCGGCGAAAAACGGTTCGTTGGTGTATTGATCGGCTCTCAGAGTCCGTATGATGCAGATATTGCCGGAATGAGCGTTATCAACATCGATCCGATGGATATGGAGATCCATAAAAAATCCAATAGCCGCGGTTTGTGCGGTACGGATATCTCCGGTATTGAAGTTATAGGTGACTCCATTGAAAGCGTTTTTGTAAAGGATTTCAAGCGTGCCCGTTCCAGTGATATCGACTTTGTAGCGCATCTTCCGAAGTTTTTACAGCCGATCGTAAAGAAAATCACAACGCCGTATCCAAAGATTCAAAAGAAGAATTGTATTGGATGCGGAAAATGCGCGGAGAGCTGTCCGCAGCACACGATCGCGATTAAAGAGAAAAAAGCGATCATTGATTACAGCAAATGTATTCGCTGCTTCTGCTGCCACGAAATGTGCCCGATGCATGTGATCGATATCAAAAGATTTTCTGTTTTTAAGCTGTAACAGGGGGGCTTGTTATGCGTTCTATAGAAGTTAAAGCTTACGCTAAGATCAATCTTTCTCTGGACATTGTAGGCAGACGTGAGGACGGTTATCATACGGTCGATATGGTAATGCAGTCTGTGTCTCTCTGTGATCTCGTGCGTGTTACGCTGAATGATACGGGAGTGATATCTTTAGCGTGCTCGAAGCCGCATATCCCGACCGATATACGAAATACCGCATATAAAGCGGCGCAGTATTTTTTAGATGCGACAGGGATCACGAAAGGCGTAGAAATCTATATTGAAAAATATGTTCCCGATCAGGCCGGTATGGGCGGCGGCAGTGCAGATGCTGCGGCTGTTTTGCGTGCGCTGAATAGGCTTTGTGAAGAGGAGTACGGTGAAGCACCGCTTAATACGGCCGAGCTTTTATATCTCGGTACACGTATTGGTGCGGATGTACCGTTCTGTATTCTGAATGGCACGCAGCGCTGCAGCGGCATAGGGGAGATCATGATCCAGCTTGCGGATATGCCTGATTGCGGTCTTGTTGTTGTGAAGCCGGATGTCAGCGTCAGTACGCCGGAAGCCTATAAGCAGTGCGATACAAAGCCGGACAGCGGTGTGCGCTATACATCGAAAATGGTATATGCTGTGGAAGAGCATTCACTGTCGGCTGTTGCGCAGGCACTCGGCAACCGATTTGATGATGCACTCCAAATTCCCGAAGTGCAGGAGATAAAGACTGCTCTGCTTGCAGCCGGAGCAGAGAATGCGGTTATGACCGGAAGCGGTTCTGCGGTATTCGGTGTTTTCAGTGATATTGAAAGTGCAGAAAAAGCAGCTTCGGTTTTAGACAAATCTATGGGCGAAATATTCACAGCGGTACCGATTTCTGCGGAGACTGCAAAACTGTAAATAGTGCGGTGTTTGAAAAATCCAGTGTTTATGCGGCTTTTTCAAGATATAGTTTATGGGATGAAAAAATAATTCTTTTTTTTGAAAAAAATTTCAAAAAAGGGTTGACTTCTACAGAATATCTGCTATAATAGTCTACGTTGTCCGGAAGACCGGACGAAAACAAATAGCGGTATTGTGTAATGGTAGCACAGCAGACTCTGACTCTGTTTGTCTGGGTTCAAATCCTGGTACCGCTGCCATGGGTCTCAAATATGAGGCCCGATATCGAGGTGTGGCTCAGTTTGGTAGAGCGCTACGTTCGGGACGTAGAGGCCGGAGGTTCAAATCCTCTCACCTCGACCAAAGATCGGAATCAGCTTAGGTTGATTCCGATTTTTCTTTTATTCGAAAATCTAGCGTGATTTGAACCTGCTTCACATTACTCTTGACTTTGTGAAGTTTTTATTTTATACTATAATTAACAATTAAGTTAAATGTTACAGGAGGGCTTAAGTTGGGTTTACAGCAAACTTTGCGTGCGCTTGCTGATCCAACCCGCCGTGATATTCTGAATATGCTAAAGAAAGGAAGATTATCGGCAGGGGAGATCACAGCGCGATTTACAGTAACCGCAGCTGCGATCTCGAGACATTTGGCTGTGCTGAAGGAAGCAGACCTTGTTCGAGATCAACGTGAGGGAAAATTTATTTTCTATGAGCTGAACGCTTCTGTCTTAGAAGAAATCATGCTTTGGATCACTGACTTAAAAGGAGATGAAGTGTACGATGAAAAAGAATAGTTGGAAAATTTTATTTTCTTCCTTAATTGTCTTGATGCCCATGCTGGCGGGATTTATTTTATGGAAAGATCTTCCTGAACAAATTCCGACACACTGGAACTGGCAAGGTGAAGCGGATGCTTGGAGCTCCAAGCTTTTCGCTGTAGTAGGAATGCCGGTATTCTTACTCGCGATGCATATGTTTTGCTTGTGGGCAACTTCTAAAGATGAAAAGAACAAAACACAAAGCAAAATAATCTTCAATCTAACCATGTGTATCGTTCCGGCTGTCTCTATCTTTATTGGAGTATTAACTTATTCAGAGCTTCTCGGTGGTGCTTTTAAGGCAACCGGTATTCTTTCTGCTTTCTTAGGGATCCTTTTCATCTGTATCGGAAACTATATGCCGAAATGCAAACCAAATCGGACAATCGGTATCCGAGTGAAGTGGACGCTGGAAAGTGAAGAAAATTGGTATGCTACACACCGTCTTGGCGGACGTGTGTTCATGCTTGGCGGTTTAGCCGTGCTGCTCACTGTTTTTCTTCCGGAAACTGTAATGCCAATTGCTTTTATTGCAGTGCTCGCTGTTTCAACGACCATTCCAATCGTCTACTCTTTCTGTTTATCAAAGAAGAATAAATGAGCCAAAAGCAGCAGAGGCACGGATGCTTCTGCTGCTTTTGCGTTGTTGCGTTTGATACGCTTCAGTAGTATAATTATCAATAAAGAGAGGAGATGGCCAGCTGTGCGGTTTAAATGCCGGATATGATCTCGGTGTTTTGATGTGTGAATGGCCCGGAGAATACAAGAGAGAGCATGTTCGCAGCTGGTATGACGGAGCAGAGTTTCTAAGTGATTTAACCGGTGTTGATGCAGGGGCTATTCGAGCCTGGGGATTTTTACAGATGGTTTCAACAGTATTCATTTTGCTGCAAATCGGGTAGGCAGATCTTGGAAATGAAATGCTTTCGATCACAGAGGCTTGGTGTAAGGGGGAGAATGAGTAATGAAATGTCCATACTGCGGTTTTCGAATGGAGAAAGGCATGATCCGCAGCGATCATGAGATCAACTGGTCGGATAAGAAGTATTTTTTCAATAGAGCACAGTTTCATCCAACATCCGTTTTACTCGGAGAGATGAATTTCTTAAAAGGTACATCGGTAGAGGCATGGCTGTGCCGCGGCTGTCAGAAGGTTATTATAGATTATTCTCAGAATAACTAATATGTATTAAGAAAGAATAACTATAGATAGAGCTGCTTTTATACTTGACATTTTAAAATTACTTTGGTATAATCCATATTACTGTGTTTGAGGAACAAGGTTAGCTTCCTGATTTACAAAAAATCATTTCAACACCTTGACAATTATGTTTCTGCTGTGATATAATTCTATTTGCGCTGAAATGGAGAGGTGTCCGAGTGGTTTAAGGAGCTAGTCTTGAAAACTAGTGATCTCGAAAGGGACCAAGAGTTCGAATCTCTTCCTCTCCGCCAACTTTTTCTTAATATTCTTAAAATCTTTACCATGGAGAAGTACCCAAGTGGTGAAGGGGCTCCCCTGCTAAGGGAGTAGGTCGGGTAACCGGCGCATGGGTTCAAATCCCATCTTCTCCGCCAAAACAAGAAACACACCCTTGTGGTGTGTTTTTTGTTTTGGGAGAAAATTGTTTGTATTTGAAGCTGAGAGCGCAAGGTGCGTAGGAGAGCAGACCAATCTGCAAAATAAAAGGTGAAAATGCTGCCGCGGAACGCGGTGAAAGGAAAAGTGGGCCAAATCCCATCTTCTCCGCCAAAATAAAGAGCATACCTTTTGGTATGCTCTTTATTTTTTGTTGGGTATTTCGATTACTCTTCTGTAAGTGCCTTATACTTTTCCATGAATGCATTTTTGTTATCGAGCAGTGTACGGATCGTTTGAAGAAATGCGGCATACTCTTCGTCTGTGACGTAGCTTTTTGCATAACCACCGTTACCGTATTTATCTTTCATATGTTGGTAACAACGCTCTGTGCGCTGCGCTTCGGTATATTCCGGAAAGTGTTTTAAGGAGTAGGCGTGTGTACGCTTGAAAAATCCGTTGATATCGGTTGACCTGTCAGCTGAAGAGACGATCTTACCATAATCGCTGCGCGGCTCGTATTCGAGAGAGGCACGGTGATCTTCGATCGCTTCCTTCATGACAGTGATCTGTTCATCGGTGAAAAAGCGTTTCAGATCAGCATCGTTTTTCAAAGCTTTTGCAGAAAGAATTTCATGTTCATCCTTGTTTATGTGATGGGCGATATCATGGTAGGCCGCAATCGTATAAACCATGTCGGCGTTCAGATTTGCAAACTGCTCCATAAAACGGAGACTGCGCCGAATTACGTAGTGGATATGATCTATCCGGTGCCCCTTATCGTTATTTGCATACCGGGGGAATACCGCATCGTGAATGTACTGCACGAGTTCCGGAGTGACGTTTGCTGCGGAAAGGGGCAGATCAAAAAAGAATTTGCAGATCTGACGGTCTTCATCCTGATAGAATCCTACACCTTCGTATTCTTTGATAAAGCCACAGCGCTGCATGACTTTAACAGAAGCCTTGTTCTCCGCAAGACAGACGCCCGCAATGCGCTCTATACCGAGCTTCGGCATAATAACCGGCAAAAATGCTTTTACAGCTTCTGCAGCATACCCTTGTTTGGTATAGTCAGCACCGATATGATAACCGATTTCATATGTACCGTCTTCAAAAGGATTTGCCTGTACATATCCGATATAGGTGTTATCTTTCAACAATATCGGATATACCAGCGGACCTTCACCGGTTTTATAAACACTCATGAGAAATTCAACAGTGTCGGCAGCTTCCTCTACGGTTTCGAATACTTCGTCAGGAACAAATCGGCGGTTGTCTTCGTCTAAAGAATTCAGGTGAACGGCTTCCGCCATATCCATCGTAAATTCTGTGATGACCAGTCGTTCGGTTTCTATTTTCATATTTCTCACTTCCTTCTCCTGCATGATATCATATAGCTCTTTAACTTGCAATCCCGGATCACTGATCGCAGCACGTCCAAGATGATATTGAAAAGCCCGATTCTTTGTGATATGCTCATATATAGAAAATTATCCTTTTGGGAGGGATATAAAATGCGCTTTGATGTTACTGCTTTGAAGTGGACACGTGAGCCGGCGGATTATTCGGTTACGGATGAAAAGATCGAGATCGTAACACATCCGCATACAGATCTTTGGCAGAGGACGTATTATCATTTCAGAAATGATAATGCTCCGGTTTTGCAGATGGAAACCGATGAAAAGTTTTTCTCGTTTACGGTGAAAACAGAGTTTGAAAGCAAGCATCGGTTTGATCAGTGTGGTATTGTTATGTATCTAGACAGTGAAAACTGGCTGAAGGGTTCCATAGAATATGAGAATGAAGAATTTCAGCATTTGGGCAGTGTTGTAACGAATAACGGGTATTCGGACTGGGCTACCACAGAAATTCCGGCCGATATCAAGTCCATGTGGTACAGGCTTAGCCGCAGGGAAGACGACTACTGTATTGAATGTTCAGAAGACGGAGTAAAGTTCAAGCAGATGCGTGTATGTCATATGTGGAACGGCGGCGGAAAAATCCGCTTCGGTGTATATGCCTGCAGCCCGGAGGCGTCTTCTTTCAAGGCGACATTTACGCATATGGAGATGGGCGAATGTAAGTGGGCAGCGCACGACGGTCAGCAGCCCGATGAAGAATAATGCATGAGGTGAACGGTTATGTATATGCTCTTAAAAGACGGTAAGAAAAAAGTTTTAACATTCAGCTACGATGACGGTGTTGTGCAGGATATCCGTTTGATCGGTATTTTTAACAAGTACGGATTAAAAGGTTCTTTCAACATCAATACGGGTTTGTATCTTCCGGAAGACGCAGAGCGTGAGCGCTATTACGGCCGCATGAGGCTTTCGGAAGCTAAGGCACTGTATACTAACAGCGGACATGAAGTGGCGGTACATGCGTTGACACATCCGTTCCTTGAAAAACTGACGAAGACAGCGGTTCTTGAAGAGATTCTGGAAGACCGGAGAAATATCGAGACCGAATACGGCACGATTGCACGCGGCATGGCATATCCTTACGGTACATACAATGATACGGTTGTGGAATTGCTGCGCAGCTGCGGTATTTGCTACAGCCGT
>JAZNMV010000106.1:0-12824 GCA_045579885.1 Acutalibacteraceae bacterium | reverse complement strand
CGATGCCGAGCTTTTCGGCACGAGCTTTCAGTTCGGCAAAACCGCCTGCGGGCATCTTTTTGAGGTCGTAGCCGCAGGCTGTGAGAAGTGCGGAAGCGGCGGTATAAGATTCGGGGTGAACACCGGTGTTATCGAGTATATTCTTGCTCTCTGCAATGCGCAGGAAGCCGGCACACTGCTCAAATGCCTTGGGGCCAAGCTTCGGCACCTTTTTAAGCTGCGTACGGGAAGTGAAAGCGCCGTTTTCCTGTCTGTAGGAAACGATATTTTTTGCAACGGCGGAGGAAATACCGGCGATATTTTCGAGCAGAGAGGGAGAGGCGGTGTTGAGGTCGACACCGACTTCGTTTACACAGGCTTCAACAACACCGCCGAGTGCCTCACCGAGACGCTTCGGGGGCATATCGTGCTGGTACTGACCGACGCCGATGGCTTTGGGGTCAATTTTTACGAGCTCAGCGAGCGGGTCCTGCAGACGGTGTGCAATGGAAACGGCACTGCGCAGTGTCAGGTCGAAATCCGGGTATTCAGTGGCAGCAAGCTTCGAAGCGGAATAAACGGATGCACCGGCTTCGCTGACGACCATGTAATCCACGGTATCTGTCAGCTTATTTTCTTTCAGTAATTCGTCGGTGAAGATCTCTGTTTCTTTCGATGCCGTACCGTTGCCGATGGCGATCAGCGTAACGGCATATTTTTTGATGAAGCGCAGCAAGGTTTGCTTGGCTTCACGAACTTTAACTTCGCTGTGCGTGGGATAGATGACACCGGTATCGAGCACCTTGCCTGTTTCATCGACAACGGCGACCTTACAGCCTGTGCGGTAACCGGGGTCAAGGCCGATCGTTGTGCGGCCCTTGACCGGCGGCTGCATGAGCAGCTGGCGGAGATTTGTGGAGAAGACCTTTATCGCGCTCTCACAGGCATTTTCCGTCAGCGTGCTGCGAATTTCTCTCTCGATCGCCGGGAAGATAAGACGGCCGTATGCATCGAGTGCGGCTTCTTCTACGGCATCGGCACACGGGCCGGATTTTACATATGTGGAAGTCAGAATATTCTGTCCGCGCTGTGCATCGAGCTCCAAAGAAACTTTGAGGAAGCCCTCGCGCTCGCCGCGGTCCAGTGCAAGAATACGGTGCCCGGCAATTTTGGCTGCCGGCTGCGAAAATTCGTAGTACATGCGGTATACGGAATCTTCTTCTTTTGCGGCACGGCTCGTGACAATACCCTGTGCCATAGCGACAACACGCAGACGGCGGCGAATGGAAGCATCGTCGGCAATGATCTCCGCGATGATATCCTTTGCGCCCTGCAGTGCATCCTCCGATGTCTCGACACCTTTCTCTTTATCCACATAGTTTTCTGCCATGTCGATCGGATAAACACCGTTTTTCTTCTGTTCGAGAATCGCGAGGGCGAGCGGTTCCAGACCGCGCTCTCTCGCGATGCCGGCGCGCGTTTTACGCTTTGGACGGAACGGGCGGTAAATATCATCGATCTCGGCAAGGGTGGAAGCCTTTTCGAGTGCGGCAGTAATTTCTTCTGTGAGGCTACCGCTGTTTTCGATCAGTGTACGGACCTCTTCTCTGCGTGCATCGAGATTTCGCAGATATTCGAGCCGCTCGTATACGGCACGGATGGTCTGATCATCGAGGGAACCGTGTTCTTCCTTGCGGTAACGCGCGATGAACGGGATCGTGTTGCCTTCATCGATGAGCTTTATAAGCTTTTCGACCTGCCACGGTTTCAGGTTAAACTGTGCGGCAAGTACGGATGTATGATCTGTCATATGGTTTTCCAACTTTCTGTATATTGTGTAGAATGTATGAGATAAACGGAAAATACGTTGCTTTTTATGGCTATATTATGCTATACTATAATGAATAAAGTATGGGAACATGAAAAAGCAGTACATAAAGTATACCATAAATGATTTAAAAGATAAAGGGTGGAAGCCGAAAATGATCAACGGTGCGCAAATGATAATCAAGTGCCTGGAGGCGGAGGGTGTCGATACGCTCTTCGGTTATCCCGGTGCGGCCATTTGCCCTTTTTACGATAAACTGTATAGTAGTGCGCTGCGCCATGTACTGGTGCGGCACGAACAGAATGCGGCACATGCTGCAAGCGGTTATGCACGTGCTTCCGGCAAGCCCGGCGTATGTGTTGTAACTTCCGGTCCCGGTGCGCTGAATTTGATCACCGGTATCGCGACGGCGTATATGGATTCTATTCCGATCATTGCGATCACTGGCCAGATCAATCTGGAACAGCTTGGAAGAGATGTTTTTCAGGAAGCGGATATCACCGGTGCTTGCGAGTCTATCACAAAGCACAGTTACCTTGTAAAAGACGCAAGAGAATTGCCGCGTGTATTTAAGGAAGCGTTTCATGTTGCAACGACCGGAAGACCCGGCCCGGTTTTGATCGATATCCCTGTAGATGTTCAGCTGCAGGAACTGGATATTGAATTTAAGTATCCAGAAAAGGCCGATATTATAGGTTATAAGCCGACGACACACGGACATCCTCTGCAGATCAAGCGTGCTCTGGCAGCAATTGAAGAAGCGGAACGTCCGGTTATCTGCTGCGGCGGCGGTGTAGTACTGGCAGGAGCCAGAGAAGAGATGACAGCCTTTGCTACAAACAGCGGTATCCCGATCGTTTCTACAATGATGGGTATCGGCGTTATGCCGATGCACAGCCCTGTTTATCTCGGTATGATCGGTTCGCACGGCAGAAGCTACGCAAACCGCGCCGTTCGTGAAGCGGATCTCATTATCCTCTGCGGTGCGCGTGTCGGTGACCGTGCGGTCGCCGCGCCGAATCAGATCGCGGAACAGGCGAAGATCATACATATCGATATTGACCCTGCCGAGATCGGAAAGAACATGCATGTTGATATTCCAATCGTCGGTGACGTGCGCAATGTTTTGAAAATCCTCTCCGAAAAGGTAAAAAGGACTGACCGCAGCGAGTGGATCGACCGCGTGATCGGTTATAAAAAAGCATTTGTTCCGCGCGGTGAAGACCGCACGGATTTTGTAGAGCCGCGTTCTTTTATCCGTCGGCTTTCCGAAATGATGGAAGAGGATGCGATCCTTGTGGCCGACCCCGGTCAAAGTCAGATTTGGGCGGCAATCAATTTTACACAGCGCGAAGGCCGCTTTTTAACGAGCGGCGGTCTCGGTACAATGGGATATTCCATTCCGGCCGGTATGGGTGCCGCGATCGCGAAGCCGAGAAGACAGGTCGTGTCTGTATGCGGTGACGGTGCATTCCAGATGAGCATGTGTGAACTGGCTACGGTCTGTGCATGCCATGTGCCGCTGAAAATCATTGTATTTGACAATGCGCGTCTCGGTATGGTGCGTGAAGTGCAGGATCAGCTGTACGGCGGCAGACATTGCGGCACTTACATGGCGGGCAATCCGGATTTTGTACGGTTGAGTGAAGCGTACGGTATTCCGTCGAAATATGCCGTGAATAATAAAGATGCAGAACTGTATGCGGCAGAGATGCTCGCGGCAAAGGGCCCGTTTGTTCTGGTTTGCCGAACCGACCCGGATACACCGTCGATATAACAGAGAGGGAAGAGAAGATGAGCAGATATACGCTGTCCGTTCTGGTAGAAAATCAGCCGGGCGTGCTTTCCAAGGTTGTAGCGCTGTTTTCGCGCCGCGGCTTCAATATTCACAGTCTTGCCGTAGGTCCGGCGCATGATGAAACGGTTTCCTGTATTACTATTGTTGTAAACGGCGATGAGCACACGGTGGAGCAGGTGGAAAAGCAGCTCAATAAGATCATCCCCGTCATTAAGGTGCGTAATCTCGGTTTACCCGGAGAACATATTTCGAGCGGCTTGGCGCTCATCAAAGTGCAGTGCGAACCCGAGCGTATTGAGGGATTGATGCAGCTTGCAAAACTCTTCGGAGCGGAAGCTGTTGATATTGCGGCCGGACTTGTGACATACAAATTAGCCGGTGAAACGGAGAAAATCGAGAATTTTGCGGAAGCGCTCAAGCCCTACGGCATTCGTGAAATCGTGCGTACGGGCCAGATCGCAATTGAAAAAAGCGGAAAATAATGCCGTACGGACCGGTTTATCCGGTGCGGCGTAAGTTTTAAACATTATTACAGAGGAGTTGTTAATTTATGGAGAAGCAGTTTCCCAGAACGATCGTTGGCGGTAAGTCCGTCTCGAGAATGCTGATCGGTACAAACTGGATGCTCGGTTACAGCCACCGTACTCCGTCTGCTGACCGTTCAATCAAGACACGCTACAGCTGCCCGGAGGCATTTTTGCCGATGTTCGAAGCCTATCTGCAGTACGGCATTGATACGGTCATGGCGCCGATGGATGATCCGATGGTAGAGGCGATCAAGTATGCGGAAGATAAGCTCGGCAAAAAGCTTATTATGATCGATACGCCGCAGATCAATGTGGATAACAGCGAAGCTGCCCGCCGTGAAGCGGAAGCACGCATTAAGAAGAGTGCTGCGAACGGCTGCGAGTTCTGCCTTATCCACCATGCGAGTGCAGAACAGCTTGTAAACAAGAATCTCGGTATCATCGACCGTCTCGATGATTACACGAAAATGATCCGCGATGCAGGCATGATCCCGGGTCTCTCCGCACATATGCCGGAGCTGATCACCTATACCGACAATAATGAGTATGACATCGAGACCTATATCCAGATTTTCAACTGCATGGGCTTTTTGATGCAGGTCGAGATCGAGACCGTTGCATCCATCATTCAGAATGCAAAGAAGCCGGTCATGAACATTAAGTCCATGGCAGCCGGCCGTGTCACGCCGTATGTCGGTCTCACCTTTAACTGGAATGTTCTGCGCGATAAGGATATGCTGACCCTCGGCGCATTCAGCCCGGATGAAGTCCATGAAGATGTAGAGATCTCCTTTGCGGCACTGGAGCACCGCTTCCCGAATCTCGAAAAGCGTGCAAGTCCGGTACAGAATCAGGCCGCATTCGGCTGATTGAGGCGCTTGGTATGATCGATACAGTGATTTTTGATATCGGCAACGTGCTGACCGAATGGCACTGGCGCGACAGCTTTGTGCAGATGTTCGGCGAAGCACTTGTTGAGACGCTTGCTGATGCTACGGTACGCAGCAAAGAATGGTACGAGCTCGACCGTGGTGCACTGAGTGAAGAGGAGCTTGTGGAGCTTTTGACCCGAAACGCGCCGCAGTATCCGAATGAGATCGCACGCATCGTGCATGAGTGCCATGATTTTGTTACGGTATTTCCTTATGCGGCTGATTGGCTGAAGGGCCTCAAAGAAGCAGGCTATAAGGTGTATATCCTTTCGAATTTCAGTGAGTTCGGTTATAACCGTGCGAAACCGAGATTTGATTTTCTCGAGTATGCGGACGGTGCACTGATTTCCTATGAGATAAAAGAGGTAAAGCCCGACCGCGTGATCTATGAAGCTATCTGTGAACGCTACGGCATCATCCCCGAAAACGCTGTTTTTCTGGATGATAAGGCAGAGAATACGGAGGCTGCAATCAATTTCGGCATGCATGCGATCACCGTAGAAAGTAAGGCGCAGACCGATGCTGCGCTCAAAGAGCTTGGCGTGCATTGGTAAAAATAACAGACAGACGTTTGAACACAGCAATGTCCATGCGGCATTGCTGTGTTCTGAAAAAGGAGAGAATTGTATTTGGATCCAAAGGATTTTCAGCTTGAGAAGGCCTATTTTACTGAGGTTGAGGAAATCATTCGGACTAAAATCAAATACCTGAAAGAGAACAAAGTAAATTTGAAACACAAAATCGTTGAAGACCGGAAAAACATGTGGGAAGAGAACCGACATGTCGTCCGGGATTTTGACGACGCGGTGGAACTGAATGTGCTGGATCAAAATATAGCCGATTCGGAAACACAGTTTGAACGCAATGAAATTGAGCTTCAAAGAATGGAACGGATGCTGAAGCAGCCGTATTTCGGTCGTATTGATTTTAAAAGCGGGAGCGGCAGAAACCGGGAAGTCTATATTGGATTACACGGTTTAGCGAAAGAAGATCCGCACCGGATATACGTAGTGGATTGGCGTGCTCCGGCGGCTTCTATGTTTTACACATTCGATCTCGGGCCTGCATGGTACGATACTCCTTCCGGGAAACGGAATGTGGAACTTGTTCTGAAACGGCAGTATGAGATCGAGAACGGAAAGCTTGTGTACGCGTACGACACGGATTCCTCTATGCATGACAGTATATTGGGAGAGGTTCTGTCGCAGAGTACGGATAACAAGCTCCGTGTTATTGTAGGCAGTATTCAAAAAGAGCAGAATGAGGCGATTCGCAGCAGGGCAGACCGGAACTGTCTGATCTATGGATTGGCCGGCAGCGGAAAAACAAGTGTCGGTTTGCATCGCCTGGCATACATTCTGTACCGAAACCGCGATACAATGACATCGGATAAAATTCTGATCATCTCAAACAACAGTATCTACAGCTCCTATGTGGCGTCCATACTTCCGGAACTGGGAGAAAAACCGGTTGAAACCCTTGTGTTCAGCGACTTTCTGTCCGCAGGTACAGATGAGAGATTTCGGTTTGAGTCGCTTTATGAGCAAATGCAGCGTTTAGATAAGGAAGAAGCAGACCCGCACGAAGAAGCAATTTTCAGGTGGAAATATTCACTGGATTTGCTGCATTTCTTCATTCGGTATTTTTCAAACTTTACCTATCGCATTCCGGATATCCATTACAAAGGGACACTTATTTTTTCGGAAAAGATCTTTCGTGAAAAATGGGTAAAAACCGGAAATCTTTCTTTTAAGAGAAAGTATGAAAAAATAAAAGAGCTGATCATTAATCATATAGAGGATTATTTTTCAGCAAGCCGGGAGATGATCTGCAGGGATATCGTCGAAAGTCACGAAGAGTTTGTGATGAAGGATGAGATCCCGGGTCTGTACAGAAAAGCGGTGAGACGGTGCATAGACTATGCGGTTTCGGAATTTGCTAATCTGAATCAGCTTGATCCCGAGAATTTGCTTGTCGACGCGTTGGATGCGTTTTTCAGCAGAATCGGTGAAGAGAATGATGCCGCTGAAAAAGTGGCTTTTTCACTTCGCCAAAGAAAACTTTTGCATGAAGATGCGCTTTTGTATCTGCTTGTTCGCGTTCTTATGGGGAAAGTTCCGGTCAATCCGGATATTCAGCATGTCGTAATTGATGAGGCGCAGGACTATAGTCTGATCCAGCTGTATATAATCAAGAGCTTGTTTCCGAAAAGCACATTTACGATTCTGGCGGATATCCACCAAACAGTGAATCCCTATACAACAATTCGTGATTACCGCATGTTCGAAGAGATTTTTGGTTCGGATACGGTGAAAATTTGCCTTGAGAAATGCTACAGATCTTCGAGCGATATCAATGCACTGGCATTTCAACTGATCGATTCGGCAGAGCATCCGATTCGGGAGACGTATTCTTATTTTGAGCGTCCGGTGAGGAAGCCGCAGTATATCCATGCGAAAGATATATTTGCCGGTGCTGTCGGTTTATTGGAGACGATGAAGAAATACAATACCGCAGCGATCATTACTTCAACCGCAGACGAAGCGATAAAGCTTGCACGTTATCTGAAAAAGAAGTGTGATGCGGCTCGGGACATACAGCTGATCAGTTCTCCGGAAGAGCGAATTACGGGCCGACTGGTGATCATACCGCTTCTGTTTGCAAAGGGATTGGAATTCGATACGGTTATATTGTTCGATTTTGTCGGCTCTCTTCTGGATAAGCCGGATTTTCGCCAGAAAGTATATTTGGGTTGTACCAGAGCGCTGCATGAACTTTATTTTCTGGAAAACGCAGAGCTTCCAAAGGCTTTGGAAGACTGCGGCGTTTATCTGGATGTAGTTCAGGGGGAATAGAAGATAATATTCAGAAAGGGAACTCTAAGGAAGTAAAGCGCCGGGAGTCCGGCGATCTGATGCTGTGATTTAAAAGAAAAAGGCAGGTGACAGAGGTTCTGTCATCTGCTTTTTTATGTCAGTTATTCAGTGTATCGCTTAAAATGCGGTAGAATCGCTCTCGGTCAACAGTTCGGGCAATCTCAACATTGCCGTTTTCATTAGCTGTAAATGCTGTGCCGCCCATGTCGGATTCTAATTCACACTCGACACGGACAGTTCCGCGTTCAAAAGTGCAGATATCGGGATGAAAAATGCAAACGGCAGCTAAAGGATCATGCAGCGTGAGTTTTCCCTGATTTTCAAGCCATGCGCTGCCGAAATCAAAAACGGAATTCATTAACCGACTGTCCTTTTTTAGTAAGCTATGAGCATATTCGGCCTCAACCGTGAGCATATCCGTTACCTCAAGCGGAACGGCTCTGTGCACGGGAACATGGGCTTCGAAAGCAAGCTTTGAAGCGAGCGGATCTGCCCATGCGTTCCAATTGTAAAGCGGTTCGGGCAGCGGCGCAGTGCCGAAGTAGCCGTTCATGACATAGAACCCCTTTAATAGGGAGGGGGTATCAGGATGCTCGCGAAACAGAACAGCGATGTTTGTCATATTGCCGATCGCAAGAAGCGTAATTCCGCCCGGATTTTCTTTGATCTTCTCATACAGAAACTCCGGAGCGTTACCTTTTTGAAAATCATCGTGCGGCCAGTTTTTTAGTGCACCGGCACCTTCCGGTGTAGGGTAAAATGGGATTGGCTGCAGCGGCAGATCGAGTCCGGCGACGATAGGGATTTTTCTGCCGGCAGCTTTGCAGATGGCATCGGCTACAGCGGCGCGGTTTTCGGAATCGCCGCATACAGTTGTAATACCGATGAGTTCGCATTCCGGTTCTTTTAAGAGATAGGCGAGACATATCGCATCATCGATATCGCCGCCGATATCGGTATCAAGAAGGATCTTTTCCACAGCTGCACATCCTTTGTGTTGAAGATTTCGAGGTATAGGATAACAGTATCATAATCTGCAAATAAGCGCAAGAGAAACGGGGATAGGTGCATCGTCTACTTTTTTGAAAAACTAAAACAATGAGAATAGGAGAGCGTGCTCCTTGGCAGGGGATGTGTGAAGGGGACGGTCCGGAGTCCCCTTCGCGTATAATCAGAGAAGGTTTTCGAAAAAGTTTTTCGAAAACCCTGTGCATCGTCTACTTTTTTGTAAAAAAGTAGACGATGCACAGGAAGACAAACTTCCTTGCACCGCCTACGGAGCGTGTTATGTTATTTGAGATACTCGGCAGAAACATAGCCTGTTTTGCCGTTGTAAGAAACTGTGTACCATTCAGCATTATTCTTATCTGTAACCGCTACAGCTGTATTCTCCGGAATAACCAAAAGAATGTCGCTGTTTCGGTCTGCTGTCTTTCGCAGATTCAGATAAGCATCCGTTACCATGATGTCGGCAGAAACCTCACTGCTTTTTTCGGTTTGGATGTACTGGCTGTATACATAGCCGGTCATACCGTTTGCAGAAACGCCGTACCATTCAGAGTTGCTTGTATCTGTGATGAGAACGGGTGTGTTCTCATTCAGAAGTGTAACAGTTTCGTGCTCCGTACCTTTGCCCTTACGCATATAGACGCCGGTGGTTGTCCATGCTGTTGCGGATTCGGTGTTCGGTGCGGTTGTGCTGCTCTCGGTCTTTTCGGAAGCTGTGCTGCCGGAAAGGGAGATGTACTGGCTGCTGATGAAACCGGTTTTGCCGTTATAGCTTACACCGTACCAGCTGCTGTCTGAAGTATCGGTTACCGTGATGGGGGTATATTCATTGACAAGCATTACGGAAGAGAAGTTTGTGCCTCTGCCGCTGCGCATGTGTACGCCCGCCGTTGTTTTTGCAGCGCGGCTTGTACCGCTTTCGGAAGGCTGCTCGGGGGTGGGCTCGCTGTCCAGACGAACATATTCGCGGAACATATAGCCGGTCTTTCCGTTAACAAAAACTTTATACCAGCTGTTGTCGCCGATATCGGATGCTTTAATGGATGTACCGGCGGAAATAACACCGAGTGACTGGGAACCGGTACTCTTGCCGCTGCGCAGATGCACAGCTGTGGTTACCTTAGCGGGTTTGCCCTCAGCAGCATTGACATCGGGAGATTCTTCTGCCGGTTCTTCAACTTCGGGTGCAGCCTGCTCCACAACGGGGCCGGTGACCTTAATATATTTAGCACTGACATAACCCTTCTGACCGGAACGGGTTTCAACACCGTACCATTCGCTGTTTTCGGTATTGATCACATTCAAACGTGTGCCTTCGGAAAGTACGGTAACTGTACCGTACTCGGTGCCCGGACCCTTGCGCAGACGTACGCCTGTTGTAGTGCGTGCGTTCGAATTACCGTCAGCTTCATCATATCCGTCGTTGGATCCGCTGCCCGTCTTACTCGAAAGACCGTCGCTGCCAAAGGTGTAGGTTACGCCATCGATCGTGCGTGTGGTATTTACAACGTACTCACCGTTTTCATAATAGTAATAGTCACCGTCGAACATGTACCAGCCGTTTGTGGGGTAGCTTACACAGTCGAGCTTATGCCATTTTCTCCAACCGTGCTTATCGATGGAGTCAAGGCGCATATCCACACCCCAGGTGCTGTTGTCTACGACCATGTTGTTGCCAACATAAATGCCGACATGGGAATAACCGGAAGTCGTGATCAGAAGACCGTGTGTACGGGGAAGTGTATCAAGAGAACCGGATTCACTGGAGCGGTTGGCCTGCTGTGTAACGGTACGCGGATAGCTCCAGTTCGGGCTGACCGCGCTGTTATCGTCCGTCCAGCAGAGGTAGGAGTAAATCAGACCGCTGCAGTCGGAGGAGCGAACACCGCTTGAAGTGAAGTTACCGTAACCGCCATAGACATATTTCCAACCGTCGCGGTAAGCCATCAGACCGTGTTCGGCAAGTCCGATGGAAGTAAGGTCGCTTGCCGCGTGAACTTCCATGGAAGAGCCCGGCAAGGCTGCGCACACCGTTACGACCAACACAGCGAACATAAGCGCTGCGGCCGTACGGGCGGCTCGTTTCAAAATCTGCATATCGAATGCCTCCATATAATCAATTTTCAGAAATATCAATGTTGAAAGAACAAGGATAGTTACAAACTTGTTACAACTTGGTTACATTGTAACATGAAAATTACAGAATTTCAAGCCTTATCCATGAATTTATAACCTTTTTTTGTGAGAAAAAGCCGCATTTTCTGCGGCTTTTCTGCACATGTTGCATAGTTTTTGCGGTTTTTGTGTCGAAACAGGAAGAAAATGATGTGTTACATACGTGTAAAGTTTAGTGCATATACAGAAAGAATAACTGTGCCCGACACTTGAAACAGGAAGTGCTGCCAAAACGGAATGTTCTGCAAAATCCGCAAATATGCGCAGGAGATGCCGCGATTTTGCGCTCTGTGCTTGACAAAAGGCAAGTGGAATGAGATAATAAATAGTCAATAGGACAAGCTATTATATATATGTATATATAAACGGAGGGATATAAGTGTCTAAGGAACTTGCAAAGGCTTACGAGCCGAGAGAAGTTGAAGACCGAATTTACGACTTTTGGATGCAGGGAAAGTATTTCCATGCAGAAGTCGACTCTAAGAAAAAACCGTATACCATCGTGATCCCGCCCCCGAACATCACGGGTCAGCTGCATCTGGGTCATGCTATGGACGAAACACTGCAGGATACTTTGATCCGCTGGCGCAGAATGCAGGGCTATTCCGCTCTGTGGCTGCCGGGTACGGACCATGCGTCTATCGCGACCGAAGCAAAGATCGTTGAAGCTATGCGCAAGGAAGGCATTTCCAAGGAAGACCTTGGCAGAGAGAAATTCCTTGAGCGTGCATGGGCATGGAAGGAACAGTACGGCGGACGTATCGTTGAGCAGCTGAAGAAGCTCGGTTCCTCCTGCGACTGGGACCGTGTGCGCTTCACAATGGATGAAGGCTGCAACAAGGCTGTTAACCATGTTTTCAAGAAGCTTTACGATAAGGGCCTGATTTATCGCGGCGAGCGTATCATCAACTGGTGCCCGCACTGCAAGACTTCTATTTCCGATGCGGAAGTTGAGTTTGAAGAAAAGGACGGTTCCTTCTGGCATCTGCGTTACCCGCTTACCGACGGTTCCGGCTGGATCCAGCTCGCAACGACCCGTCCGGAAACCATGCTGGGCGATACTGCAGTTGCTGTTCATCCGGATGATGAGCGTTACAAGGATATGGTCGGTAAGACCGTTACTCTGCCGCTCGTCAATAAGGAGATCCCGATCGTTGCAGACAGCTATGTAGAAATGGACTTCGGTACCGGCGTTGTTAAGATCACTCCGGCACACGACCCGAACGACTTCGAAGTTGGTCTGCGTCATAACCTGCCTGTCATCAACGTTATGGATGAGAGCGCTGTGATCAATGAGAACGGCGGCAAGTATGCAGGTATGCCTGCTGCAGAAGCAAGAAAGCAGATCGTTAAGGATCTGGAAGAGGGCGGTTACCTCATTAAGGTTGAGCCGCTCAAGCACAATGTCGGTACCTGCTATCGCTGCGGTACTGTTGTTGAGCCGCGCGTTTCCACACAGTGGTTCGTTAAGATGGAGCCGCTCGCAAAGCCCGCTGTCGATGTAGTTCGCAACGGCGAGATCCGCTTCATTCCGGAGCGTATGGAAAAAACATATTATAACTGGATGGATAACATCAAGGATTGGTGTATTTCCCGTCAGCTGTGGTGGGGTCATCAGATCCCGGCTTGGTACTGCGATTGCGGTGAAGTTATCGTAGCGGAAAACGAGCCGACCGTCTGCCCGAAGTGCGGCGGGACACA
>JAZNMV010000105.1:0-2044 GCA_045579885.1 Acutalibacteraceae bacterium | reverse complement strand
TAAAAGACACGAAATTCAAGGCATTATGTTCTACAAGCAAAAAAAGTCAGGCTGGAGGAACGTCCGCAGCCTGAGTTTTTTAAACCGATCAAACAAAAACAAATTCTTCGTGGCCGGACAGCTCCGGACGATGCTTCATGCTGTCCTTATCATCCAGCGTGCGCAGTACGCGGCACGGATTGCCAACCGCAATGCTGTTTGCAGGAATATCCTTTGTAACAACACTGCCTGCACCGATAACGCAGTTATCACCGATGGTGACACCCGGGCAAACAACAACATTTGCGCCGAACCAGCAATCGTTACCAATGGTAACCGGCTCTGCATAGCACACACGGATCTCACGGCCGTCCTTGGTCTTCAGTGCACGGCGCTCATCCGGCAGAAGCGGATGCTGCGGAGTAACGATCGTAACATTCGGGCCAAAATTGACGCGATCGCCGATCGTGACCTTAGCATCGTCCTGAATGGTCAGGTTGAAGTTACCGAAAAAGTTCTTACCGATCGTTGTGTGGCAGCCGTAGTGGATGGTGATCGGGCCCTGTACGAAAGAGCCCTCACCGAAACCTGCGAAAACTTCCTTTACGATCTCTGCACGCTTTTCCTTCTCATGCTCGAATGTACGGTTGTACTCGGAACAGAGGTTGTGGCACTTCAGCTTCAGCGCAACCAGATCCGGATGACCCGGCCAATAGAACTTACCGGCAAAGATTTTTTCTTCTTCTCTCATGATAATTCCTCCCCATCGGCGTCAAAACGCCGAGAATTTCAAATGTGAATTTTATCTTTTCAGAACCAAAACATCATACGGCTGCATGACATGTCTGCCGCAAAGCTCTGTTTCGGTGAGCTGATCCTGCATTGCGGTATGTACCGCAATCTCCTGCGTATTTTCGGAGAAGTTCAGGAGGAAGATATACTCCGTACCGTCTAAAGCCTTTCGCACGGAAAGCTCGATCTCTTCCGGAACTTCCAAAATATCGCAAACCGGAGATTTGATCCCCAGCATTTCAACAAATACATTTACAGTCTCTTCACCGAATACCGCACCGAAAGCATAGACCGTACCGTTCCCCACTTTGTTTTTCAAAAGTGCCGGTGCACCGGAATAGTAATTACCCTCGTACACTGCCAGAACTTCGCATGTATCTGCTTCGGGTTTCAGGATATCGTTGAAGGTCGGAGTCGGAATTCGGGTTCCGTTCCAAACCATATACTCGGGTGCATCTGCCGGACCGATAAACGTGAAGTCCTCAACCGTGCCTCCGGTAAGTGCACGCAGGAGCCCCGGCATCGGTGTCATAGGCGCATGACCGTTGATATCCTTGTAACCGCTGCGGCAGCCAAAGAGCAATGTACCGCCCTTTTCGGCATACGCTTTGAGCTGATCCGCTCTCGCCTGTGTGATGATCGTCGGATGCGGGTACACAATAAAATCGTAATTTTCAAGCGGTTCGGATGTACCCCGGTCATCGATATTTACGAAATCGAACGGAATGTGTGCGCGCTGCAGTGCTTTGAACCAGCCGTCCATACTCTGCCAGCGAAGCGGACCGTGCCACTTGTCCTGCATGCCGTCCCACTCATTATCATAGTCGCACAAAACAGCAACCTTTGCAGAAACTTTTGCACCGGCTGCACCATGAATCTTTTCAAGGTCGTTATATGTACGCTTAAGCTCCGCCAAACGTCGGTTATCACGGTTATCATAGTTTAAAAGACCGTGCCAGTACAGCTCCGTACCCATAGCACAGGTGCGCCAACGGAAATAGCTGACGAAATCCGCGCCGTGCGCTACAGACTGGAAGGTCCACAAGCGCAGCTGTCCCGGCTTCGGAGACGGCTGTACCATACGTGTGTTCCAGCCGCCCGGACCGCTCTGCTGTTCCATAATACCAAATCGGCGGGATGCACTTCTGGTCCTCATCAGATTGAAAGACGTTTCTCTGTCTCTCAAAGAACGAGCCTCAAGTTTGCTTGTGTCCAGACCGAAAGCAAAGTTCGGGTAACTGTCGTATGTGATAAAATCGAGCTGCTCACGAGT
>JAZNMV010000104.1:0-5270 GCA_045579885.1 Acutalibacteraceae bacterium | reverse complement strand
ATGATCGAGGAATCTTCCGCAAGAAAGGGCAGTGCCGAAAAGCTCATTACGCGTTTTGCGCGTGTATATACACCGATCGTACTGGTTCTCGCGATCCTCGTTGCGGTCGTGCCCACGCTGCTCGGATTAGGCACATTCAGTACATGGCTGTACCGTGCGCTGACCATGCTCGTAGCATCCTGCCCGTGCGCACTTGTTATTTCCGTGCCGCTCGGCTTCTTTGCCGGTATCGGTGTGGCTTCCAAGAACGGTGTGCTCATCAAGGGCGGCAAGTATCTGGAAGCGCTCTCGAAAACGGATACGGTCGTATTGGATAAGACCGGTACCGTCACGACCGGTACATTGCGCGTTGCCTCCGTTTGGACGGCAAAGGGTATCGGTGAGCAGGATCTTCTGAAGCTTGCGGCTGCGGTGGAAGCGCGTTCCGTGCACCCCGTTGCGAAGGCGATCTGCGAAGCTGCGGGAGAAGTACCGGAAGCCGATGAGATCGAAGAAATTGCCGGACGCGGTATTCGCGCTAAAATCCGTGATAATACAGTTCTCGTAGGACGCGAGAGTTTCCTTAAGGAAAACGGTGTGGATGTCTCCGGTGTACCGGCATCCACGGTCATGGTTGCCGTAAACGGGCACTGTGCCGGTGCGGTCACACTTTCGGATACCGTAAAGCCGGATTCCGCAGCGGCGGTTCAGGCACTTGGCACAGCCGGTGTGAAGCGCGTTGTCATGCTGACCGGCGACAACGAGCAGGCCGCAAAGATCACCGCGGAACAGGTGGGCATTAAGGAATACCGTGCAGGTCTGCTGCCGCAGGATAAGGCAGCGGAGGTCGAAAAAATGGAAGGTGTACGCGTATTTGTCGGCGACGGCGTAAACGATGCACCGGTTCTCGCTGCATCGGATTGCGGTGTTGCGGTGGGTCTCGGTTCCGAGGCTGCCATTGAAACAGCGGATGCTGTGCTTGCGGGCGGCAGTCTTTCCCTCTTGCCGCGTGCGATCCGCCTCTCAAAGCGCTGCATGGGTGTTATATATTTCAATATCGTATTTTCGCTTGCGGTCAAAGCTGCTGTGCTGATCTGCACACCGATGGGCTTTGTGCCGATGTGGATGGGTGTTTTCGCCGATGTCGGTGTTATGGCGCTCACGGTTCTCAACACGATGCGCATTTTGAAGTTTAAAGTTAAATAAAAAAACACGAAAGGTGCGCTGTAGGTACGGCGCACCTTTCAGTTTTCTCTTCTCAGTTTAGTTCCGGGGTAAAAATAGGAGAGTATATTTTCATAGGTTTCTCCCTGTTCCGCGAGATAGATGGCACCGGCCTGACTCATACCCACGCCGTGTCCGTATCCGCGTGTTGTGAAATGAAATGTACCGTCCGAAAATTCCACCGAGAAGGCAGCACTGCGCAGGGAGAGTGCTGTGCGGACATCCACACCGGAGAGTGCGCTGCCACAGAGTGTGATTTCCTCTACGTAACCCGTGGGATACAGTATCGGTTCCGAAAACCACGCTGCCGGATCCTCGGAAAACGCGATTTCAGGGAAGGCGGATCTTATTTCCTCGGGCGAAAAGCTTGCGGTCTGCTGAAATTTGCTGTGCAGCATGTCATAAGGGCAGGCGATGCCGCGTAGGTATGGAAGCGGTTCACCGGCCCATACGTTTTCGTTCGGCTGTGTACAGCCGGCGGATATCGCGAAAAAAGGAGCGGTGATCAGCTCATCTTCAAAATAAAGCCGCTGCTTTGAAACTTCTTCACACAGAGCCGAAACAGAAGCCGAAATCGATTCCCATTGCTCGCCGTACCGTTCGGCGAGTTTTTCTTTCTCCGTGTAGACCTCGGCGTTCTCCGTATCACACGTAAAGTGATATTCTTTTTCTGCGTTCAGCGTGCGAAGTCGGCTGTAGTGTGTCAAAATCGCGACGGCCTGCGCTTTGAGCGCTTCTTTTGGGGCATCGGGCGACATTTCACACAGGAGCGCCGGAAGCAAAAATTCTTCTTCCGAAACTTCGAGTACGGTATTATCGGAGGTATCTAAAATACGGTAAGCTGATGAAGCGGACGGAGATTTCGAAATCGGTACCGGAGAAGGAGATGCGAAAGCCGTGGGGGAGATAGCTTGAGGCTCCATACAAAAGTACAGGGCAGGCGGTATGATGCCCGTGAGCACCCACAGTGTGACTGTGAACAGTAAAAAGCGGCGAAGTGTTTTTTTCAATCACATCATCCTTTTGCAAAATGGTGTTGTGGTAAATTCAAAATCCGGCTGAAAATGCCGAAAAAAGAAAATCTTTAATACGTAAAATGAAATTAAATGAGTTACGAATTTCAAAAAGCTGATAAAAAAGCTTGACGTGCCAACCTCTTTGCGATAGAATAGTTCCAATACTTGAAACAGGAGAGAAGTTTTACGGTTTTAGAGAAAGGGTGAGTTTTGTGCAGAGATTGATCAATGAAAGTGATACCAGTACGACCGTCAGCGAGCTTTGTGCTGAGTTTCGTGCGAACAATTTTATTCAGAAAGATGAATATGACTATTACCGTGTCAAGCGCGGTCTTCGAAATCAGGACGGCACCGGTGTTATGGCCGGCCTTACACATGTGTGCAATGTACACGGCTATTTGATCGACGACGGCGACAAGATACCGGACGAAGGCAGATTGACATACCGCGGCATGAATGTTTCCGATATTATCGCGGGCTGTCGTGCGGAAGGCCGTTTTGCCTATGAGGAGATCGTGTGGCTTTTGATTTTCGGTAAGCTGCCCGATACACGCCAGTATAACCGTATCTGTCAGCTTCTGTATGAAAACCGTGAGTTGCCGGAGTATTTCCCGGAAGATGTCATCATGAAGAACCCCTCGAAGGATGTTATGAATAAGCTTGCACGTGCTGTGCTGACGCTCTATTCCTACGATGATGACCCGGATGATCTGTCGCTTGAAAACAATATGCGCCAGAGTATTTCTCTCATTGCCCGTATGCCGGCGATCATGACGTATGCTTATCAGGTAAAGCGCCGCCATTTCGATAAACAGACGATGTTTTTCCATCCGTTTGAGCCGCAGCACCACACAGCCGAAGCCATTCTGAATTCCATTCGTGAAGACCGTTCCTTCACCCGCGAGGAAGCGGAGCTTCTGGACCTTTGCATGGTACTCCATGCCGAGCACGGCGGCGGCAACAACTCGACATTTACCGCACGTGTGCTGACCTCCGCACATACCGATACGTATTCCACAATTGCCGCAGCGATCGGCTCGCTCAAGGGATACCGCCACGGCGGTGCGAACCACAAGGTGCGCCAGATGATGGACGACATCATGCAGAACGTTCAGCATTGGGACAGCGACGACGAAGTGGAAAACTATCTCGAGAAGATTCTCAAAAAGGAAGTCGGCGACCGGAGCGGCCTCATTTACGGTATCGGCCATGCGATTTATACGCTCTCCGACCCGCGTGCCGTGGAGCTGAAAAAGCAGGCGAAGGTGCTGGCGGAGAAAAAGGGATTTAACGATAAGTTCGATCTCTACGAGCGCATAGAGCGTCTTGCACCGTATGCATTCAAGAAGGTTACCGGCCACAAAAAAGTTGTATGTGCGAATGTGGACTTTTATTCCGGGCTTGTCTATGAAATGCTCGGTATTCCGGAAGATCTCTTCACGCCGATGTTTGCGGTATCTCGCATTGCAGGCTGGTGTGCACACCGCATTGAGGAACTGACGACCGGCGGACGCATTATCCGTCCGGCTTACCGTGCACTGCCGACATACCAGACATATCTTCCGCTTGAAGACAGATTTTATTGATTTTGAGTGCGTTGCATTTTGCAGCGCACTCTTTTTTTGATATTCAAAAATTGATTGAAAATCACAAAAAATTGATAAACGAAAAAAAGCAGTTGAAATAAGCGTTTCTTTCCAGTATGATGAGAATAAAGAAACCGTGTATATTACTTTTTTGACAGAGGAGTGTTTGTATGCCCGTTGAAACCTTATCCCGCAGACAGCGTGTGCTGAATGCGATCGAGCATAAGCCCGTGGACCGTTTTCCGATCGACCTCGGTGCACATTTTTCCACCGGTATTTCCGCGTTTGCATATTGGAATTTGAGAAAGCATCTCGGTATGGATTGCGATAACATTGAGCTCATCGACTCCGTACAGATGCTGGCCCGTGTGGAGGATGATATCATCGACCGTTTCCACATCGACACAAAGTTGCTCAGAGCACGCTGGAAGAAGCCCGTGCCGTGGAATGTTCGCGGCGAGTACACATTCCAGGCTTGCGGTAAGCTGAATCCGCAGCTGCAGGAAAACGGCGACTTCATGGTCTATGTCGGCGACCGCAAGATGCGTATGCCGAAGGGCGGCTTCTTCTTCGACGGCGACTGGCTGCAGGTCAGTGAACTGAATGAAGATGAAGAGATTGCAGAAGTTGTAAAAGAAGCGGACGAAATGCGTGAAAAGGGCGATTTTTTCAACATGTACATGGAGTACGGCGCATATTTCGGCGGCATTGAAGAAGCATGCGATATGTACACCGATCCGGACGATGTTCTGGAAGCCCGTGAAGTACAGCACGCAAGAAATATTGCGCATTTTGAAAAGCTGCTCCGTGCCGATAAAAAGGGCAATATCGACTGTATCGCGCTGAACTCCGACCTCGGCATGCAGAACGCACCGATGATCCGCCCCGAAATGTACGAGGAGTTCTGCTTCCCGTATGTGAAGAAGTTCTGCGATTTCGTACATGAGAATTCCGATATGAAAATCTTCCTGCACTCCTGCGGTTCCGTGGAACCCCTCATCCCGTACTTCATTGAAGCGGGTGTGGACGTGCTGAATCCGGTGCAGATCTCCGCAAACAACATGGAGCCGAACACCCTTAAGGACCGTTACGGCGATAAGATCTGCTTCTGGGGCGGCGGCTGCAACACACAGCAGATCCTCGGCGTTAAGAGCCCGGAAGAGGTTCGCGAAAATGTTCGCTTCCTGACCGGTGTGCTTGGTAAGAACTCCGGCTTTGTGTTCAATCAGGTACATAACATCATGGGCAATGTTCCGGCTGAAAATATCGTCGCTATGCTCGACGAAGCGTACGAATGCAGTTGGATCAATAAGTAAAATTTAAGGGCCGACAGATGGAAAATTCCTTCTGTCGGCCTTTTTGTTTTTCAGCAGTGTGTGAATTTCATAAGAATGCATTTCGGCAGCAGGTGCGCTAAAATGCGGTAGGTGTTGTAGAACAGTCCCATTGTGCAGACGCTCTTGCC
>JAZNMV010000103.1:0-6577 GCA_045579885.1 Acutalibacteraceae bacterium | reverse complement strand
ATCATGCGCCTTGCAACGGGAGGCGAGGCCTGATATTCAGGCCCGGCACCTTTTGGTTGTCGGCTTAGAGGCACGCCGACAGAAATACATGTTTTGCATGTAAAAAACAAATCGTGCGCCTCGCAGAAAGGTGAGTAGTCTTATTATGAGTGAAAAAACTAAAAAAATGAACGTGATCCAGTGGTTCGTGAATATGCGGAAAAATAATGAGCTTTTTTCCACAGGCGTAGCACTGATCGTTATGGTGATCCTGCAGACGATCGCTCTCGGATTTGACTATCCGAATTTCGGCAGCTGGTTTACCGCATGGTTCAATAACTGGATGAATATTCTCCGCAACAACTCCAGTGTCGGTATTATTGCTTTGGGTATGACATTCGTTATCATCTCCGGCGGTATCGATCTTGCAGTTGGTTCCACGGTTGTTGCTATCGGCGCAGTCGTTATGGCTTTGATCGATGCAAACACAGGTGGCTGGCTCGGTATTATCGGCCTTACCGGTGTTCCGGCTTTCATTGCAGCTATTGTTATTGCTGTTATTTTCGGTACACTTCTCGGTGCATTTAACGGCGTACTGGTCACGGCAGGCAGAATTCCGCCGTTCATCGCAACACTGGGTGCTATGAAGATCCTGCGCAGTGTAACACAGCATTTTATGCAGTCTTACTCTCCGGCTGTACCGAAAGGCTTTTTGAAAATCACCAGCACGAGAATAGGCGGTCAGATGATCCTGCCGATCATCTATTGGCTCATTCTGGCTGTTGTTCTGTACTTCGTTTCCAAGAAGACCGTATTCGGCCGTCATACCTTTGCTGTCGGTTCCAATGAGAGAACAACACGTCTTTCCGGTATCAATGTAAATCGTGTTAAGATGGGTGTTTATGCACTTATGGGTGCGGTTGTTTCCATTGCATCTGTTCTTCAGATTTCCCGTATCGGTGCTATGGACCCGGCTAACGCAGGCAGCGGCTACGAAATGGACGCTATTGCAGCTGTTATTGTTGGCGGTACAAGCATGTCCGGCGGTAAGGGTTCTATCGTCGGTACCGTATTCGGTATGCTGATCATCGCTGTTATGAATAACCTTTTGAACCTGATGGGTGTTCCGCCGTTCCTCCGCGAAGCATTCAAGGGCGTTATCATTATTGCTGCGGTTCTGCTTCAGCGCAAGTCCGCAGATAACTAATCTGCTGTATGTTCTAAATAAAAAATTACTCCCGCTTACCGAAAGGCAGCGGGAGTTTTTTATTGTTAAATTTTAGTTATCAGCCGAGGATCTCGAGCTCTTTCGGGAAATGGTTCAGTACTTCGCAGCCGTCTTCCGTTACCAGTACGAGGTCTTCAATGCGTACGCCGGTATCGCCTGTAACATAAATACCGGGTTCAATGGAGAAAATCATACCGGGAACAGCCAAGGTCTCATTTACAGAAGATACATCGCCGAATTCGTGCTCGGAAAGACCGATAAAATGGCCGAGACGGTGGTTGAAATTCGGACCGTAACCTTTTTCGGTGATCAGATCTCTTGCAGCGAGATCGAGTTCTTTGAGCGGAACACCGGGTTTGATTTTTGCAATCGCTTCTTCATTTGCTTTGCGAACGGCTTCGTAGATCACACGGTGTTCTTCTGTGATCGATTTGTAGTAGAAGGAACGGGTCATATCGGAGCAGTAACCGTTTTTAATGCAGCCTACATCAAAAAGGACTACATCGCCTTCTTTTAGTACGGTGTCATCCGGTCCGTGGTGCGGGTCGGCAGCATTTGCACCGAAAGCAACAAGCGGGCCAAAGGAGAAACCTTCCGCGCCGAGAGAAAGGTAGATTTCCAAAAGCTGATCTGCGATCTCGCTTTCCGTAACACCTTCATGCACGAGTTTTTTCAGTTCTGCCATAGCGAGGTCGTTTATACGGGAAGCTTCACGCATCTTTTCCTGTTCCTCTGTGTCTTTGATTCCGCGTACGGTATCGACAGCAAGAGAAGTGTTTACAAATGCAGGTGCAGCTTTCAGTTCCATTAGCGGCAGCAGGAATCTTGCTTTCAAGTCCTTATCGACACCGAGCGGTGTGCTGTGATCGATGTAGGGTGCCACAATCTCCATAACGGGATCGGTGTCAGAGTACCATACTTTCTCTGCACCGACATCCTGCGGGATCGTAAACAGATTATTCAGGAAGTAGACAGGTGTTTTATCCTTACGGAGCAAAAGCGCGTAGAAACGCTCTCCGGGGTAATTGCGGACATCTGTGAGGTAGTATATAGACATGGGATCGACGATCAGCATCTGTGAAACGCCGGTCTGTTCGAGCTCATGCATAATGCGGTCAATTCGATTCTGATTCATGTTTTCCTCCAAGCTTATTTTTCGGTGATCACCGGTGTGCAAAGGATACCTTCTTCTGCGATACGGTAGTCGTAGCACCATTTGTCGCCTTGGCTTCTCCATGCATCCGGTCCGATCCAGGAGGCTTCAAGGTCAGCCAGATGTACAGGGCCGAAGCCGTTGCGTCTGTGGCCGAACAGTGTGAGATCTACAGTGTGTTCACCGGCTGCAGCTTCGCCGAGCGATACGGTGTACGGGGGATAGATCATGGGGATCTCTTCGCCGCCGTCAATACGTACGGTCTGCAGAGCACCGGCGTAGTGAGAGGAGCGGATAGTGAGCTCACCGCCATTGGATGTGAACGGAATACGGTATGTAACATTACCGCCATAGAACGGGAAGCCCTGCTTTGTGATATCACCGAAAGCGATCTTTTCTTTTGCAGAAACAAGCTTCACGCTGCGTCCGTTGACTTCAACTCCGAAATCACCGATAAGATATGCCCACTCGATATTGGTTCGCTTACCGAACGGGATCACGGCTTCAAGAACGTTTTCACCAACATGGATATCGGGCAGCTTAACGGTCTTGATCGATTTATCGGCGTACCAGCCTGTGACTATGCTTTCAACCGGCTCACTGTTCAATGTGAGCTCAACCGTTTCGGCATCTTCAATAGCGAGAGAAGCGCCGCTGTAGTTGATATCGCTCTCGATTATCCAGCGCAGATGCACGCTGTGCGTAATCGGTTCATCCGGGACGACCCAGGGCTGTGCAACGTGATTTTCGCGACTCGGCCAGCCGAGCTTTGCACGGCAGACATTATCGAGACGAAGGATTTCTTCAGAGGGCTGCATCGGTTCATCGTCGAGTGCATATTCCGCCTGATCGAGCAGCATGGCATTCGGTTCGCTGAGCGTATAAGCAAATGTTTTCGGGAGTACGATTCCCTGATCGCAAAGATCGAGTAGAGCTGTTTCTGCACAGCACTTCGTGTCTGCACCGGCAGGCTCGAGCCAGAGCAGAAGGCTATCGTAGCTGTACATACGTGTGCGGATCTCTGTGCGTCCGTTTTCAACAGAGAAGTCGATCTTCTCGGTCTCGCCGGTCATTGTATTGTAAACGGTCGGGGTCCAAGCACCGGCAACACGGATACGCAGATCCTGATACAGCGCGAGGTTCTTATTCGCAGATTCCTTACCGTGTGCAATGAAGAGCCAACGGCCTTCACCGTCTGCGCGAAGCTGATAAAGCAGGTTGTTTGTATGAGAACCGGTTTCGTTGCGGATGTCGATCACACGGGCACATTCTACAGCTTCGAGAACTGCACCGCGAGAAAGCGGAACACGTACACAGGAAGCAGCCAGCTTTGCAGCGCGGTCGCTTTCAACAGCGTTTTCGAGTGTAGGGATGGCACCTGTAAATACGACCTTGCCGCCGGCAGCAGCAAATGATTCAAGACGCTCCAATGTGCTCGAACGCAGGGTCTCACAGCCCGGAACAAGGATAACATCGTAGGCCATCTTGCCGACCTGCAGCGGCGCAGAAGCGGCTGCACACTGGCTCGGAAGCAGGCTTTCGCTGATGTAGTTAAAATCAATACCGCCAAAGAGCAGCCATTCGGTGATGTTCTGGAAGTTCTGGTCCATCTCATCGCGAACAAGTGCGGTCTGTTCTGCGGGACCCCAGTGCAGCCAGTAGCTTTCGACCGGATGGATCACGCCGACCTTTACAACAGGCTTGCCGCGTGTCATGGCTGTTGCAACACGTGCGAAATGGTTTTCAACAAGGGAGTACTTATCCCACCACGGAGACTGGTAGCTGATGGATGCCGGATAATCTCGTTTGGCTTCACCGGCCATGGATACCCACGAGAGATGGGGAACACGGATCGTTACGCCGAGAGCAGCCTGCCAGTCGCCGTGCAGCTTGTGGCCTCTGAAATCAAAGTCCCAGTTAGTAACGCCGTACAGCTCGCTGAGCATACCTTCATAGCCGAACTGGTGTACTGCGGACTGTGTCTGCTTTGCTGTTGTGTATTCAAAACGGGCGCAGATCATGTCGATGCCGGGCAAGTCAAAACCGCGGTATGCACGCATAGCTTCGCCGAGGGCAGCTGTTTGACTTTCAAGTGTCGGCTCTTCCATCATATGGCCGGTCAAAGCCAAACCGTGCTCGCGGCACCATGCGCCGCAGTTATCCGCAAAGGCTTCGGTGAAACGTTCACAGATATGGTCGTGGTAGTGGTAACGCAGAACACTCGGCTTCTTATCGGCTTTGTCCCAAATGAGTTCTGGAATACCGGAGAGCAGGTCTTCACCGTTATAAGCTGCAGCGAAAGTATCGGGGAGATCATCTGTCCACGGCAGAGTGACATCGGTTTTATCCGTAGCAAACTTCAGTGTGGATTTTCTTGTGAACTGCGGTTCATCCGTAAAGATGGACGGAACAGTCTTATCAAATTCATCTGCAATTGTACGGTTATATGCTTCGTAAGTGATCTCGATAAAGCGATCCATTGCCTTTTTATCGAGTGTATTGACGTAGGTCTGATTATTGTACCAGCCGCTTTCGTTCGGCTGTTCAAGATAAGCGTACCACTTTTCGTACTTTGCAGGCTCGTTTTCATCAATTCTCTTTGAGGAGATCAAATAGCCGTCAGCATCAAGCTCTACATCGAAACAGGCCATCAGATATCCGTTTTCGGTACGTGCACCGCGGGAAGAGGAATCAAAGTTCGAAACGGTTTTACCGCTGTAAGGCGTAGGCGTGAACAGGAGATAGCGTGCGCGATTCTCCTTATCCTTTGTGACATAACCGCCGGCGGCGCCGGAAGGCCAACGGTCTTCATCGTAAAGCCAGGCGAGCATGTTTTCACTTTTGGCTTTTTCCACGCAGGCCTTGATGAGCGACATATATTCATCGCTCAGGTATTCTGTTGCCATACCGGTACGGACGTGCATATGTCCGCCGCCAAAGCCCATTTTTTTGAATATTTCAAGCTGCCACTCAAGTTCTTTTTGGTCGAGCTTGCAGTTCCAGGCCCAAAACGGTGTACCGCGATATTCGGCGGTTGGATTTTTGAAAAGTTCAGGTTCCAGTTTCGGAGCACTGTTCTTTTTGTACAGCATTACGGAGTCCTCCTTTATTGCAGTTGGGCAGTAAAAAACTTACCACTTTATACAGAAATAGAATAGCACATATAGACAGAAAATGGAATATGCGAAAAGAGATTTTTGTGCTATCTTTTACGGACGTATATTTATTACTTAAATACAGTTTTAAACTGTGCCGAACTTCGAGGGAATCGAAGAAAATAGGGTTGATTTTTCTGCATATTTACTCTATAATAAATAAAGATAAAAATACCTTTTTTGGAGGCAAAAGCTTATGTTGGTATCTGCAAAGGAAATGCTGAACAAGGCTAAGGCTGGCAAGTATGCTGTTGGCCAGTTCAACATCAATAACCTCGAGTGGACTAAGGCAGTTCTTCTGACCGCACAGGAGAACAATTCTCCGGTTATCCTCGGTGTTTCCGAGGGCGCTGGCAAGTACATGTGCGGCTACAAGACCATCGTTGGTATGGTTAACGGCATGCTCGAAGAGCTGAACATCACTGTTCCGGTTGCTCTGCACCTCGACCACGGCTCCTACAACGGTGCTCTGGCATGCATCGAAGCAGGCTTCTCTTCCATCATGTTCGACGGTTCTCACTACCCGATCGAAGAGAACATCCAGAAGACTAAGGAACTCATCGCTATCGCAGAAGCAAAGGGTATCTCTGTTGAGGCAGAGGTTGGCGCTATCGGCGGCGAAGAAGACGGCGTTGTCGGCAACGGCGAAGTTGCTGATCCGGAAGAGTGCAAGATGATCGCTGATCTCGGCGTTACAATGCTGGCTGCAGGTATCGGCAACATCCACGGCAAGTACCCGGAAAACTGGGCAGGTCTGAACTTTGATGTTCTGGCTAAGATCCAGGAGCTCACAGGCACAATGCCGCTCGTTCTCCACGGTGGTACAGGTATCCCGGCAGAGATGATTCAGGAAGCTATCTCCCTGGGCGTTTCCAAGATCAATGTTAACACTGAGTGCCAGCTCGCTTTCGCTGCTGAGACCAGAAAGTATATCGAAGAGGGTAAGGACCTTGTTGGTAAGGGTTTCGACCCCAGAAAGATTCTTGCTCCCGGCGTAGAAGCTATCAAGGCTACCGTAAGAGAGAAGATGGAGTTGTTCGGCTCTGTCGGCAAAGCCTAAAA
>JAZNMV010000102.1:0-2217 GCA_045579885.1 Acutalibacteraceae bacterium | reverse complement strand
AAGACAGCGGTCAATTCCATCTCCAATACGATGGGGCTCAAGAAGCAGGCGGTGATCGATGCGTTTGCAGCGGCCGGCATTGAGGCAAATGCCCGTGCCGAAGCACTTACACTCGAGCAGTTCGCAGAACTTGCTAACTGTCTGGTATCTGTAAAATAAGGAGGCTTAAAAATGGGGAAGGAAACTTTGGAACACGCAAATAAAGCTTCGTTTCTTGTGCTTATTATTTTAGCTGCACTCACAACTGTGGCAGCAATGGTGTTCGGTATGCTGGACCTGCGGCTGCCCTGCTATACAGCGGCTGGCTGTTCCTGCATTGTGACCGCTTCTTTGCTGTTTTACACGATTTGTAAGTCTCGCTCGGGAAAGAGAAGATAAAAGAAAAAAGAGTTCCGAATCATACGCTGTTCAGAGCGTACGGTTCGGAACTTTTTATTTTCAAAGGGATTATATTACTTCAAAGTGACGCAATGCATTGAAAATACCGTTTTCATCCACGTCATCCGTCACATAGTTTGCAGCGGCCTTTGCTTCTTCGCAGGCATTACCCATAGCGACACCGAATCCGGCGTGTGTGAGCATGTCCACATCGTTTTTGCCGTCTCCGAATACCATGATCTCATCGGGAGAAATACCGTAATGTGCGGCAACAGCACGTATGCCGACATGTTTTCCACCGTCTTTCGGGATCACATCATGGCAGAAAGTAGCGGCATTCGTAATGCGAATGTGTTTTAAGGGGGAGAGTTTCGGATTCGAAGTTTCGGGCAGATAGGTGATAAGCTGATATACGTCATGCTCTTCGATTCGATTGATATCGTAGAGTGCAGGTGCTTCCAAATTAAACTTCCTGAAATGTTCCTGCATCTCCTCGAAGTGCATGGATGTAAAGCACTCTTTCCCCTCAACAATAAGGCAGGGGAACGGATCTGTTTTTTGGATTTCCATCATCAGGCGGATATCATCCTTATCGAGCGGCATGGTGTGCAGCATATTGCCGTCACGGTCGAAAGCATACTGACCGGTCATACAGAGAATGCCGTCGAAATCGAAAAGCTCGCGCAGCGGAAGTGCCATATCTCTCGTTCTGCCGGTTGCGACAAACAGAAGAATACCCTTTTCTTTTGCAAGCTGCAGCGCGCGGAGTGTGGATGCGGACAGCTTATGATCACGCCCGACGAGCGTGCCGTCTATGTCGAAAAACAATGCACGGATGTTCATGTTTATGTACCTCGCTTTATAACAAGAGGACTGCCTGGGCAGTCCTCAAATTTATTTTGCTTTGTATTTTTCCACAATGAGATTAGCGCATTTGTAGATATCGCCGCCGCCAAGTGTAAGGATGAGATCGTTTTCCTTGGCGTTTGCCATAACATAATCCGCGATTTCCTCAAAACTCTGGAACCAACAACTGCCGGGGATTTTTTCTGCGAGATCGCTGGTGTGAATATCATACGTATTTGTTTCGCGAACAGCCAGAATCTCGGTCATGACTGTGTGGTGGGGAATAGAGAGCGCTTCAGCAAAATCGTTCAGATGCATATATGTTCTCGAATAGGTATGCGGCTGGAAAACAGCCCAGACCTCGTTGTAGCCCATACGTACAGCAGAAGAAAGCGTTGCGGAAAGCTCTGTGGGATGATGTGCGAAGTCATCGGCAACTGTTACACCGTTGAATTTTCCGAGGATCTCAAAACGGCGGTGAACACCGGTAAATGCTTCCAATGCAGCCTTGATGTGTTCGCCGAAAACACCCATGCTGTGCGCAGCAGCTGCTGCGGCAAGCGCATCGATCATATTATGTTCACCCGGTACCTGCAGATTGACACGGCAAACAGCTTCGCCACGGTACATGAGTGTAAAGTCCTCGCAGGCGGTATCTTCTTCGTTAAGATCAGTGACGTAGTAGTCGCTTTCCGGTGTGCGGCCAAAAGTGATGATCTCTGCATGAGTAAGACCGTTTACGGCCTGCATGGCTTCAGGGTCGTCACCGTTTACGATGAGACGGGAAGAAGTCTGCTCGGAGAACTTACGGAAAGATTTAACGATATTTTCGAGAGTGCCGAAATAATCCAGGTGATCGGCGTCTACGTTCAGAATGATGCTCACAGCCGGGTGTAGCTGAAGGAAGGTATCGACATATTCACAGGCCTCACAGACCATGTTTTCACTTTTGCCGACACGACCGTTGCCGCCAATAAACGGGAGCTTGCCCCC
>JAZNMV010000101.1:0-1701 GCA_045579885.1 Acutalibacteraceae bacterium | reverse complement strand
CGGAAGCTTTCGTAGAGTTATATTTCAAGATGGCGTCCGATGCCGACTTCGCTGCCGATTTTACTTAACGCAGCAGGGGAAAGCGAGCCGCTTCAGAAGCTGCTCGAAAAAGCCATGGCTGAAAACCGGTTCGTCATTCATTTCGGTTTGTAATACAGTCACGTTTTTAATCTGTATTTTCCTTTACCGGTGTGCTCGAGCAAACCTTTTTCACAGAGCTTACGCACGGCGCGCTGAAGCTGACTGCGGCTGCACTGAAGCTTCTGTGTGACAGAATGAATGCTGTGGATTTGGTGGTCGGGCTGCAGTTCCCGAAGAAAGATAAGCAGCTTTTCTTCTACCGGCTGTGTGGAATTGCCGATCAGGAATATATACTGGAACTTGGTCGATAAACTTTGAAGCAGAAACAGCAGAAAAGCGGGACTCTGCTCCAGTTCTTTCCGGTAACGTTTTGCAGAAATCGCAATACACAACACATCTCCGACCGCTTCGGTGTAAAAAGGAAGAGTAGTCTGACGGATGAATTCCAAATCGCCGAGGACGGTCTTTTTATCTGCCAAAAACACGGAAAATCGGCTGCCGTCTTCCCGCAGACCATAGATATGTACTTCACCTTTGGCCAAAAGCAGAAGATCATCCATCGGTTTGTCGGGGTCTACCAGTTGTTCACCTTTGTGAAAGCGCATAAGCCGAAATGCCTCAGGGGAGACATTCAGCAATTCTGAAAGCTCCATGTTTTGCAGCAATCTTTCCAAATCCTTGGGGCGATGCAAAATTTCCATACGATCCCTCCTTTTTTTATTTATTGTATCATGTGATACAGTTTTTTACAACGGACTACGGTACAATTTAGATAGAAAAATGGGGATATCCCGTAAAAAATAAGGAGGAATTCACAATGGCAAAACTTAAAATCGGTGTAGTCGGCTGCGGCGGCATCGCAAATCAGAAACATTTTCCGGCTATGAAGGCAAACAGCGACCTGTGCGAGATCGTTGCTTTCTGCGATATCGTTAAGGAGCGTGCAGAGAAGGGTGCTGCAGAATACGGTGTAGAGGGTGCCCGCGTTTATGAGGATTACCATGATCTTCTGGCAGACCCCGAGGTTGAGGTCGTTCATGTTCTGACGCCGAACGTAGCACACTGCCCGATCACTGTAGCTGCTTTTGAGGCAGGCAAGCATGTTTACTGCGAAAAGCCCATGGCACACAACACGATCGATGCCAAGCAGATGATCGACGCATGGAAGAAGAGCGGCAAGCAGTTCACCATCGGTTATCAGAACCGTTTCCGCAGCGAAGTTCAGAACCTGAAGAAGGCTTGTGAAGCCGGAGATCTGGGTGAAATTTACTACGGCAAGGCACACGCTGTGCGCCGTCGTGCAGTTCCTACTTGGGGCGTATTCCCGGATAAGTCCAAGCAGGGCGGCGGTCCTCTCATCGATATCGGCACACATGCACTCGACCTGACTCTGTGGATGATGGATAACTACGAACCCGCAAGTGTATCCGGCAGTGTATTCTATAAGCTGGGCGGCCTGCAGCAGGCTACAGAGGGCAACCTCTTTGGACCGTGGGATCCGGAAACCTTCGAAGTTGAAGACTCTGCTATGGGCTTCATCAAGATGAAGAACGGCACGACCATTGCACTTGAGGCAGCATGGGCGATCAACATGAGCGAATCCAGAGAAGCCAGCACCAC
>JAZNMV010000100.1:0-9571 GCA_045579885.1 Acutalibacteraceae bacterium | reverse complement strand
ATATCCTTCAGGGACTTCTTTGCAGCAGCTGTAAATGTGACGCCGTCAGCACCGTAGATGGTCTTAGCGATTGCTTCGATCTTCTCTTCGATGGTCTTTTCGATCTCGTAGATCGGCTTGAAGTTGGACTCGGTTCTGTCGATGACATCACAAACGACCTTAGCAAGATCCATACCGCCTTCGCCGCCCTTAGCGAAAACTTCGGAGAGAGCGTAATCTACGCCGAGAGCCTTGCAGGTATCGTCGATGACCTGAAGCTCTGCGTCGGTATCGGTGTGGAAGCGGTTGATTGCAACAACTACCGGAACACCGTACTTCTGCATGTTCTCAACATGTGCGCAGAGGTTTGCAGCGCCCTTCTTCAGAGCTTCAACGTTCTCAGTTGCGAGCTCAGCCTTCGGGATGCCGCCGTTATACTTCAGTGCGCGAACAGTTGCAACAACAACGATGCAATCCGGCTTGAGACCGGCCATGCGGCACTTGATATCGAGGAACTTCTCTGCACCGAGGTCAGAACCGAAGCCGGCCTCTGTGATGCAGTAATCGCCGAGCTTCAGAGCAAGGCGTGTTGCACGTACGGAGTTGCAGCCGTGTGCAATATTAGCGAACGGGCCGCCGTGCATGATAGCCGGTGTGCCTTCGATAGTCTGAACGAGGTTCGGGTTGATTGCATCCTTGAGGAGAGCGGTCATAGCGCCGTCTGCCTTGATGTCCTTAGCGTAGACCGGCTTATTGTCGTAAGTATAAGCAATGAGGATGCGGCCGAGGCGCTCCTTCAGGTCTGTAAGGTCCTTTGCAAGGCACAGGATAGCCATAACTTCACTTGCAACAGTGATGATAAATCCGTCTTCACGCGGAACACCGTTGATCTTACCGCCGAGACCGACAATAACATTACGCAGTGCGCGGTCGTTCATATCTACGCAGCGCTTGATGAGGATACGGCGCTGGTCGATGCCGAGCAGATTGCCCTGCTGCAGGTGGTTATCGAGCATAGCGCAGAGCAGGTTGTTAGCGGATGTAATGGCGTGCATATCGCCTGTAAAGTGCAGGTTGATGTCTTCCATCGGCAGGACCTGTGCATAACCGCCGCCGGCTGCACCGCCCTTAACGCCGAAGACCGGACCGAGGGACGGCTCACGCAGAGCGATAACAGCGTTCTTGCCGATCTTAGCCATTGCCTGACCGAGGCCAGCTGTTGTTGTGGTCTTACCCTCACCGGCCGGTGTCGGGTTTATTGCTGTAACGAGAATCAGCTTGCCGTCCGGCTTATCTGCAAGTCTCTGAACGAGGTCATCGTTGAGCTTCGCCTTAAAACGGCCATAGGGCTCCAGTTCTTCATTCAGAACGCCGAGTTCTGCAGCGATCTCTGCAATGGGTCTGAGTTTCGTCTGCTGAGCAATTTCGATATCGGTAAGCATTTCAAAAACCAACCTTTCGTAATCTTTATTTTCCCCGGCAGGACTGAAAGCCCATATTACCGGATTTTATTTTTCATATTCGATTATATCTCAAAAACTCGAATTCGTAAAGAGATTCTTTTCATTTGACGAAATTTTAGGGCATTGCTGAAAGCTTTACTCTGTGCTATACTGTTTTTATAGTAAAAAACACACCGAAAAGGAAACCTGTTTATGCAAAACAGATTATTACTTCGAATACAAGGCTGGTTCCGGCGCATAGATCCTTTCTTTTGGCTCTTGATGCTGATCATCGCCGCTTTCAGTTTGGTTCTTCTGAAAAGCGCATCGCGTGCCGCAAATACAGACTATTTTCAAACCCAACTTACCGTCACCCTGATCGGACTTTTGGCAGCATTCCTGCTTTCTTTCATCGACTACGAGCACATCGCTGCTTTTTGGACGGTGATCGCCGGATTTTCCGTGATCGCCATGCTGTACACGCTCATTTTCGGTGTTACGGTTCAGGGCAGCGGCGGTGTTAACGCGAAGGCATGGATCAGCCTCGCCGGCAGAACCTTCCAAACAAGTGAGCTTGTAAAGATTCTGTTCATGATCACCTTCTCCAAACACCTGAGTATCATTCGGGAGCGCGGAAAGCTGAAAAATCCGCTCATGGTCTTCCTTCTTGCAGGACATGCAGCCGTTCCCGTTGTGCTCTGCCACTTACAGGGTGACGATGGAGCCGCGATCGTCTTTTTCTTTATGTTCCTGTGCATGAGCCTTGGCGGCGGTATACAGCTTCGCTACTTTGTGCTGCTCGGTGCTCTTATCGCACTCGCTGTTCCGTTCATTTGGAACAACGTCCTGAATGAATATCAGATCAACCGATTCACTTCTGTCTATAATCTCGATGACCCCTCCGTTCAGCTGAACGAAGGCTATCAGCAGTATCAGGGACGTCTTTCCATCGGCAGCGGTCAGCTGTTCGGCAAGGGACTCTTTAACGGTAACCGCGTGGAGTCGAACCTTGTTACTTTCCAGCACAGTGACTTTATCTTTTCCGTTGCCGGTGAAGAGCTTGGCTTCATCGGCTGCACCGCGCTGATCCTGCTTTTGTTCCTCTACCTCGTGCGTATCCTCCACATCGCGAACAAAGCCAGAGACGACCTCGGCAGATGTATCTGCTTCGGCTTTTTCGGACTCATTGCACTTCAGACCGTCTCAAATATCGGCATGTGCTTAGCGCTTCTCCCCGTTATGGGCGTAACGCTTCCATTCTTCTCCGCCGGCGGCAGCAGCGCTGTCTGCCTGTACCTCGGCTTTGGACTTGTTCAGGGCGTTTACATGCGCCGCACCGGTGTGGAAGGTCCACGCCTGCACGCATCACGAAATTTGAAGATCGATTTTAAAAAGCTGAAATAAAAATGGCACCTTCGTATGTACTGATAAATCAGACCATATGAAGGTGCTTTTCTATTACTCATTTTCCCGTTCTTTTCTTCTGTACAAATATGTATTTTTCTCCTTGCCCACACGCTCGAGCGCACCGAGTGTATAGAGCACATTCACAGCTGCCTGCGCATCGGAAACGCGTCGCTTTACCGCCTTTGCGAGTGTTTTCGTTGTGAACGGTTCGGGTAATTCGGGGATCAGCGCAAGATAATCTGCCGGGGTTCTCAAGATGATCTCATCGAGCAAAGCATCCGGAATACGGTCGCCTTTTGTAGAGCGGATCTTCTTCTGCTCGCCGTAACCGTCAAGATAGCGGTAATCCGTAGACTCAAGCACTGCGAGGCGCAGCGTAAAATTCGGGTGCTGCATGTACTTTTTAATTTTATAAAGCTCAGGAAAAACATCAAACGGGATCTCTTTTTTAGGGCTCTTCTTTTTAGGCGCAACTTCACCGGTTTCCGGGTCCACCCAGCAGAGCCATCGCTTCTGTACAACGGGGTAAACTACCGTTACTCTCGCCGCTTCCAAAAAGGCCGAAAGTTTCTCACGCAGCCGTTCAAAACCGCGTGTCTGTATCTCGATAATTCCGTCCTCACCGACGATATCCGCCACATAGCCGCCAAGGGTGATCTCCCGGCTTTCAGCATCCGGTTCATAATACGCCTTAAGTGCAGCATGCAATGCTTTTTCAGAAAGCGTACCGATACCGTTTTCACCTTTTGTTCGCATCAACGCTGTTTCTCGTGCTTTCAGAAATCTTTCCGGATCCATCGCTTCACCCCCGATCATGTCTTTATATTATAGCACATCCGGGCATAGAACACAAATATGTAAAGAAGCTGCGCCGTAAGGCACAACCTCTTTTTGGGGATAAACTTATGCGCGCGGACGGAAAGTTGCGCACTCTGTTTCACTGACAATGCTCGGATCTGCACAGCACGGCTCTACCTTTACGTTGTCGGCGTTGCACTTCTTGTTGCTGTTGTATGCACAGTGCTCTGCGCTGCAGCGGATCTCTGTGCTTTCGCTTGCTGTGGAATTCTGATTAGTGAACATGTTGCTTGTACCCTTTGCGCGTTCCGCATAAGAAACACAGCAGGTATCGCAGCTTTCTGTCGCTGCGGGACCGTCTACCTGGATCTTAGAGAGGTCGCAAAGCTGATTTTCGTTGTGGCGGCAAGTTGTTACGCTGCACTTAAGTTTATTCATGATTCTCGTTTCCTTTCGGATGTTTTGATCCGCAGACGCTGCGGTCAGCATTATTTTCCCCGTAATCCGCTGCTTTATACACTGCAAAATACGCATGAATGCTTGAAAAAACGATATGAATGTGATATACTGAATTGGTTCAGCCTACGACTATTCACCGCGGCATTCGGCCGCACCGGAAAGGCGGTAATTTTATGAAAAAAACAGTATGCGTTATTTTTGGCGGTGCATCCTCCGAATATGAAGTTTCGCTGATGTCCTCCGCTTCCATTCTCCGCAATCTCGACGCGGAAAAGTTCGACGTTATCACACTTGGTATTACAAAAGACGGCCGCTGGCTGCTGTACACAGGCAGCATTGACGGCATTGAAAACAATACATGGCATGAACATCCGGACAACTGCCCGGCATTCATTTCTCCCGATAAAGCTACTTCCGGCCTTGTCGTTCTGGAGAAAGACGGCAGCTGCTCCATCCGTAAGGTAGACGTTATCTTCCCCGTGCTGCACGGCAAAAACGGTGAAGACGGCACGATTCAGGGCCTGTTCCAGCTCTCCGGCATTCCGTACGTCGGCTGTGACACCGCAGCTTCTTCGATCTGCATGGATAAAGCTGTTGCACATTCCCTCCTCGCAAGCTCCAACATTGAGCAGGCACACTACCTGTGGTTCTATGTCGACCGTTACGAAGCAGACGGCGAGAAGATCCGCAATAAGATCGTCGCCCGCCTGAATTTCCCGATTTTTGTAAAGCCCGCTAACGCAGGTTCCTCCGTCGGCATTTCCAAAGTAAACTGTGTTGAAGAGCTTGATGCAGCTATTCGCCTTGCCGCTGAAAATGACAGCAAGATCGTTGTTGAAGAAGGCATTTTCGGTCAGGAAGTCGAATGTGCTGTTCTCGGCAACAGAGGCAAGAGCAAAGCTTCCGTTATCGGTGAGATCGGTGCTGCTGCGGAGTTTTACGATTACGACGACAAATACAAGAACGGTGCTGCACAGCTCTATATTCCGGCAAAGCTTGAGCCGGAGATCATGGAAGAGATCCGCCGCATCGCTGTTCGCGCTTACAATCTGCTCGGCTGCGACGGTCTTTCCCGCGTAGACTTCTTTGTTACACACAAGGATAAAAAGATTATCCTGAACGAGATCAACACACTGCCGGGCTTCACCTCCATCAGCATGTACCCGAAGCTTTGGGAGGCTACCGGTCTTCCCTACAGCGAACTTTTGGAACAGCTGATCGAACTCGCTTTCACCCGTGAAGAAGCATAAAGGATAGAAAACATTATGGATAACAGACCCATTGGCGTATTCGACTCCGGTCTCGGCGGCCTCACCGCCGTAAAAGAGTTGATGCGGATTCTGCCGAATGAGAAGATCCTCTATTTCGGCGATACCGGACGTGTGCCGTACGGTACACGCAGCCGTGAAACTATCGTGCGCTATTCAAAACAGGATATGCATTTTCTGATGGAGCATAATGTTAAAGCTGTACTCGCTGCCTGCGGTACAGTCAGCTCCACCGCGCGTGCCGAGGGTGAAAAGCTTCCGGTTCCGTACATTGATGTGCTTCGTCCCACCGCAAAGGCGGCTGTCGAAAAAACAAAAAATAAAAAAATCGGCATTATCGGTACCTCCGCTACGATCGCTTCAGGTTCCTACCGACGCGAGATCCTTCTCATGGATCCGGAGATCGAAGTTTACGAACAGGCCTGCCCGCTTTTCGTTCCGCTTGTAGAAAATGCTTTTGTTGCACCGCAGGATGAAGTAACGCGCCTTGTTGCCGAGCGATATCTCGGCCCGGTACGCGAAAAGGGTGTGGATACACTCATTCTCGGCTGTACACACTTCCCCATCATCAGCGCTACGATCCGCAGTGTTATGGGCAGACACGTTACGCTCATTGATGCGGGACGTGAAGCCGCTGCAGGCTGCCGTAAAGTGCTCATGCAGAACGATCTGCTCTGCTCCCCCGACCAGGAACCCGATTATACATATTGCGTCAGCGACTCGACCCAGAGCTTCATGGATGTTGCGGAGCTCTTCCTCGGCCGCAGCCTCAAAGGCAAAGTAGAACGCATTGATATTGAAAAATACTGATAAAAGATCAGGATGTTTGAAAGGACGGTGATACGGCTATGCAGGAAAACTATGAGATCACCATTGTAGGTCGTCAGACCGTTGACCGCGATACCGATGAGATCAAGGTCGACACACTCGGCGACTATGTTGAAAAAGGCGCCATCAAATTTATCTCCTACATGGAATACGATACCGACGCTCCGTATGCCGGTCGTCATAAGATCATAAAAATTGAGCCGGACGGTGTTGTTTCGATCTTCACACCGGGCACACCGACACGTTTGGTTTTGGAAAAAGGCAAGCGCCACAATTGCATGTATGACACAGGCGCAGGTCTCTTATCGCTGGGTGTTTTCACACAGACGCTGAAATACGATCTTTCCCCCATGGGCGGCGAGCTTCGCATCGGCTACACGCTGGATATCAACACACAGCTCTCTTCTCAAAATGAAATTTGCGTTACGCTGAAAAAGCGCAGCACACCGATAGAAAACTAAAACGAGAGAAAATCCACATTGAAAGGAAACTGACCTATGTCTAAAGCAGTCAGCATTGCAAAAGAACAAGTTTTTTCTGCTGTAAAGAACGCTATGCAGAAAGCTATGGATGCAGGCGTTCTCATGAACGCAGAGATCCCGAATTTTACCGTTGAGCGTCCGGCAGACCGCACACACGGCGATTTCGCTACAAACGCCGCTATGGTATCTGCCCGTGCATTCCGTACCGCTCCGCAGAAGATCGCTGCAGCAATCCTCGATAACCTAGACCTTGAGGGTACGTATTTCACTAAGGCAGAAGTTGCGGGCCCCGGCTTTATGAACTTCTTCCTCAGCTCCAAGTTCTACAGCGATATCCTCACCGATGTTCTTACATCCAACGAAAAGTACGGCCGCAGCGATTACGGCCAGGGCCGCAAGGTCATGGTTGAGTTCGTTTCCGCAAACCCGACCGGCCCGATGCACATGGGCAACGCACGCGGCGGCGCACTCGGCGACTGCCTCTCCGCAGTTATGGATGCAGCCGGCTACGATGTATGGCGTGAGTTCTATGTAAACGACGCAGGCAACCAGCTCGATAAGTTCGGTCTCTCCCTCTCTATTCGCTATCAGCAGCTGTTCGCTGAAGATGCACCGGAACTCCCGGAAGACAGCTACCACGGCGAAGATATTCTCGACCTCGCAAAAGAGTATGCAGATGCACACGGTGACGAGCTGATGCATGTTTCCGAAGAGGAACGCCGCAGCGCACTCGTTGGCTACGGTCTGCCGAAGAACATCGCTAAGATGAAGGCAGATATGGAAAAGTACCGCGTACATTACGATTGCTGGTACCTTGAAAGCGACCTGCACAAGAGCGGTAAGGTCATGGGCGTTGTGGATTATCTCCGCGACCGCGGCCTCACCTACGAAAAGGACGGCGCTGTCTGGTATAAGGCAACCGAATTCGGCGGCGAAAAAGACGAAGTTCTTGTTCGTGCAAACGGCAACCCGACTTACTTCACAGCCGATATTGCTTATCACAAGGATAAGTTCGACCGCGGTTTTGACCTGCTCATCGACATTTGGGGCAGTGACCACCACGGCCACGTAGCCCGTATGAAGGGCGCTATGGACGCGATCGGTCAGAGTGCAGATAAGCTCGACATCGTTCTGATGCAGTTTGTTCGCCTCATGCGTGACGGCGAGATCGTTAGAATGAGTAAGCGTACCGGCAAGGCAATTCAGCTTGGCGACCTGCTCGACGAGGTACCGGTAGATTCCGCACGTTTCCTCTTTAACATGCGCGAGTCCAACTCCCTGCTCGACTTCGACCTCGGTCTGGCTGTTCAGCAGGATTCCCAGAACCCGGTTTACTACGTTCAGTATGCACATGCACGTATCTGCAGCATTCTCCGTGCACTTGAAGCAGACGGTATTAAGCCGCGTGAGTGCACCGCAGAAGAGCTTGCACTGCTCACAGCCGACGAAGAGATCGACCTCATCCGTCACATCTCCGAGTACACCGATGAGATCATCGCTTCCGCAAAGGACTACGACCCGGTTCGCATTACACGCTACGTCATCGAACTTGCTACAAAGTTCCACAAGTTCTACAACGCATGCCGTGTTAAGGGTGAAAACGAGAGCCTCATGCAGGCAAGACTTACCCTCTGCCGCGCTACCGCAACAGTTATTCGAAACGTACTTACGATGTTCAACATCAACGTTCCGACTTCCATGTAATCCGATATATTTATTACGGCGATGCGGCCCAAAAAGCTGCATCGCCGTATTTTTCTGACATGGAGTATTTACAGCAAAAAGAATTTGTGTTTTTACACGCTCTGTGCTACAATAGCAAGAGATAAAACAACAGGAGACTTTTTACATGAAACACAGTTCAAGCAGCCGCTCTCCACGCAGGCTTCTTTTAGTCGTTCTTTTCCTTATTTTCTTCGCTATAACAGTTTTCGCCGGATATAAGGTAGTAACGATCCTCCTCGAATACAAAGCCGGTACGGATACGTACAAAGACCTTGAACAGTATATTTTCATTGATACTTCCAATAAGGAAACCACTGAATCCGATCCTTTTGCTGACCCATCCGCAGCGCCTGAGGAAACAGTGGAAGAAACCGAAGAAATCGTTTGGCCGCAGGTCGATTTCGATGCTCTGTGGGAGATCAATGACGATATTGTCGGCTGGATCTACATAGAAGGCACAACGGTCAATTACCCCATCGTACAGGGCTATGATAACGACCAGTACCTCTACCGTCTGATCGACGGTACATACAACAGTTCCGGCAGTATTTTCATGGACTACAGAAACGAAAGCGATTTCACAAACCGCCATACAATTCTGTACGGACACCACATGAATAACGGCAGCATGTTCTCCGATGTTCTGAACTATAAAGAACAAGAGTATTTCGATGAACACCCCATCGCACTGATCATCACGCCGGAGCAAAATTACGTACTCGAGCTCTTTACCGGTTATGTCGCCGATACACGCGACAGCGCATGGGACAGATCTTTCTCTTCCGATGAAGCCTACGCAAACTGGCTCAGAAGCATCGGAAAGAAATCACGCTTCTATGTAAACATCATTCCGGAAACCTCAGATCGGGTCGTTACCCTCTCCACCTGCAGCTATGAATTCGACGATGCGCGATTTGTTGTCACCGGTGTATTGAGGCCGGCAGAATAACCCCGAAAAAAACAGCTACCCGAAGAAAATTCTTCGGGTAGTTTTTTTCATCCGTTGATGACCGAGTCAAGAAAAAGACTTGTTTTTTCTGTATGAATACTGTGACCGCAGTCAAAATAGCGAACCGTTATTTTTGGGATCAGACTCTTGACTCTTTCGAGATCACAGTCAGACAGTGCCCCCTGCAGGATCCCATCATCGCTAACTGTTGACTTAGCTTTTAAAAACAAAGTT
>JAZNMV010000099.1:0-2779 GCA_045579885.1 Acutalibacteraceae bacterium | reverse complement strand
GGGCGGAATCTCGAGTGTGAACGTGTTGTTCTTCCGTGTAACATCGCAGAAGTTGATCGGCGTGCCGAGGGTCAGTGTCTCATAACCCGAGATCAACTCGCCGTCGCCGACGATGTCGATGCTCTGCGGCTCGATCGTGATGCGGTCGGCCTTGAAGCTTTCGGGCAGATTGCGGATATCCGGCTGCAGCATAACCGTGCGGCGGCTCGTAACCTGTACGGAGACATCCACCGTGTCGTCGCTCAGCTTCAGATAATGCGAAGAGGGGTCAATGACATCTCCGTTGATATCGAGCAGCGAAAGCTTACAGGAAACAGCCTTCGACTGAGTCAGCGCATCGGTAAACTCGTAAATGAGCACCGCTGTCTTTACTTTGTTGACTTCGCTCTCCGGGCCGGAGATCGTGACGCGGTCGATAGAGATCATCGGTGTGGCCGGTACGTAGTAACCTTCCGCCGCTGTGTACTTCACCCGGTTCTCGATCGTAAGCTGTGTTTCCTTATACTTATCATATGTCAGAACGAGCTCGGAGGGCGATACGCTCTCCACCTCGTAATCCGCAAGGGTATTGCCCTTTTTAAACGCACGCAGCGTTACGGTCGCCTGCTGCATGGAGTTGCCCGTGAGCATGTTGAGCGACGGGTCAAGGGAAGCGACAACACCGATATCTTCCGTTGTCAGCTTGCTCGTTACGACCGAGTTGCCTGTAACGGCAACGTCCGTGGAGCTGAAGCTCTGGTCGAAAATACGCACGCCGGCTTCCTGGGCCGTGGTGGAAAGTTCGATCTGGATCGGTACATTCGTAACCGTAGCTCCGCGGCCCACCATCTGCGCATCCATCATCATGAACCAACAGATAATGGCTGCAGCAAAAGAAAAGATGAGCACGAAGGTGTTATTATCGAACGGGTGGAAGTCCTGCAGCGGATTTTTCTTCTTTTCACCGGACGCAGCCGGTGTTTTCTTATTAAACGACGCTTTCAGATTCACTTCTTCACCGCCTTTTTCGAAATAAAGCTGAGGCCGCGGCGTACACCGGAAGTTCTTTCATCCGGTGCGATCAGCAGGGTTTCAAGTGCATCGCGCAGCGTGTCCTTGGTGTAATCGCGTGTGAGCGTACCGTTTACCGCAACGGAAATGTTGCCGGTCTCTTCGGAAACAACGACCGCTACGCCGTCCGATTCTTCACTCACACCGAGTGCGGCACGGTGGCGTGTACCGAGCTCAGCTGCGACCGCCGGGTTCTTTGTAAGCGGCAGAATGCAGCCTGCGGCATGAATGGAACCGTTGCGCACGATCATCGCACCGTCGTGCAGCGGCGCTTTGTTGAAAAAGATATTGCCGACGATCTGTCCCGTGGGGGAACAGTTGATCAGCGTGCCGGTGCCGATGATCTCGCCGAGGTTTGTATTGCGTTCGAAAACGATGAGCGCACCCATCTTGAGGCCCTGCAGAATTTCGACGCCTTCGCAAATCGCGTTGATCGCCTTTCTGGTCTGCAGCTTTTCCGCATCGCGTTCGCGGCCGCCGCCCACCGCACTCACGATGGACTGGCCCACATTGCTGCGGCCGACCTGCTCGAGTGCCTTACGGATCTCGGGCTGGAACAGAATGAGGATCGCGACAAATGCGAATGTAAAGAAATAGTTCAGAAATTCACTGACCATCAAAAGATCGAGATAATGCGAAACGAGGAACAGTGCAACCACAAGCACCAGACCCTTAACGAGCTGCCCGGCGCGGGTCTCACGCACAAGCTTGATGATGCCGTACATTAACAGTGCGACAATGATGATGTCCACCGCGTCCTTAAACTGGAAACTCTTCGCAATGGCGATCACATTTTCCCACCAGGCAACAAAACCTTCCAAAATTTTATTCAATCCGGTCACCTCTCCCTAACCTGTTTTATGCCTAAATTGCAAAATATCACATACTAAGTTTATTTTAGCACAGTTGCATTGTAAAGGAAAGGGGGATTACATAATTTTTTCGGACGTTTACTTAATTATTCTGCGCGGCACACTGACCGAATAGATCGCATTCAGTGCTTTCTCTGCATCCTGCACGGTGGTAAATGCGGAGGGCGAAAGCCGCACCGCGCCGCCGTACAGGCTATCGGCCGTGCCCATTTTCCGGTGTGCCCCCGGCGCACAGTGCAGGCCGCAGCGCACGGCTACGCCTTTTTCGCCGAGTGCTGTGCCGACCGCCTCGCTCTCCATGCCGCGCACGTTAAAGCTCAGAACAGGCGCAAAGTACGGGTCCTGCGGACGCGGCGTGTAAAGCTCGATGTTTTTCATTTTCGAGAGGCCGTCATACAGCCGGGAAAGAATTTTGAACTCGTGCTGCCGTACCGTGTCTATTCCTTTCGTTTTCACAAAGTCCATTCCGGCACCGAGCGCCAATATACCCGGTACATTCTGCGTGCCGCTTTCAAAGCCTTCCGGTATGTCCGAAGGCTGCACGGGGTCGAGGGCAAACGTGCCCGTACCGCCGTGGATGAGGCTTTTCAGCTTCGCCCCGTGTTTTGTAACGAGCATACCCGTGCCCATCGGGCCGTAAAGCCCCTTATGCCCGGCAAAAGCGACATAGTCGAGCCCGTCCTCTTCGATTTGAATCGGCAGCACACCGGCGGACTGTGCCGCATCCAGAATAAAAGGAACTCCGTATTGGTGGCACAGCTGCGCCAATTGCTGAACCGGCATGGTATAACCGAACACATTGGACACATGGGTAAAAACTGCTGCTTTCGGCGCTTTTCTCAAAGCTTCCTCCCATT
>JAZNMV010000098.1:0-3686 GCA_045579885.1 Acutalibacteraceae bacterium | reverse complement strand
CGGATAAGAACCCGAACGATGTACCGCCGACCGGTGATGCATCGGGCCTGTTCCTGTTCCTCGCTATTGCAGTGCTCGGCGCAGCAGGCATGCTCGTTATCCGCCGCAAGGCACGCAACGGTTAAGAAATAAAAGAACAATACAAAAGCCTCCCGAAGGAATTTCTTCGGGAGGCTTTCTGTTTTTTACAAAACACATCACACAGAGAAAGGAAACAAAAAAACGTATAAAATCACAACAATTTGCCGCTTAACTATTGACTCTACCGTGTACTTGCATTATACTTTATAGTGTATAATTATCGCGGAGCGAGTGCCCTGTGCTGCGCGATGATTATACGGAAAAATCCTTTAAGATAGGAGCAAAAACATGAAGAGAATGAAATCGATCCTCTCCGTTGTTCTGATGCTCTGCATGCTTCTCACCACATTCTCTGTGGCAGCTGCAGCAGCACCGGAAGTCTCCGCCGCAGCTACGCACTTTGTCGGCATTAATGCCAACGGCGTAGAATTCGGCATTGAGAATCCGCATCCGGACGACCCGAGTATCCAGGAAACCGGCACAGTCTATGGCAGTGCGACCCACGAGGTTGAAGACGGCAAAACACTGACCGATGCGAAGATCAACGTTTGGCACGACACACAGCACGACCCGTACTTCCTCGGCTGGGAACGCTTTACCGCGGTATACGATACAAACGGAAATATCATCGACTGGACACACTACGTCGATGCAAACGGTGATCGTGTTCTGATGACGACCGCGCAGATGCTCGCTGACACAATTACCGCTTCTACAGAGTATCATGCGGTTTGGACAGGCAAATACACCACACACAACTGGCTGACCGTTCACGGCAACGGCGGTACATTCCAGCGTACCACGACGGACAGCGAGAAGACCGAAGTCCGTGAAATGGGCTATGACTCCTATCCGACCTATGACCCCGGAACCTCTCTTTTCTCCACCGGCATCAGCAAGATCACTGACCCGGTGCATCCGGACGGCAAGGTTTTTGAAGGATGGATGGCTTATTACCATGGCCCGACCGCCAATGCGTTCACCACACCGAACGATAACGGCAAGGTTTATACAAGCGCTGAGATCCTCCAGTACACAAACACCGACATCGGCTACACCGATTTCATCGCAAAGTGGCAGGGCGAAACGATTGACCCGAATAACTGCGCGATCAAAGAAGTAAATAACCTGATCAGCTCTACACCGGCTCACCAGGTAAGGGTTTTCTCGAGCGGTGTACCGTATATGCACAGCACACCGGAAACCACCGGTGAGATCGGCAATGAATTCGGCACGGTTCTTCAGGATAACACCTCCCTTGCCGATGCAGGCATCAGCATTTGGCAGTACCCCGAAAACGAACCGCACTTCCTCGGCTGGAGAGCGGTCCGTGTGGTAAACGGTCAGGAGACCGACGAAGGCCTGATCACCACAGCCGATATGCTCGCTAAGAAGATCGATACCGAATACAGATTCTTTGCGGAGTGGGACGGCAATCAGGGCAGCAGCACACCTCCGCAGGAAGACAGAAGCAAACATACACTCGCTATCGACACCGACAACGGCAGCCCGATTGAGCTTGTGCTTTCCGATGGCACCAGCGAAGAATTCCCCGGATATTTCGGTGCCGATATGCGCGGTGAATCCGCTCAGACACTTGCGGATCTCGATGTTGTAGACGTTATACTCGATACCAGCACCCAGTTTGCATACTGGGAAATCTATGAACCGATTTTCAACAGCAACGGCGATGTAGATGGCTGGGAGCAGGTAGTAGATAACGATGGCAATCCCGTCATGCTGATGGGTCCGAAAGATATCCTCACCTACCAGTTCGGAAGCGGCGTTAAGTTCCTCGCTGTTTGGGCAGCGGGCGGCAATCATCCTGTTCCGGATTCCTGCATCGAAATACAGGGCAACCACGGTACATTTGAGATCACATATAACGATGGCACTGTTGAAAAGCACAGCGATAACGTTTTCCCGGCATTTGAGGGTGAAACGCTCGCAGACCTTGGCATCACAAACATTTCCACCCCGGTTTATTGGGATGCTAACCGCTCTTTCAATGGTTGGGAAGTTTGGACACTGCAGCCCGTAACAGACCCCGAATCCGGCGAAACATGGGACGAGTTCGTACCGCTCGACGGTGTTCTCCTTACAAATATTACAGACGTGCTGAATTACAAAATGCCCGCAGGCGGTATGTTCTTCAGAGCACAGTATGCCGGCAACGATGCAGACTACGTTACAGAGGTTGCCTTCGATACGTTCGGCGGCGAAATGACTGTAACAGTGTACGATGATACCGGCAGCGTAGCAGAAGAGTTTGATACAGACTTTTTCAGCCACCCCTATCTCGAAGACGGCACATCGCTTCAGTCTCAGTACCCGAACTTCAAGTTCAGCGACCCGGTTCATCCGGATTACACCTTTGAAGGCTGGCTCCTTTACACAATGGGAACAGAGCACAGTCTCCTTTCCGACAAGCTCTACAGCACCAAGGAAATGCTTGAACTGAAGGCACCGGATGAAGACACCATTTTCTTTGCAAAGTGGAAAGAAGTCACTGTTGATGAGTATCGTTACGGCGATCATGAAGGCATCAGGTGGAATATGCTTCAGCTCTCCCTGAATGCAAACGGCGGTGAGATCGTAGCCTTTGAGACCTATGACGGTGAAACCGAAAAGACAGAGTTCGGCGGCCCCCTTTACGGCTACCATTCTGACGGCACAATGAGCTTTGAGGCCTACAACAAACACTACGGTTGGACGATCAACTCCATCGATGTATACAAAGACCTCGCTACCTTCGAAGGCTGGACAACCTATACAGCGGACAGAAGCTTCATTCTCCAGGTAGAAAAAGGCGCAACTGTGAATATCACAGATCCGTCTCTCACCGTGATCGATGCAGGTCTCTATGAAGACGGCACCTACTCTCTGGATATGTACGTTGTTCTGCAGAACGCAAAGTTCTACTCCGATTCTCTCACCGCAGAAGAAGCGGTCAAGCTTTCCGACAAACATTACTACATGGTCGCTAACTGGGCAGACTGGGTTGAGGTCAAGGTAGAAGGCAGCAGCGAAAAGTATATGCTCGATGTAAATACGGTTGACCTGACTGTTCCGGAAGCCGCAGCCGATAAGTATGAAACGATCGAAGAAGCCAAGGAAGCTTTGAAGGAAGCTGCACAGACCGTTTCTACAGTAAACAAGGATAAGGCACAGACCGTTTACTATGAGATCACGCTGAAGGTTCAGAAGGATGACGGCGCTTGGGAAATCGTTACACCCGAGAACTTCCCGAAGAACGGCCTGAAGGTAACTATTCCGTACAACGGTCTCGACCCCGAGAAGCTCGACTTCGTTGTAACACACCTCATCTCCTCCGGTGACAAGGCCGGCGAGATCGAAGTGCTCGAACACAAGGAAACCGAGAATGGCCTTGAAGTTATGGTATACAGCCTCTCCCCGTTCGCTGTAACCTACCAGAACGAAGAAGACGCGGTCGTACCGACCCCGACACCGGCACCGGAAGCTACCCCCACACCGGCACCGGATAAGAACCCGAACGATGTACCGCCGACCGGTGATGCATCGGGCCTGTTCCTGTTCCTCGCTATTGCAGTGCTCGGCGCAGCAGGCATGCTCGTTATCCGCCG
>JAZNMV010000097.1:0-7188 GCA_045579885.1 Acutalibacteraceae bacterium | reverse complement strand
CAGCCAGAAACTGTATGATACCGTTACCGGCATTCAGACCGGCAAGGTAGCAGACGACATGGGTTGGACTGTAGAAGTAAAGTAAGAAAGAAAAAGGATCGGACTTTTTGTCCGATCCTTTTGATTATAGAAAGGGTTGTTTTTATGCAGGGGTATAATGTAATTGCTGTCATTAATGAGGACAGCTCCGCGTGGCTGATGTGCAGGCGGCTGAAAGAACCGTATAAAGGGCAGTATAATCTGGTTGGCGGAAAAATCGAACCGGGTGAAGATGGATTGGATGCTGCTTATCGAGAATTGTTTGAAGAGACAGCCATCACACGTGAGGAGATTCGTCTAACACATCTTTTGGACTATACGTTCTATATTGATGAATGTTATGTCGAAGTGTATGTCGGCAAGCTGCATAAAGAAATCGAAGTACACGGAGATGAAAACGAACTGCTTTGGATGGACTTCGATGAAAACTATTTCAATACAGCCAAATTCGCCGGTGAGGGGAGTTTGGGACAGATCCTCGAGCATATTCAGTACTGGGGAGAAAAGATCCTGTTATAAACGAATAAGCTTTTCAGTGTAATCGAGACCGGCCGGACGACGTTTTTCGGTGCAAAGCGCGTAAAGATCATCCGCGCGGGTCTCCAACTCAAAAATACGCTGTGCTTCTGCATCGAGCTTTTTGATATCGGCTGGACGCATAACAAAGGGCAGTGAGGGGGCTGTTTTGCGCAGAATCGCTGCACCGTCGTCCGTCATACCGAGCACTCGAATATACGGTGGGGTATCGGGTGAATTTTTTGTCAGGCCGAGGTATGCGCTGAGAATAATTCGGCGTATACGGGCGTGACTGTACCTTTTGCTCTTAACTGCATCATATAATTCGGTTAGTGTAGCTGCTGTTGAAGCGGCGGCTTTGATGCGATTTTCAATGCCTTCGGAAATATCCGGTACGTTTCTGAGTGTTTCAATTGGACAAACAGAGAGAAAACCGATCATAGCACGTTCAAAATAGCTTATATCTGCTGGATATTGATGCTCCTTTTGAAGTGCTTGGATACGGGTGGTCGTATGCGAAGGAACAAATTGGGAGATATCGTTCCCGGAGGCAGACATATGCCGCAGTAAACTTGCAGAGGCATATTTTCCGCTTATATCAGCCGAGTCGTGTTCAACTTCCAAACGCCGGATAGTATATGGAACGATATTGGATTTGGTATTGATAAGTGCTTTGCAGTATTCGATACCAAGGATATTATTCGGCTGTTCATTAATCGCTGCGTATTCTTGTCCAAGTGCAGCTTCGATTGCCTTTCCGCGTGCGGCTGCAAACGGAAGACCTTCTGAAAGAAACGGTTTTATATCGCTTGAAAAAGCTTCGGAAAGCAGGTAGCGGGAAATGTGCATCAGAGTTTTAGCATCTCCGGATTCACTGCCGAAAACAAGAGAATCTGCACAGCCGAAAGCGTGAAGCAGAGATACGCCGCCGTAAGCGAAACGTTCCGCACCGGACATAGCCCAGGGCAGCGGAAGTTCTACGACGAGATCGGCACCGGATCGAAGTGCCAGTTCGGCACGTGACCATTTATCCAAAGCAGCAGCTTCTCCGCGCTGCACAAAATTTCCGCTCATAATGCAGATCACGGAACTGTTCATCTGTTCACGTGCATGGTGCAGTAAAGCTTCATGACCGTTATGAAGCGGGTTAAATTCACAAATTATACCTGAAATCTTATTTTTTGCACCCATTTTGCGCGAAACTCCCTTGAAATTCACATTGTTTTGTACTATTATATAATACAGCATTGCGGGTTATCTTACAAGTTACGTTTTGGAAAACCTGCATGGTTATTTTTTGCGCTTTGCATCCAATTACATTTTTATTTTATAGGGGGAACAACAAATGAAAATTCTGGTTATCAATGCCGGCAGCTCCTCTCTGAAGTACCAGCTGATCGATATGGAAAACGAGCAGATGCTCTGTAAGGGCAACTGCGAGAAGATCGGTCTTGAGATGGGTATCTTCGGTCACAAGACTGCTGATGGCAGAGAAAAGAAGTATGATGTCTGCATGAAGAATCATACAGAAGCTTTCGAGCAGGTTAAGAATGCTCTTCTGGATGAAGAAGTTGGCGTTATTAAGGAGCTCTCCGAAGTTTCTGCAATCGGTCACCGTATCGTTCAGGGCGGCGCTCTGTTCAGCGAGTCCGTTATCGTAACAGACGAAGTTATCGACGGCATCGAGAGCCTGATTCCGCTGGCACCGCTGCACAACAGCGCTCATGTTCAGGGTATCCGCGCTTGCATCAATGTTTTCGGTAAGGAAGTTCCGGAGGCTGTTGTTTTCGATACAGCTTTCCATTCCACAATGCCGAAGCATGCTTATATGTTTGCAGTTCCGTATGAGTACTATGAGAAGTACCAGATCCGCCGCTATGGCTTCCATGGTTCTTCCCATCGCTATGTCAGTGCTCGCGTTGCAGAGCTCGAGGGTAAGGATCTGAAGGATATGAAGGTCATTACATGCCATATCGGTAACGGTTCCTCCATTACCGCAATCAAGGATGGCAAGGTTATCGATACTTCCATGGGTCTTACTCCGCTTGACGGCTTCATGATGGGTACCCGTACCGGTACACTTGACCCGTCCGTTGTTACTTACATTGCTGAGAAGGAAAACCTCACACCGAAGCAGCTTGATGATCTCTTCAACAAGAAGTCCGGTCTGCTCGGTATCTCCGGTGTTTCCAGCGATGACCGTGATGTTCTTGCAGCTGAGAGAGCCGGCAATGAGCGTGCTAAGCTTGCACACGAAATGCTCTGCTATCAGATCAAGAAGTTCATCGGCAGCTACTCCGCAGCACTGAACGGTGTTGACGCTATCGTATTTACCGCAGGTCTCGGCGAGCACCAGTGGATGCACCGTGAAGCTATCATGAAGGATATGGAATATCTCGGCGTTGAGCTGGATGTTGAAGCAAACCTGAAGGCTGTTGGTGTAGAGGGCAAGATCTCCACTGAAAACAGCAAGGTTGCAGTTTACGTTATCCCGACAAACGAAGAGCTCGTTATCGCACGCGATACAAAGGCTCTTGTTGAGAAGCTCTAATAGAACCTATGATAAAATCTGCACCGGATCAAAACTGATCCGGTGCATTTTTCTTGCGAAAAAATAAATGGTTACAAGATAATTTTGGGTGAAATAACAGATAGTTGTGCATTATCACTTGTTTGAACAGTGGAAAATATAGGAAGATTGGTCATACAGTAGAGAGTGAGATAGAAATATTTACTATTTTGAAGAAAAAGGTTGCAAAATTGTAACTTTTGAAGTATAATGTTACAGATATTAGTTGAGTTATGCCCATTTGGGGTTGAAGATTTTACAGTAAAGGATGGTCGATCCTCTATGAAGAAGTTTATATTGAAAGGCGGAAAACGTGCAGCAGCTGTTTTGCTTACATTTGTGATGCTTTTTACAATGCTCCCGTTGACTGCTTATGCTGAAGTGGCGGAAGCTTTTACAACAGCAGCGGTTCATCTTCGTGCTGATGCCGGAACAGACAAAGAGTCCTTAGGTGTTATTTCGAAAGGAACAAGTATTTCTGTTACGGACATGAGCCGTGATGAGTGGTATGCTGTTGAGTTGTCTGACGGCAGAAGCGGCTATATGTATTCTGAATTTATAGGCTTTTCCGAGGAAATGGCCGCCAAGACCACAGAGTATGTAAATTTACGTGTCGGTCCGGATACAACTTATAAGTCTATAGCTGTTATTCCGCAAGGTACAGATGTAACTGTTACCAATATGAGTAATGCAAGCTGGTACGGTGTTCGTCTTGCGAGCGGTACAACCGGTTATGTATTTTCAAGATATCTGTCTCTTGGCACTAAAGCGCCGGAGACAAGTGAAAAGCCGGAGTCTACAGATACACCGGAATCTACACCTGTGCCGGATACTTCCGTAGCCGGTGACGGTACAACAGCAATGACAACTGCGGCAGTCAATCTTAGAAGCGGTCCGAGTACAAGCGATATCTCCAAGAGGGTAGTAGCAAACGGTACAAAGGTCACGATTACAGAAAAGACGAATGCAGAGTGGTATGCGGTAACACTTTCTAACGGTGAAACCGGTTATATTTTTTCAAAGTATCTGCGTGTGCTGAACAGCACGGGAAGCGGAGAAGCTCGGGGAGAAACCACTACATACGTTAATCTTCGCAGCGGCCCCGGAACCAATTATTACTCCAAAGGAACGATTGCGACAGGAACAGAACTGAAAATTACAGACCGCAGTAATCCGGAATGGTTTGCAGTAGAGCTTTCTGACGGACGTACCGGTTATATGTTCTCGATTTACGTAAAGGTGACAGCTGAAATTGAGAAACCTTCTGAGCCGACAGTAGAACCGGAAGTTGAAGCTACTCCGGAGCCTACTCCGGAAGCTACGCCTGAACCTACTCCGGCTCCCACTCTTGAGCCTACGCCGGTACCGCAGCCGGATGGAGTTGTTGTAAAAACAACAGCAGCGATTAATCTGCGTAAAGGTCCTGGTACCGGATACGATCGAATTCAGGTTGTAGCGAAGGGGACAGAAGTTAAAGCGATCGCTATTGGTGCGGATGGTTGGTACAAGGTACAGCTTACTGACGGTACTACCGGTTATTTTTCCGCAGATTATTTAAGTATTGTGTCCGGTGATGTAAACACACTCGAGACCGAAGAAATCGTCAGTGGTGATATCACAACGGAGGATGATACAACGGAGATCGTTCCGTCCGACACAGAGTATGTTCGTACGACAGTCAGCAGTTTGAATCTCCGTTCCGGTGCGGGTACAAGCTTCGCGCGTATACAGTCTCTGTCCAGCGGCACAGTATTGGAGGTTCTTGCGCGTACAAACAATGGGTGGACAAAAGTAAAAACCTCTAACGGTACGGAGGGGTATGTTTCTTCCGAATATGTTGTAAAGTACGATCCGTCTTCTGCAGAAGCAACGCTTCCTGATGGAGAGGCTTCTGTACATCAGTATATGACCTTGTATCTCGATGCTGATACAAACGGTATGGTTTATTGGTCGAGCAGTGATCCCTCTGTTGCTAAAGTAGATTCCGGAAGCGGAAGTCAGGTATTTGTTTACGGTGCAGCACCCGGTACGGCACAGATCGTCGGTAAGAATGCATCCGGTGCAGTTCTGACTACAAAGAATATTACAGTTACGGCACCGGAAGCAGTACGATTTGCATATACTACACCGAATATTATAACAGCCGGCGAAGCATTTGATTTCGTGGCAATCACAGATACTGCGAAGACTGCTGTAAAGTTTGAGGTAGACGGTGTAGGTACATATGAAACTACATCATACAGGACCGAATCCTACGGAGATAATACGGTTTCCGTATTTACCTGCAACACGACGATCGGTTCCACCGGTACATATACTGTACGAGCATATTCCAGTACAGGCGGTGGTTACTCCACAGAGTGCCGTGAGTTTACTATTGTAGTGGTATCTTCCACAGATTCGTCTGTTACAACGACTGAAGAAAGACGTATCAGCGATAAGATGCTGGATGCAGTTGCACAGTTTGAAGGTTACCGTCCGGAAGTTTATGCGGATACATTGGCCGGTAATATTCCAACAGTTGGCTATGGTTTTGTTGTTAACGAAAATACTTCGTTCTATAACGGTTTGACCGAAACAGAAGCTATGGTTATGTTGGCTGATACTCTGAACCGTCGTGGATACACCACACAGCTGAATAAATTCATTCAGAATAACGGTATTCGCATGAATCAGGATCAGTTCGATGCACTGGTCAGCTTCTCCTATAATATCGGTTCCGGTTACTGGAATTCGGGAAGCAAGTTCTATATTCGTACGATTCTGAAAGACAATACATTTGCAATCCCGGAGACACTTTCTGCAGAGCAGCCGCTTCGCGGACGCGTTTCCAATTCTGATGGCATTAAAATGTATGACGATCATTCCGGAAGTGCGGCAGTATTGAAATCTCTGTCTCAGGGAGCAGATGTAAATATTGTTGAGTATTACAGAAATTCGGATACTGCAGAAGCTTGGTATAAGGTTACTTCCGGTGACGCAAGCGGATGGGTACGCTCCGGCGATATTTCGATCACAGATACTACGGGCCTCGTCAGAGATCTTAGTTATGTAGACGGATATACACTGTGCAGTAATCTTTTGGAATGGCACAGAGCTGGCGGACGATGCATTAACGGTCTTTATTACAGACGTTTGGCAGAAGCGAAGGTTTTCTCTCACGGTAATTTTGCTGAAGCTGTTAAAGGCAGTTCGCAGTATAAGGTAAACACTTACGGATATTTGGTTCCGAGCTGCATTAAATAAATTATAAAAAAGGACGTGCATAAATGGATGCACGTCCTTTTCTTTATGTGTGTGTTTATTAACGTTTAGACCAGTACTTACGGTCTAAAGTGCGGTATCGTACAGCTTCCGCAGCGTGTTTTGCTTCAATATCCACAGAACCATCCAAATCAGCAATCGTGCGGGATACTTTTAATACGCGGTCGTAGGCACGAGCAGATAATCCGAACTTTTCAAATGCATTTTTTAGTAGGATATCAGCAGCAGGAACGGTTCGGCACACTTCATGAAGCAGCTCGGGCGGAATCTGTGCATTACAGGTAACAGTAGTTGCTTTGAAACGGTTGGCCTGTATCTCGCGGGCTGCATCTACACGTGCTTTGATGAGCGCGGAAGCTTCTTCTTTTTTTGTACTGGAGAGATTATCGAAATCAACGGGCGGAACTTCAATGTGCAAGTCGATTCTGTCAAGCAGAGGACCTGAAACGCGGCCTAAATAACGGGAAACCGCTGTATCGGAGCAGGTGCACGGACGCGTGGGATGTCCGTAGAAGCCGCAGGGACAGGGATTCATAGCTGCAACAAGCATAACGGAACAGGGGAAAGTCACTGAGCCGTTTACACGAGAGACCGTGACAACACCATCTTCGAGTGGCTGACGCAGCGTTTCCATGGAGCTGCGTGAAAACTCGGGAAGCTCATCAAGAAACAGTACGCCGTTATGTGCAAGAGATATTTCACCGGGTCTAGGAATAGTGCCGCCGCCGGCGAGACCGGGCCCCGATATTGTATGGTGCGGTGCACGGAAGGGGCGGGTTTCGATAAGAGAGGTGTGTCCG
>JAZNMV010000096.1:0-2981 GCA_045579885.1 Acutalibacteraceae bacterium | reverse complement strand
GCCTTCGCCGGCCCATGTTGCACGCCATGTGCCGCTGTCGTAGTAAGCCTGTGTACGGTACCAGTTTGTGATGATCCAGATGCAGCGCTTCAGCTCGCCGAGCTCACCGCTCTGAACGATCTCACGCATCTTCTGGAACTTCGGGTTTGTACGCTGGTTGTACATGATACCGAATACCTTGCCGGACTTCTCTGCAGCTTCGTTCATCTCACGGACAGCCTTGGTGTAAACACCTGCCGGCTTTTCGGTGAGAACGTTCATGCCCTGCTCGAAAGCATAGATAGCGATGACCGGATGCAGGTAGTGCGGCGTAGCGATGAGGATCGTATCAACGAGACCGCTTGCGATCATTTCCTTGTAATCCTCGAATACCGGGATACCGGGCAGGTTCTCATTAGCCCACTTGCGCTTGGACTTTGCGATGTCACAAACAGCGCCGAGCTCCATGCCGTTGATGTTGCCGGCAAAGAGGCTCTTTGCATGAGCGGAACCCATGTTGCCAACACCGATAATACCCATTTTTACTGTGTTGCTCATAGTTTTATCCTCCTTATGCGATCTTCTCAAGGATCGCTTTCAGTGCGTTAACAGCGGCATCAAATGCCTTTTCGTTGCTTTCGTAAGTGTACTTATGTGTCAGTTCCTCATCCTGCAGATTCTGCAGACCGCTGAATACTGCGAGATGCGGCTCGAGTGTGAGCATGTAAGTTTTCTCGGTCTTAGCAAGCTCTGCGAGAAGCTCCGGAATGGTGCCGTCACCTTCGCCTGCCGGAACGACTGCGCCGTCAGTAAGGAATGCATCCTTAATGTGCATGTAGTCGATCATGGGAGAGAGTGCCGCAAAGTTTACCTTCGGCACGTCCTGACACTGAATGTAGTTTGCCGGGTCAAAAACAAGGCGCAGGCCGGGAACCGCTGCGTGCAGCTTCTGTACGCGGGCGAGCGTATCGCCGTAAATGCCCTTTTCGTTTTCATGGCAGCAGTGTACGCCATTTGCCTCTGCATACTCGACCATAGCCTGTACACGGCTTACGACCTCTTCAAAGTAATTTTCCGGATCTTCATCCTTCGGCATGAAGAAGCTGAACATACGAATGCGCTCGGTGCCGAGTTTCTTTGCGATCTCGACAGCGCGCTTGAATTTTTCAAAATGCGGAGCAAAATCGTCCTGAATGGAGATCTTACCCATCGGAGAACCGACTGCGGAAAGCTCGATGCCGTAAGCTGTCATCTTCTCGCGTACTGCGGTCAGTTCTTCATCGGTGAGGTCCATAACATTTTTGCCGTCCACACCGCGGATCTCGAGTAGCGGGATATTGTGGCGCTTCAGCGCTTCGAGCTGCTCGGTAAAATCCGGAGAAGCTTCGTCAGCGAAAGCGGAAAGAATAAATTTTGCCATTATATACCTCCGGTTTAGAAACGGCAGCCTGCTTCGATCAGGTTCTTTGCGCTGAGTGCAAGCTCTGCAAACGGGTCTGCGCCGTAGCAGTCGTCCTGCTCGATCATAGCGTACGGAATACCGGTCTCTTCACAAGCTTCGAGAATTGCATCGAAGTCCATGTTGCCGTCCATAACAGCTGCAAAGCGGTGCTTGTTATCAACCATCTTCATATCCTTCAGGTGCAGCACATCGATACGGCCTGCAAAATCGAGGATCTGTCTAGAGGGGGATCTGCCGCCGAACTGTGTCCAGTGTACATCGAGGATGAAGCCCCACTTCTCGGGATCGGTCTCTTCTGCCATCCAGTCAATCAGGCACTTGCCCTCGAACTTCTCGTACTCAAAGCCGTGGTTGTGGTAGTGCAGCTTCATGCCTGCAGCGTGCAGCTTGTCTGCGGCTTCGGAGAAGTCTTTGAGGAATTCACGCATGCCTTCGAGAGAGCCTCTGTACTTTTCCGGCATTGCGCCGATGCCTACGTGTTTGCAGCCGAGTGCCTTGTGATTCTCGATGACCTTTTCGGTGTTTTCGAGGATCAGGAGCGGGTTTGTATGTGTAACGATGATCTGAAGTTCGTTTTCGTCGCAGATCTCGCGAATGATGTGCGGATCGATATCGCCGAAAGCGGAAACCTGCAGTGTCTTAAAACCGATGTCATGCAGCTTCTTCGCGGTTACGCGGAGGTCTGCTTCGTTCTGTGCGAACTCACGGATGGTGTAGCCCTGTGCGCCGATAATCATTTGAATGTTCCTCCTTAAAAGAAGTTTCACAAATATTTTTTATGCCTACATTATAAACCCGGTAGGGTAAAAAATCTACGGATTTTATAGATTTTATTATACACCGGAATATGCGGAAAAGCCGCCGTCTACCGGAATGGTAATACCGGTGATGAAGCCTGCTGCTTCGTTGTCGATGAGGAAGCGAAGTGTGCCGAGCAGTTCTTCCGGCTCACCGAAACGGCCCATCGGAGTCTGGGAGAGGATCTTGCCGCTGCGTGCGGTGAGAGAACCGTCTTCGTTAAAGAGCAGTGCGCGGTTCTGGTTTGTAGCGAAGAAGCCCGGAGCAATTGCGTTAACACGGATGTTGCAGTTTGCAAAGTGAACGGCAAGCCACTGTGTGAAGTTCGAGATAGCCGCCTTAGCACCCGAGTACGCGGGGATCTTTGTAAGGGGAGTGTATGGGTTCATAGACGAGATGTTTATGATGTTACAGCCCTCTCTGTCAAGCATCTGGCGCGCAAATGCCTGCGTGGGAATAAGAGTTCCTAAGAAGTTGAGGTTAAATACAAAGCCAACTCCGTCAGAGTCAAGGTCAAAGAAGCTCTTTGTGTCGGCATCGATGTCGCCGGGGAAATAGTATTCCTTGTCTGTAGTCGCTCTGGGGTTGTTTCCGCCTGCTCCGTTAATGAGAATGTCGCAAGGACCCAGCTTTTCAAGAACAACCTCATGGGCAGCATTTACGCTTGCAGAGTTTGTAACGTCTGCCTGTACAGCGATTGCCTCACCGCCAAGCGCAACAATATCCTTAACAACTTCCTCTG
>JAZNMV010000095.1:0-14939 GCA_045579885.1 Acutalibacteraceae bacterium | reverse complement strand
AATAAAACGCTCCGGGGGAGCGTTTTTAGGGCGTGGATTTACTGCGCGGAACTTTCCTCGGAAGCTGCGAAGGGCGTGGTTTAAGGTTTCGCATTATTATAAGCCCACCCTCCTCCACCGCCAAAATGCCCAAAGGATTTTCCTTTGGGCTTTTCTGTATTCACTCAGCAAAGATCACTTCAAACAGCTTCTCCGCAAATAACTCGTGCATTTCTCTTGTGGGATGATTGATCCGGTTAGCGAGCAGCAGGGTTATGTCTTCCGTTTCGCTTCGCTTTTTCCATTCGGCATAGGCATCGGCTACCGGAATATTCATCTCATTCGCCAAAGCACGGGCAGCATCCATAAAGCTATCCATTCTGCCGCTGTTCTGCATCTCTGCTGTTTTTACGGCATACTCCGCAAAGCGTTCCTCTGTTCCCTCCGCTACATAGGTATTGAGCATATTCGGCGTAAGGAAAATGACCTCTGCCCCGCTCTGCCTGCATCGCTCAAAAATCTCACGCAGCGCCGCGATATAGTCACTGAGTTCTCCGTTCACATCATTCAAGCCGAAGCAGACGATCACAAGATCGGGCTCGTGAATCAAAACCTGTTTTTCAAGTCTTCCGAGAGAATCCTTTGCTGTAATACCGCCGATGCCGGTATTGATCACGTTCACAGGCACATAACCACGTACCGCATTCAGCTTTCTTCTCAAACGATTCCAGTACACCGTATCGTAATCTATTTCGTCGCCGTTGAGATAGCCGTGTGTGACACTGTCTCCGAACGCCACGATCGTGATTGGCCCGTTTTCGATCAATCCCTCCAGATCCATCTGCAGTTTCTCTTTAAGTTTCATACCCACGCCTTCTTTTACTTTCTGTATTCGACTTTATTGTAACACAGCGCCGCACGAACCTCAACCTGATTCGTATTCCGATGAACATCGAGCAAAACAAGTTCGCAAGAAAAAACGGATCTCCCGTAAAACAGGAGATCCGTTTTAAATTTTTTTAGATCAGAACTCAACCTCTGTGAGGAAGATTGCCGGCTCACCCGGTACAGTGAACTCTCTGAGCTGCGGCAGAATAGTAGTGAAATGCGGTGTCTTTGTGTGGAACTCAAAAGCTGCCTGATCCTTCCAGATTTCAAGCATGATGAGCTTATTCGGCGCATCTTTTACATGGTTCAAAGTGTACATGACACAACCTTCTTCAGCCTGAGACTTCTCAACGAGCTCCTTTACACCTGCAAGGTACTGTTCCATGCAGCCTTCCTTAACGTTTGTTGTAGCGATAACTTTCAACACGATGATATTCCTCCCTAATTTGGATTTGAATTTATTTTAGCACACCGAGTCTGTTAAAGCAACAGAAAAAGCCGAACACACCATCGCTTCCAGCGTGCTGTCCGGCTTTTTTCATCCCTTATTCCGAGCAGATCAGCTTTGCGATCTGCAGCACAACTTCTACCTCTGTGGCATCTTCCGGCAGCGTGCTCCAAAATGCACGTGCTTCATCATTTTCCGTGCGGCGTGCGGCAGCGACCGCTTCACGAATGGAGTATTGCACGGTTTCTCTCTCCACACCGTGCATTTTAGCTACCTCCTGCAGCAGATCCGTCTGTACCAAAGTTTTCATAAAATCTGTCATCCCTTTCATGTCACATTCTGTTTTCAGAGTGCTGTTTTTGCGGATCCCTGTCGGATCCTGTACCCACATTATAGCAACCGGTTTGATTCGGCGCAAACAAAACCGTTCGAGCCTTTTCGACAAACACCGACACACTTTTCCTTATTACGTCAGGAAATGATGCGTTTCTTCAAAAAGCGGCACAGATAGTTACAATATTGTGATTTTTCGACCTTCTTCGCTCCTGCCGAAATCGAAACAAAAACGGATAACAGTTTCTTGCAGCTGCTGCCTATCCCTTACACAGTAATTAAAAAAACCGGTGTATGTCCCGCTTTTCGAATGCGCTGCAAGGCTTCATCCATCGATATGCTTTTATCGTTCGGCAGAGCACCGCAGTTATAGAAAACAAACTTCTCCTCTGACCGTACACCGCAAATAAAATGATTCCCCTTAAACAACCCTTTATTCTTGTAAAAAATGATCGCGGCATGACAGGAACGTGCTTCTCTTTCCCACTCTTCCGTATTCAAAAAATACATATGTGCACGGCCGAATTTCTTCTGAAGCCATAGCTTTAGTCTAAACACATTAGTACCGAAAATACCGCCGAGCATGGGCATATGCGTTCTTTCCATTTCACGGACGATCTGCAGAAATTCGGGGTCCTTTCCGAGTGCCTTGCCGGCATTGTATGCCGCAACAACACCGCAGCCGGTCTTTCCTATCGTGGAAAAAATGCCCCACGGTATATTCTTTATATCCTCGCCTTCCTGCCAGCGAATATATTCTCCCATGCCGCACACCTCTTTGTAGATTAATCAGAAAAATTGTAGCACCGGCTGTTCAAATAGTCAATTGAAAAACCTATGGCTTCATGTTAGAATGAAAACAGATCGTTTACAGGAGGAAATTACTATGTACACTATGGATTATTTAAATCTTTTCATTGATACGCTGCAGCTGCCGGAAGACAGCCATGAATCCTTACGTCGGGATTACGCTGTACTTCTGAACACCGAAGGCGCCGTTGAAGAGCTGGAAACAGCGCGCGTCAAGATGCTGCAGGACAAGAACTGGTGGAACGAACTCGTTCCGCACATGAACAAGGTGAGTGAACTGACCGGTCTGCACCGCCACGTTGTCGATTTCCTGTTTCTTATGGCAGCAAGTGAGCAGATGCGTGAAGATTACAAGGCTGCAGGCCTCTCCGATGCGCTCTTCTGGGAAACCATTGCCGACCTGAAGTTTAAGCTGATCGAATGCCATACCGTTTACGGCATTTGGGGTATGTTCGTTGCGTTCTGGCACGCATGGTTCTTCCAGCTCCGCCGCTTTAAGCTCGGCCGTCTGCAGTACGAACCGTACACTTACGAGGGCAAGGAACCGGTCACGATCGGCGATTATACCGTTAACCCCGGCGATACCGTTTACAATATGCACATTCCGTCCTGCGGTCCGTTCCCGCGTGAAGCAAGAATGGATTCTTACAAGCAGGCTTATGAGTTCTTTAAGAAGGACCTCAACGGCAAACCGATGGTTTTCGTATGCCACTCCTGGCTTCTGTTCCTCGGCAACCGTGAGATCCTCCCCGCACACCTCAACATGGTCGATTTCATCAACGACTTCCGCATCCTCGAATCTACAGAGAGCGAAGAGTTCGGTGATAAGTGGCGTGTTTTCGGTGCCGACTTTGAAAAGCCCAATGCTGAACTGCCGGAGGATACCACTATGCGCCGCTGCTTCAAGAAGTGGCTCTTAGATGGCAAAAAGACCGGTGAAGGCTTTGGTGCATTTATTTACGACGGTGAAAACTTTATTAAGTAATTCGGCAGGTGAACGTTATGAGCAATAATAACGGATCTTATCGCCCGCCTGTCATACCGCCTGTTGATCCTAAAACAGGTGAGTACGCATATAAGCCCCCTTCGGCAAAATCGAGGAACACCGCACCGCCGCGCCCCTCCTCATCCGGCACGTCCCGTTCCTCAGCAGACTTCAAAAAAGGCGAATATGCGTATAAGCCGCCGACAAATCGAAACACAAACACACCGCCGGTATCCGAATTCGGAGGCTTTCGCGTAACGCAGCAGAAAACGCAAACACCTGTATACCGTCCTCCGGTCACACCGAAACCGCAGCCGGGTAAACCGGCTTCAAGGAAAAAACGTCCCTGGAAATGGATTTTCCTGTTTATCTTTGTAGGCATTCCCGTTCTCTGTATGATCATCGGTGCAATCTCCGCAGCTACAGAACCCGAATACAGCATATATGACGAGTATATCCCGGAATATACGGTAACGGAAACGGATATTGCAGAAATGCAGACGGCAGACCTTACTATCGAAAGTATCGAAGCCGCTTTTCTGCTTAACGGCACCGTCCCCGATGAAGCTGCTTCAGATTGCATCTCGGAAGTTGCCGATTACGCAGCAGATCTCGTGGAAGAGGGCATTTTTGCGGATTACAGCAATGATGGCTGTGCCGTATGGATGCAGCATGAGTCCGGTCTGCAGACCATATACATGCCGCCGAAGGAAGGTACACTTTCTTTCAGCACCAATGATGTCTTTAACATCATTACCGCCGAACCGCACGCCGGCACATTCGAGCCGCAGTATGATCCGCATCTCAATAAAAACGATCAGGCTGCCGTGCAGTTCGATAATATGTCTTCGTTCTGGAGCTTTACCGTAGACGCTGACGCACAGGATGTCCCCACAAATATCGTGCAGAGTTTCGGAGAAAACCAAATCATTCTTTGGCTTGGTCACGGCGGCTGGACATCCCAGACCGGTGCCTGTCTGATTTCCGGTGAATTCTTTGACAACGACCGGTACTATACTGACAAGTCCTACCAGTCTCTTTTCAATCAGGGATACCTTGTACGTACGAGCGGTAAACAGCCCCGTGTTGCGATCACATCGAAGTTCATCGATAAATATGCCGGTTCCATGAAAAATTCCGTTGTTTTTCTCGGTACTTGCCACAGCAGCAAAGGCATAGAGCTTGTTCGTGCCTTTTTGAATAAAGGCGCACAGGCCGTAGTCGCGAACTCAGACGAGATCCGTATCGTGTACTATACCGATATGCTGCAGACCATGGTCAATGCGCTTTGCACACGCGATGCATCCGGACAGTACAATACATTTTCTGCGGCACTGAACATTGCCCGTCAGACACACGGATCCAATGATAAAAACTATCCCAAAGGCATTGGTGCACGTGTTGAAATTTTCGGACCGGACGTGAACAATCTGCGCATTACGGATGTTGCTGCCGAAGAACCGGCTGCTACACCGGAACCGACCGCGACACCTGTTCCCGCCACACCGACCCCGGAACCGGTTCCTGTTGATGTTTACGGTACACTTTCAAACTATGCCGCTCAGTTCGGCTATCTGAACGGTTCAACAGGCTACACCGGCGCATACACAAAGTCGGACTATATGAATGTCTACTCGCACAATGTACCCGCACAGCCGATTGCTTACAGCATTGCAGACTTTGACCAGGATGGCACAGATGAGCTGCTGATTGCCGACAGCAACTCCAGCAAAACCGTACATTTGGAAATGTATGAAGTTTCGGGTACCTCGGTCGTCTGTACAGCCGAAACCGATCTTCCCACACCGATTGCCGGCAGTGCGGAAGACGGCATGACGCAATACTTCTATTTCCTAAGAGACGGTCGACTGCAGATTTGTGTTTCGGAGCTTTCACTCTCAAATCACGTAGCTACCGGCACGATTCTGCGCTGCGCAGGTGCCGTTTATGATGGCTCCTCATTTACTTATCTCGGTATGGCAGAAGTAGTCGGCACAGCCGGAGAAGGCGACCCGTTCGTAGGTGATATGGCTGCTCTCGGTATTCATGTTAATCTGTACGATATGCTGAACGGCTATACCGTCGCTACGGATTATCTGCAGTCTGCCACCGTATTCTGCACCGTGCGCTATATGTGCACTTTCACAGACGGTGATTGGATGAACTACCAGGACACCTGGTTCTTTGATGATTCCGTTACTTATATTGAGATCTCCCATATCGGTTTTACCAACAATTTGCTCGGCTGATTCAATTACCGCATCCCCGATTTGCCCCCGCAAGTCGGGGATGTTATAAAATGAGGAATGAAACTCATGAAACACATTTACGTTTTTTCCGGTCCCTGCGGATGCGGAAAGTCCACTTTAACGGAAAGCTATGCGAACCACCTTATCGAAAACGGCAAATTGCAGGTCTATGTGATCCACGGAGATGACTTTCACCGCGGCTTCAAGGAAACCGATCGCAGGCTTGGTTCGGATTACCCCGGATTTCTTTACTGGGCGGATATCCTTCGGTTCAACTGGGACTGCATGCTTACCGTCGCACAAAAAGCACTCGACCGCGGACTCGATGTACTGATCGATTACGTTGTTGAGGACGAACTGCCGCAGCTTAAAGCACTCGCAAAGAAGAACCGGGCAAAGCTTTTCTATATTGTGCTCACCGCATCCGAAGAAGAGCTTTGCAGCAGACTGACAAAACGCGGCGACCCGAATCTCATAGAGCGCAGTCTGTTTTTAAAAAGCGAGCTGGAGCAAGCACCAGAGAACCGCAAATATCTGTACAACATCAGCGGTATGACGGTTAAAGAGGAAACAGCCTCACTGAACATTGCAAATTACGAAGTTCCGCTCGATTAACATATCCTATATCCGAGTCCACTTACGAAGAAAGGGGATATCTTTATGAGAATTAAGTATAACGCACCGGTCGTGCTGAGCTTTACGCTCGCCTGCTTCGTCGCAACCGTTCTGGACGTTGTAAGCGGCAGCGGTATCACACGCCTTGTGTTCTGCACATACCGCTCTTCTCTTTTAGATCCCATGTTTTACATTCGCCTTTTCACACATGTGATCGGGCACAGCGGCTGGGACCATTTTATCGGAAACGCCACCTATCTTCTGCTGCTCGGTCCGCTTCTTGAGGAAAAATACGGTTATAAAACACTGCTTAAAGCCATAATCATCACCGCACTTGCAACCGGCATTATTAATGCCGTGCTTTTCCCGAATGTTGCGCTGTGCGGCGCAAGCGGCGTGGTATTTGCGTTTATTCTTCTGGCTTCCTTCACCGAGTTTAAAAAAGGCGATATTCCCCTGACCTTTATTCTCGTTTCCGTGATCTACATCGGCCACCAGATCTTTGACGGTATCTTTGTTCAGAACAATATTTCCAACATGGCACATATCGTCGGCGGTATTGTCGGCGCTGTCTTCGGCTATGTACTGAACCTGAAAAAGGCGCGCAAACGCGGATAAAGAAATTCATAATACAAAAATCCCGAACTCAGTTGTTTGTCGAGTTCGGGATCTTCTTTTTATTCTTAACCTTTTATCTTTTTCGGCGCTTTAATGGTTGCCGCATATGCACTGTTGCACAGACCGAGGATCGCGGAGCAGATAAACAGCGTCTCAATGCCGAGTGTTTCCCAAATCCATCCGCCGAACAGCGCGATGAAGATCGTGATAACGTGGTTAATGGAAACACCGGTGGAGATCGTCGCTTTTACCTCTTCCTTGCTGTCGGAAAGATCCTGTACATATACATTCGAAGCCATGGATGCAAGCGAGATCACAGCGTCGAGCACATAGTTGACACAGCAGATAATGAAAGCGATCTTTTCAGGGAAGACATGGTGTGCAAAGCCGTAGCAAAGGCATACACCAACCAGAATAACGGTATCTGCAACCATAACTACCTTATAACCGAGACGGTCGATGATTTTACCGACGATCGGAGAAGCAAAGAAGCAGGCGATCGCGGATACAGCAAACAGAAGGCTGATCGTTGCCGCATCGGCACCGTAGAACATCTCAAGCATGTAGTACTTTGTGTACTTCTTGTGGAAATAGAAACGGCGTTTTGTGGAATCTGTTTCGCTCTTTCCCGTCAAGCGGAAGCTGAAGAGCATGCTGAGACCAACCAATGCTGTAGAAATGAAGAAAAATGTAGTGTACATTTCAGCTGCTGCGGTAAAAACAGAGAAAGCCGCAACAATGATGAAATAACCTATAAGCGAACCGACCTGGTTAACGGAGCTCTGCGCACCGAGCGCCGTACCGCCATGTCCGTCTTTCGCATAACTCAGCGTGATAGAGCTCTTCATGCCGAGCTGCATATGTTCGCCCAAAGAATACAAACAGATCGCCAGCGTGATCAACACCTGTGTAGGCGGCAGAACCGCATGCATACCCATACCGATGAGCATGATGACCGCGCCGATCTTATATATACTCTCTGCGGAAAGCATATAAAACGCAGCAAGAATAAACACCAAAAGAATGCCGGGCAATTCACGGAAGAACTCCGTAACACCGCGGTCCATCTCGCTGAGCATAACCACTTCGGCAAGATAATTGTCGATAACACCCTTGTAAAGTCCGTAGGACAGCGAGGTGATGAGTATTGTCAGAAGCAGCGCTTTATACTTGCTGTCGCTTCTGAACACGTTTTTCAGTTTGTTCATACCTGTTCCCCTTATTACATAAAAAGTACAGCTTCCATTATAGCACAGTTTTCATCGGACGCAAGAGGGTCATATCTCTCACGCGAAGAACGACCTGTCCGTTTTTAAGAACAGTTCATTAACCAATGTCTGTATCTTTCAAATTCAGCATCATCCGGACAAACCGACAGAACATAATGCACGCGTCCGAGAAGCTTTAAGATGTATTTTTCTTTCGGGATATCTAAACCTGTCTTATGCAAATGCTCTTCAACGCCGAATTTCTGACAGTAATAAAGCTCCTGCCGCAGCTTTCGGCGGTACTCTGCCGAAATATTCGGTTTCTCGTTCACAACGATCCCCGTAACAGACTTTCTTTGTCCGTCATGCAGAACCACTGTTTTCGCATCGTTCAAAAAGAATCCTATTTTTCGAAGTTCGTCTTTTACGAAAAATCTCACTTCACGCGGGTCAAATTCACCGGAAAAGGTCATATCATCGCAGTAGCGCGTATAACAGATACCGCGAATTTTACACCAGGCGCCGACTACATTGTCGAAATCCCGCAGAATAATATTCGATATAGCCGGTGAAGTTGGTGCTCCCTGCGGTAAAGCATCCTTATAGATACACAACAGCGTGAGAAGCACACGGTTTTTCTCACTGTACCGAGCTGACGGAAATGCCTTGTCCTTCACAACCGGATAGATGCAGTGGTCGAAAAACTGACGAATATCGAGCTTCATCACCATCGGCCTGCCCACATGCGGTGCTGCATTTTTTATTGTACTGCCGCCAAAACGGTATGCCGTTGCATATGGAGATATTTCTTCAAACACGAGTAAATTCTGCGCGATCTTTCTCTGCACCGCTTTCAGAAAATCATCCGGCACATAAAGTGTGCGAAACTCTCCGTTCCCTTTCGGAATTTTCACTTTTCGGTAATGTCTGTGAATGCGGTTACTCAGAGCGTACAGTGACTTGGCCGAATAACCCAAATCCTTCTCGAGAGAGGAAAGCTCCCTATAAACGATCATATAAACTTTCCTCCCCCTAAAAGAAATTACGGAACAAAACAATGTGAATAGCAAAGATGCGAAGCTGTATAGGAACCCATGAAATGGGTGGATGAGCAATGTTGTTCTATCAACATTGCCAATACAGCGGAGTCAGCTTCGCTTGAACGAAGTGAATCCATACCGATATTGCTCTCCCGGAAGCGACTCGCTGCCGGTGCCGATGAAAACCGACCTGCGCTAATGTTCCGTTTAAAAATATTCTACACCTGCACATCCGAAAAAATCAAGACGGTTCGTCCATATAATAAAGCGCATATTTTCCCGGAAAGCTGCCGTGCCTTTTAACTTATGCACCGCAAAAGCTATACTGTCTGCTGTTTTTTCTGCACGGGAACGGTCTTCACTTTGAAACAGAAATAAAGAATGTGCAGCAGCCATATACAACCCAGTGCAATGCATCCAGCAATAAGGTTCTTTGACTTCATCACAATAAATCCTATGCCCATCAGCAGCGTAACCGTGACCACAACGCGGATCTTGGTTTTACGCGTCATCCCGCGGCCGGCCATGTAATCTTCGAAATTATCTTTATAAAGCTTGGTGTTTTTCAGCCATCGGTTCAGCTTTTCGGAACTTCCGGCAAAACAGGAAGCCGCAAGCATCAGAAACGGAAAAGTCGGCAGCCCGGGCACCACCGTGCCCACAGCACCTAAGCCTACACCTATACAGCCGAGTACAATAAGAAGGACTTTTTTAATACTCATTTTCATCCCCCAAACTACATATTCACATGCATTATCGCACAGTACGCAGAAATAAACAATAGGAAAAATACATCTTCATGTTATCCTTCAGCCGAATCTCCTTGCTTTGCATTTCTTTTGCGCATATAATAAAAGCAGCAACAAGGAAAGGATTGAGGCGAATGCTTACCATTCATACAGATACAAAAATTCATAAGATGGCGCAGAATAATGCACCTGCTGCATATGCAAAAAGCGGAGATACCGTTTGCTTTGAAACGCTGGATTGTTTTGGCGGTCAGATCCAAAGCGAAAAACAGCTGTTAGGCGGTCTCGACTGGAGCTGCATAAATCCCGCAACCGGCCCGCTATTTGTTGAAGGTGCAATGCCCGGAGATATTCTTAAGGTAGAGATCCTTGAAATTAAACTTGATGACCACGGTGTAATGGTGGACAGCCCCGGCGAAGGTATCACAGGAAGCGCTGTAACAGAAGAATCCACCAAAATTCTCCCCGTGCACGACGGTATGGTACATTTTAATGAAAAGCTCGCTTTTCCGATTGAACCCATGATCGGTGTGATCGGCACGGCAGCCGACGGAGAAGGCATAGATACCGGCACACCCGGCCCGCACGGCGGCAATATGGACTGCACACGAATCGGCGCCGGAGCAACACTATATCTGCCCGTAAACACAGAGGGCGCACTGCTCGCAATGGGGGATCTTCACGCAAAAATGGGAGACGGTGAAGTTGAAGTTTGCGGCGTTGAAATCGCCGGTTCGGTAACGGTTAAGATCTCTGTACTGAAAAGCTGCGGTTTACCCACACCGTTTCTCGTAAACAAAGAGATTGCAGCGGCTATCTATTCTGCCGAAACCGTTGATGAAGCCTGTGTGGGTGCAACCATGGCAATGCATAGCTTCCTGATGAAAGAACTTCGCATGAATGAACACGAGGCAGGCATGCTGCTGAGTGTTACAGGAAATCTGCGCATATGCCAGATTGTTGATCCGGAAAAGACCTGCCGCATGGAAATCCCTCTGTCCGTTCCAAATGCTTATCAATATTCCTTTGCTTAACAACTGCTCCCGCCCTCCATCAGGCCGGGAGCAATTCTTTTAACAAAAGTTTACGCAATGCCTTGAGAAAACGAAAATTATGTGCTATGATGTAAATGTAGAATTATGCGGTTTTATTTAAGCATAATTACAAATGTAATTTCAGTTATCTATTCTTAAGGAGTATAATACATATGAAACTTGGTATGGTTGGTCTTCCCAACGTCGGTAAGAGTACCCTTTTTAACGCAATCACCAATGCAGGTGCACAGTCTGCAAACTATCCGTTCTGCACCATCGAGCCGAACGTAGGCGTTGTAGCCGTTCCGGACAAGCGTCTCGACAAGCTTGCAGAGATGTACGAGCCGGAAAAGTTCACACCGGCTACCATCGAATTCGTTGATATCGCAGGTCTTGTTAAGGGCGCTTCCAAGGGCGAAGGTCTCGGCAATAAGTTCCTCTCCAATATCCGCGAAGTCGACGCTGTTGTACATGTTGTACGCTGCTTTGAAAACGACGATATTATCCACGTTGAGGGCTCTATCGACCCGGCCCGTGATATCGAAACCATCGACCTCGAGCTGATCCTCTCCGATATCGAAGTACTCGAGCGCCGCATCGACAAGACAAAGAAGATGATGAAAGCCGACAAGAAGTTCCAGACAGAACTCGAATTCTTCGAGCGCGTAATGGAAGCACTTGAAAACGGCAAGCCGGCACGCAGCGTTTCCTGTAACGAAGAAGAAGCCGAGCTTCTCGCTACCGTCAGCCTGCTTACCAACAAGCCGATCATCTTTGCAGCAAATATGAGCGACACCGATTTCTCCGAGGGCATTGAAAACCATCCCGGTTATCTCGCTGTTAAAAAGATTGCGGAAGAACAGCATGCAGCCGTTCTTCCGATCTGCGCAGAGATCGAAGCAGAAATTGCAGGCATGGAGCTCGATGAAAAGGCAATGTTCCTCGCCGATATGAACCTGACCGAATCCGGTCTCGACCGCCTCATCAACGCTTGCTACTCCCTCCTCGGCCTCATGTCCTACCTCACTGCAGGTAAGCCGGAGGTCCGTGCATGGACGATCACCAAGGGCACAAAGGCTCCGCAGGCTGCAGGTAAGATCCACTCCGATTTCGAACGCGGTTTCATCCGTGCGGAAGTTATTGCATTTGACGACCTGATGGCATGCGGCACAATGGCAGCTGCCAAGGAAAAGGGCCTTGTCCGTTCTGAGGGCAAGGAATACGTCATGCAGGACGGCGACATCGTTCTCTTCCGTTTCAACGTCTAATCCCCTATATAAAAACTAAGCATCCCGACAGAAAAAGCACAGTGCTTTCTCTGCCGGGATTTTTTCACGCATAAAAAAGGAAGCCCCCGAAAAACGGGAGCTTCCGAAGAAAACAAAAGTCCATATCGCAAAATGCGACCACAGAAACTGTGCAGTGCACAGTTTTCAAATAATAGGACTGCGCACCAAAGGGGAGAAAATGCCGATTTTTCGCAAAGCGAAAAGGCCCTTAGGCAAGGCATTTTTTCCAATTCCTTTTCTGTAGAAAAGGAATTTTTACATAGTGATCATGAAGAACTTGATGATAAACAGAACTGCGATAACTGCAGAGGTGATATCCTTCTTTTGGAACTTGCCTGTGAACAGAGTGATCACAGTGTAAGCAATAGCGCCGATACCGATACCATTGGAGATGGAGTAGGTCAGCGGCATCATGATCAAAGCAAGGAATGCCGGAACAGCGCTGCGAGCGTCGTTCATATCAACCTTGCTGAAGCCCTTCATCATCAGAACGCCAACCCAGATGAGTGCCGGAGCAGTAGCGCAAGCCGGAACGAGGGAAGCGAGCGGTGTGAGGAACAGGCAGAGTGCGAAGCAAGCTGCAACAACAAGGCTGGAGAAGCCTGTTCTTGCGCCGGCAGCAACACCAGCTGCAGACTCAACGAATGTTGTGCAGGTGGATGTACCGAGAACACCGCCAACAACTGTAGCAACAGAGTCGGAAGTCATGCACTGGTCAACATTGATCGGGTCGTTGTTCTCGTCGATCAGGTTAGCCTGGGAAGCTGCACCGTACAGTGTGCCGATGGTGTCGAACATGTCGACGAGGCAGTATGTAACGATCAGCATGATAGCAGAGAATACGCCGCCAACGAGCTCAACAGAGAATGCGTCCTTCCAAGACTTAGCCTGGAATACGCCTGTAATACCGATTGTTGCGAAATCCTTGAAGGACTGGCCAACCTGGCTCATGTCGAAGGACGGCTTTACACCGGAAACAAGGTAGTACAGAACGGTGATGATCACGATAGCAACCAGAACGGATGCACCCTTCAGCTTCGGGAACTTCTCAAGAACTGCGATTACGAGCAGACCGAGGAGAGCCAGCAGAGCCGGAAGAGCAGCGGTCTTGAATGTACCTGCTGCAATAGCGCCGTGAATATCAACGAACTGGACCAGCGTGTACTGGTTTGTCTGGATAAGGCCAACATTCTGGAAACCGATGAAAGCGATGAACAGACCGATACCTGCCGGGATAGCTTTCTTCAGGCAATCCGGCAGAGATCTTGCAACCTTCGAACGAAGGCCGGTAACGGAGAAGATCATGAAAATGATACCGGAAAGCAGAATGATAACGAGACCTGCCTGATAGCCATCGATCAGAGCTGCGCTGTCACCGCCGCCGATAACGACCGGCAGGATGAAGGAAACAAAGAAGAAGGAATTCAGGCCCATGCCGCAAGCCTGTGCAAACGGCATCTTGGCATACAATGCCATGAGCAGAGTACCGATTACAGCAACGAGGATGGATGCAACGTAAACTGCATTCCAAATCTGCTGGAAAGCCGGATCTGCGCCCTCTGCCAGATGGCTGAAGCTAACGATCTGGTTCGGGTTTGTGACTACGATGTAAACCATTGCAAAGAATGTGGTGAGACCACCGATAACCTCTGCACGGACACTGGAGCCACGCTCGGAAATCTTGAAAAACTTGTCCAAGGATGTCACACTCCTTATAAATTTTGCTCCTAATTTCTTTCTATGGATCGCAGAAAGAAACTAAGAAATAGATAAGTTTAGTATAACTTCTGTTTATCTAAAAATCAAGATAAAAGTCACAATTTATTCACAATTGTCTAATATTTCCGAAACCTGCAAGTATTACTCAAACAAACTGCCAAACCATAGAATGTATCTCTGCAGCTTCCGTTCCGTTAATTGTATTCCTGGTATATTTCACGTTAAGTTTTTATGAACATTCCCCGGTTTTCTTGCTTTTTTGCAGATATCCATGCTATACTTATGATGTATGTTTTTATGTATACCCGTCCTTAAGGATATAAAATAAAAGTTCTGTCAGAAAGGGATGTTCTGAAAACCTATGAATCTTCTCACAAAGCTGTTTGGCAGCTACAGTAAAAGAGAGTTAAAGCACATTGAACCGATCAAAGAAGCGGTTCTCGCGCTCGACAACAAGTATACAAATATGAGCGATGATGAGCTCAAGGGCGAGACCGCACGTCTCAAGGAGCGCCTCTCCCTCGGCTCCTCCCTCGATGATATTCTGCCCGAAGCCTTTGCGACCTGCCGCGAAGCCATGTGGCGCGTGCTTTCCATCAAGCCGTTCCCGGTTCAGATCATCGGCGGTATCATCCTGCATCAGGGCCGCATCGCCGAAATGAAGACCGGTGAAGGCAAGACCTTTACCGCCGCACTTCCGGCTTACCTGAACGCACTGACCGGTAAGGGTGTGCATATCGTTACAGTCAACGATTACCTTGCAAAATATCAGGGCGAAATGATGGCCCGTGTGTTTAACTTCCTCGGCCTCACCGTCGGTCTGGCCATTCCGGGCATGACGTCCGAAGAGAAGAAAGCCGCTTCCGCCTGCGTCATTACTTATGCCACAAACAACGAGATCGGCTTTGACTATCTGCGAGACAACATGGTCACCTATAAGGAGCGTAAGGTACAGCGCGGCGCAAACTATGCCAT
>JAZNMV010000094.1:0-6521 GCA_045579885.1 Acutalibacteraceae bacterium | reverse complement strand
CGGGAATGACGAGAATCTGAAGATCCCACTGTTCCAGCATTCTGAGAAAGATGTTCTTCTTACGCTTAGCAGCGATCTGCCCATTTGCCTGCGTTTTTTTCAATCTCATCACGCTCCATTTCCAATTCTCATTGGAAGAATTTTTTATACAAAAGCTGTTTTAAGAGAGAAAACAGCTTAAGTCCTACTATAAATCGACAGAAAATCCGCGTAAAATCGGCGTTTTTTAGGTCCTGACCGACTTTTTTTATAGATTTCGTCAACAGTGCTCTTTCATATTTGTAACTATAGCACATAGTGAGAGATAAGTATTTCAAAATATCCCATTAAAATATCACGAAATCGCCATTCTTGCCTTAAATTACGTTTTTTTATGTAAAAATAGCCTAAAAACTGGTACAAATTCCCTATAAGGTATCTTTTTAAGTCAATTTTCGCAGTAAACTCATCCGTTTTATTTATTCAAACTGCACAGATAATGAAAGCTCTGCTCCGCGCACTCGAATGCATCGCGGTCCCAGTTGGTTTGCTCTGAAAGAATATACTTTGCACCGGCATTTATGCACGCTTCATATATCGGGCGCCAGTTATGGTCGCCCTCTCCAAGCGGCATCAGCTGCACCGCACCGTCCGCACGGACAATGCTGTCCATAAAGTGCACAATATCCACACGGCCCTTATATTTCTCAAGGATCTGTGCATACGGCACGCGGGAGAAGGAATTGTGTACGCAAAAGCTCAGCTGTACATCTTCGGGAAGAAGGCCCAAAAGACGTTCGTAAACCGGCTGCTTTCCCATTAACCGGTAATCCATCATCGTCGGATGGTACGAAAAGATAAGTCCCGCCTGCAAAACTTTTTCATGGATACGTCGGAGCGATGCCGCCAATCTCTTCAGCTGGTCGTACGTATTGACCTGCGGGGGGATCATGGAAAAGGTAAGGTACTTAGCTTCACACGCTGCTGCACGCTCGATCGCTTCCGAAGGATTGCTCCCGAAGCCGAACGCATACTCCTCCTGTGCCGCAATACAGGTCAATCCGTTTCTCTTCAGTGCTTGTACCACACGGCTGTTCGGAATATGCAGCGGTACCCCCTGCAGTTCCACATTTTGATAGCCGATCTGTGCGATTTTATATAAAGCCATTTCAAGATTTTCGGCAGTACCCAGATAGGGTGCTATGCCGGAAAGCTGAAACCCAATTTCTGCCATGCGACACTTCCTCCAAACTTTCCCTTGACATTGGAATAGAAATAACTATAATAATATTGCAGTAAATCACAGCACAAATTTAATATATCGCAATTAAGCATTAAATTCTTTAATTATATCGCACACTTATTTAAATATATCGTAATTCGGTGTGATAATTTATTTACAATAAATACATTATTTCCCAGTATCACCGATCTATTTAATTCATATTTATTTCTACCTATAAATATAAAGGAAGTGAACTCATGCAGCAAATCGCTTTACGGGATGACGGCTCTGCTGTTATCAATTATAATTTCGATGACTTTTCGCTCTATACAAATCCGATGCGGATGTCCCATTTTCCAAACCACTCGGTCGTCAGTCACTGGCACGATGACATTGAGTTCATCGTTGTTCTATCCGGACACATGCATTGCAATGTAAACGGTGTGACCGTGCGCCTGGAACAGGGGCAGGGAATCTTCATCAATTCAAAATGCTTTCACAACCACTACTCTCTCGACAGATCGGACTGTACATATTTCACGGTGATCTTCCACCCCATGCTGCTTTGTTCCTCCTCCTTGATCGAACACAGCTTCGTTACACCGTTTATCACTGCAAAGTCTATCCCGTACATCATTCTGCAGGAAAATGTACCGTGGGAGAACGAAGTACTCCGCTTACTCCATAACATAAATCATCTCCGCGAAAAGGAAAATTCCCCTTTATCGCTGCAGAGTCATGTTTTCCAGATTTGGAGCCAGCTTTACGAGCACGTGTTCCAAAAACACATTGCTCCGCCGGTCGGCACAAAGAAAGAGCAAAAGCTTCTCGTGCTGCAATCGATGATCGCCTATATCAAAAAGAATTATCAGGAAAAACTGACACTCGATGATATTGCAAAATACGGCTGTATGAGTAAAAGCGGCTGTCTGGCACTCTTTAACCGCTATCAAAAGGAATCTCCGGTCGATTTCCTTATCAATTACCGGTTAAAGGTCGGTGCGCAGCTGCTGAGAGATACAAACCTTTCGATCACATCGATCGCTTATCAGGTCGGTTTTTCGAGTACAAGCTATTTTTCTTCCCGTTTTCATAAGCAATACGACTGCACACCGCTTGAATACCGCAAAAAGTATGCTTCTGCAGATGCAGTCATCACGGATGATCTCTAATACAATATCTTTTTATTTACATAACCGTACATATCATGCTTTATCGCATATAAAAGAGCCCGACAGGCAACACCTGTCGGGCTCTTTTTGTATCTATTAATATGTATACTGACCAATTCCAGCTGTAAACGTCTTGTGCTTTACAGCTCTCTAAGCGCATTTTTAAAGTATAAAACTACTTTTTGAAAGGCTTTCAGCCGAGAATCATCCGTCTCGCACTGTTCATTTAAAAGCGGACAGATCATACCGCCTTCTTCAAACTCGTTCCATGCAAACGAAAGAATATGGTTTAGAAACTGATCTTTCGCTTTTGTTTCGATCCACGAAACCAGCGAAGCCGCACCTTCAAGCAATTCTTCTTCAGACGCAAAACGCATATACCGCTCATTCGGATACGCATACCACGGGCAGGGGTGCTCAACGCGCGGCGAAGGATCCCATCCTGTGGAATACAGCGGGATCACCGGCAGACCGGTCTGCCGCCTGCTCTCGTTTTCTGCAAGCACCGTTTCCGAAAGCTGCGCGTACCGCTCTATTTCGCTCTTTTCACAGGTATAAGCGGACAGAGCATCCACACCGGAATGATCTTCACTCGGATCCGTCATACCGCTGTAAAGCGGAACGACAAACGGAGCGGCAACATTTTCTGCAGCACATATAGAGCGTACTGCGTTGATGAAATCCATTCGTCGTCCGTTGAAAACATAGAGAAGCGGTCTTCCGTCTATTTTTTCATAGAACGGTTCACGCATCGTTCTCACCAGATCCCGAATATCATTTTCCGTAAACGGATGCGCGCCGGCAATGGCACAAAGGTGCAGCTTTTCGCGCAAATTGCTTTTGATATGCCTCTTTCTGGCAAAAGTCAGTTCATGCACTTTATGACTGCAGCTGTTCGGCCCTTTCGGTTCACAGTTTTTCGAACCCTCTTCCCCATACCACACGTACGCAAAATAATCGATACCCGCATCTATGGCATACGAAAGCTCTGTATCAAACTCTTCCTGCGTGCGGTAATGGTAGGTGATACTGTCCTCACTGAGCACATCTGCATAAAACGGAGTCACCGTGCGAAATTTCTTCGGACTCAAAGACCTTGTCTGATAATATCCGAAATAAGTATCGGGCGGCAGAGAACAATCCCAGTTCACCGCACCTATGCGTATTTCTCGCATGGGAGTCCTCCTCTAGCTATCGTACATAAAACGATCAGGCGTAGATCTCGTCGATCAGGGACTGCAGATAATCTCTCGACTTCAGAATGTCGAGCAGCTGCTCACCGCCGGAAAGCTCATTTTCAATTGTGACATAAGAGTCATAGCCGATTTCATGTAATTTCTTAAACACTGCCGGAAAATCAACATCGCCTTCACCGATCTTTGTTTCCAAACCGAGATTGCTGCCGTTTGTCGGATATTTACCGTCCTTGGCATGCAGATTGCGTACGTACTTGCCGAAAACCTTAAGAGAATCGACCGGATTAGCCTTGCCGTACAAAATGAGGTTTGCGGTATCAAGGTTTACGCCGAGGTTATCTGTACCGACCTTTTCGAAGCAGCGCAGCATAGCGACCGGTGTTTCCTGACCGGTTTCAAACAGAAGGTACTGACCGTTTGCCTTAAGATGCTGAGCGACTGTACGGATCGCGACACACATGCCCGCAAAGTTTGGGTCGTTCGGGTCTTCCGGAATGAAACCCATGTGTGTTACAACATCCTGAATGCCGAGCAGCTTTGCAAAATCCGCGCCGTCGCAAAGATTCTTTACGCGCATCTGGCGGTACTCGACCGGAAGCAAACCGAGGGTCAGCGGGCCGTCGGTAAAGTTCCATACACGCGGTCCTTCCCAGCCGCACCAGAATGCGGATACAGTCACACCGTACTTTTCAAGCAGTTTCTTAAGAACCACAGCATTTTCCTTTGTCCAAACGGACGGCTCCCAACAAACGAGCTGGCAGGAATCAAACTGATTTTCCTTTAAGGTAACGAGCTTCTCTTCAATGGTTTCCATAGAATTAAAGCCGACGCATGTTCCGATCTTCATAAATATATCCTCCTAAGGTAAAATAAGCGGCGAATATTTCGCTCAATAAATACTAAAATCATGATAGACCCTATAAACGTTTTTGTCAACGGCGTTCCATGCTGCTTCGAGCAGTTTTTACTCTCATAAAAACAAACATTGTGCTAACTCGAGTCAATATTCTCACTGTGAATACGCTGTCCGATACAATATAATATGAAAAGTCTAATGATAACAATTAAATTCCAAGGAGTTAAATATGAAAACAGCTTTAATTACCGGTATTACCGGTCAGGACGGTTCTTACCTCGCAGAATTTCTGCTCGAAAAAGGATACAAAGTACACGGTGTCACACGTCGTGCTTCTTTTTCCAACACCGGACGTATCGATCACATTTTAGACAAAATCGTGCTGCACGACGGTGACCTCAGCGACAGCAGCTCTCTTATCCGCATCATCTCCCTTGTACAGCCGGATGAGATCTATAACCTCGCCGCACAGAGCCATGTACAGGTTTCTTTCGATGTTCCCGAATATTCCGGTGACGTAGATGCACTCGGCGTTCTGCGTATCCTTGAGGCTGTCCGTATTTTGGGTCTCACAAAGAAGACCCGCGTCTATCAGGCTTCCACCTCCGAGCTGTACGGTAAAGTCGAGGAAATACCGCAGCGTGAAACCACGCCGTTCCATCCATACTCTCCGTATGCGATCGCTAAGCAATACGGCTTCTGGATGGTCAAAGAGTACCGCGAGGCTTACGGCATTTTCGCCGCAAACGGTATCCTCTTTAACCATGAATCCGAGCGCCGCGGCGAAAATTTTGTTACCCGTAAGATTACTCTGGCTGCAGGCCGCATTGCTGAAGGTATTCAGGATCACCTTGAGCTCGGCAATATGGACAGTCTGCGTGACTGGGGCTACGCAAAGGATTATGTTGAATGTATGTGGCTGATCCTTCAGCAGGATACGCCGGATGATTTCGTCATCGCAACCGGTGAACAGCACACCGTACGCGACTTCACCGAAAAGGCATTCGCTGCGAACGGTATTACGATTCGCTGGGAAGGCGAGGGTATTAACGAAAAAGGTTATGATGCCGAGACCGGCAAAATGCTTGTCTGCGTCAATCCGCAGTGGTTCCGTCCGACAGACGTAGATAATCTGTGGGGCGACCCGACCAAGGCTAAAACCGTTCTGGGTTGGAATCCCCAGAAGACATCCTACGAAGAGCTTGTTGCCATCATGGCAAAGCATGACCGTACACTCGCAAAACGTGAAAAAGCACTTATGAATATCTGATCCCATTAATTTAGAGGTACTAAAATTTATGATGGAAAAAAACTCGAAGATCTACGTTGCAGGCCACCGCGGCATGGTCGGTTCCGCGATCGTCCGTGAACTGCAGCGTCAGGGCTATACCAATATTATTACACGCACACACAAGGAACTTGATCTGATCCGCCAGGATCAGGTTGAGACTTTCTTCGCAGAAGAGAAACCCGAATATGTTTTTCTCGCCGCGGCGAAAGTCGGCGGCATTATTGCCAATTCCTCCGCACTTGCCGATTTCATGTACGACAACATGATGCTCGAAATGAACGTGATCCACGCCGCATGGCAGAACGGCTGCAAGAAGCTCGAATTTCTTGGTTCTTCCTGCATTTACCCCCGTATGGCTCCGCAGCCGATGCCGGAAAGCTGCCTGCTCACAAGTGAACTTGAAAAGAGCAACGAGGCATATGCACTCGCAAAGATCAGCGGTCTCAAATACTGCGAATATCTGAACCGCCAGTACGGCACGGATTATATCAGCCTGATGCCGACAAATCTCTACGGTCCGAACGACAACTACCACCCAACACACAGCCACGTGCTTCCGGCACTCATCCGCCGTTTTCACGAAGCCAAAGAAGCCGATCTCCCCTCCGTTACCTGCTGGGGTGACGGTTCTCCGCTCAGAGAATTTCTCTATGTAGATGACCTCGCGAACCTTTGTGTATTCCTTATGAATAACTACAGTGGTAACGAGACTGTTAACGCAGGTACAGGTAAGGAAGTTACGATTAAGGAGTTAACACAGTTAGTTGCTAAGGTAGTAGGTTACGAGGGAGAGATTCTTTGG
>JAZNMV010000093.1:0-13043 GCA_045579885.1 Acutalibacteraceae bacterium | reverse complement strand
AAGGCAGGTTACTCACGCGTTACTCACCCGTCCGCCACTAAGAAAAAGAAGCAAGCTTCCTTTTCTCCGTTCGACTTGCATGTGTTAGGCATGCCGCCAGCGTTCGTCCTGAGCCAGGATCAAACTCTCTAAAAATTGTATCTAAACACCGAAGTGTTTAAAGCATTTTTAAAAGCTTGTTAGCTCTTAACGTCTCTGACGTTTATCACAGATTTGTTGAGTTCTGTTTCTCGTAAGTTCTTTGAAGTTACTCAAAGAAATTACAGGTTCCATTTTCTTTCGTTGTTTAATTTTCAAGGTCCTGTGCACCCTTTCGCGAGTGCTCAACTATTCTATCACAACCGGATATCATTGTCAAGCTTTTTTTCAAACTTTTTCGAAGTTTTTTATCGCTTCGTTTTCCGTTTTCATACCCCGTTTTTCGAGTGCTTGCCTATAATACTACTTCTTTCCCTTTTAGTCAATACCCTTTTTGCGCTTTCTCCATAAAGCACAATATACTGTTTCATTTTCCTATTTTTGTGTACTGAAAGCATATATTGTATAACATTTTCTCCCTCGCATAGGCTTATATATGCCCCGGATATACTTTTATAACCATTTTACGAGGTGTGTTCTGTTGTGCATTATATATACAGATTTATTTATACCCGACTTTTACCAATATGGCGCATTGCAGTAATTGCACTGCTGAACGCTGTGATGATCCTTTTAGTGCTCAAAGCGTAAAAAGAAGGGATGCCGCAAGACATCCCTTCTTTCTTATATATAGTATTATATCTCTTTAATGATTTCACGCCTGCTGCTCTGCCGCTTCTTTTTTGCGCAGTTTACGGTATGCGATCGTAAAGCATACGAAGTGTGCAAGTGCTGTGACAATCCAGGATACCGGATAAATCAGGAACAGTGTTGTGAGCGTATGGTTTGCAGCAAAGACGGTCAGGATCCAGACCACGCGAAGTCCGCACGCACCGGTGAGCGAAACGATCATCGGCAGAATGGAGTATCCCATACCGCGCATGGAACCGACCAGCGTATCCATAATACCGCAAATCATATACGGCAGACAGACAAGCAGCATACGGTTTACACCGTACTCGATAACCTGCGGGTCCGTTGTATATATAGAAAGCAGCGGTCTTGCAAAAATCATGCCCAAAGAGCCCAAGAACGTACCGACTGCCGCAACGGACAGCACACATATGCGCATGATCTTACCGACACGTTCGTATTTCTTTGCGCCCATGTTCTGACCCGTGAACGACAGTGCGGTCTGGTAGAACGCATTCATACCCGTATAAACAAAACCTTCGATATTCGCCGCCGCCGTGCTTCCTGCCATAACAAGCGAACCGAACGAGTTGATGGACGACTGGATAAGCACATTCGAAATAGAGAACACCGTACCCTGCATGCCCGCCGGCAAACCGATGCGGATCATTTCGAGCAGCTTATCTTTATAGATGTGCAGCTGCTTTAAATCCACTCTGTACGGCGCATCCGATTTCACAAGACAGATAAGCACCAGGAGCGCGGAAAGCACCTGAGATGCAACCGTTGCGATTGCAACACCTGCAACGCCCATGTGGCACACAATAACAAGAAACAGATTGAGTGCGACATTCAGCACACCGGATATTGCAAGGAAATAGAGCGGTCGTTTTGTATCGCCAACAGAACGCAGGATCGCCGCACCGAAGTTATAAAGCATCATTGCCGGCATGCCTGCGAAATAGATGCGAACATAAAGTGTCGCCTGATCGATAACATCCGCCGGGCTGCCCATCATCTGAAGCATCGGCTTTGCAAGGAAGCAGCCGATAAAGATCAGCGCTACACCGCCCACAAGACTTGCGAGAATGGATGTATGTACCGTATCGCTCAAATTCTTCATGTCCCTTGCACCGTAATAGCGTGCAACCAACACATTTGTACCGACGGACAAACCCATAAATACATTGATGAGCAGGTTGATCAGGGAACCGGTTGAGCCAACCGCCGCCAGTGCTGTAGGACCTGCAAATCGGCCTACAACCACGATATCCGCTGCGTTAAAGAAAAGCTGCAGAATACCCGAAAGCATCAGCGGGATCGAATAACGGATGATTTTTCCGAAAAGCGGACCGTTTACCATATCGATCTCATAAGAGCTTTTTCTGCGTTTTCTCATATGTATGCGCATGGCAAGCTTTGCAGCAAATGCGCGTATCTTATTTTTCATGACTTAATACCCGACCTCCTCGCCGACAAGGACAACGTGTACTCTGTTTTTATTTCGCTGATAAGCCATAACAGTATACAGCGAACAGATGCGGTTTTCGGAACGGCAGCCCGCACACATATCTCCATCCGTTCCCGGGCAGGCACCGTGTGTGCACGGTGTATCGAGCTGCAGGCGCAGCGCATTTGCCGGCGTGGTCAGACTCTTCACGTAGACCGCCGCTGCGTCCAGATCACGCACGATCTTATTGTAACCGGCAACGACAATAACTTTATCCGGGCCGAACAGCATAGCTGCCACGCGGTTTCCGCCGCCATCTATATTATACAGTTCACCGTTTTCGGTAATTGCATTCGAGCTTGTCAGAAAAGCATCTGCGGAAAATGTTTTTCTATAGATAACCTGACGCTCTGCATCGGTCGCGACAGCTTCACGGTCGAGGAAATTATATTTTCCGCTGCGCATCAAAGCTTTTATACCTGTGGCATCTAACGTAACACTGCCGCCGCAGGAGATCGTATCGCCTTCATGCAGTAAGGATTCTACAATTTTCACGGCATCGGCAGAACTCGGTGCATAGTACGCATGCATATTGTTCTTTTCCAAAGCAGCCATCGTACGGCGGATCTTAAGCTCCATCGCCTCCGCGCGGCGCGGCATATCTTTTCTGTCCATTAAGCTTCCTCCTTCGGTTTCAGGTCTTAAATTCAGTATACTATATAATAGAAAAGAGTGCAATCAAAAAAGGGAGAGCATCTGCCCTCCCTTTATAATTATTAAGCGGTAAATGCCTCAAAGCATGCTACTACATGTTCTTTGTGTGCAATGTTATTTTCCTTCTTCGCTGCCTTTTCATCTGTATAGATCAGCATAAATCTGCCGTCTTCGGAAAGCTGCGCAGGAATAACGTTATCCAGAAGTTCAAACTTACCGTTTGCTTTTACGGAATCCACGATCTTCTGTGCGGTCTCAGACAGATCTTCAGCCGCAAACTCATAAACTTCCAGCTGTACAGCAGAACCGTCGTAGGTGTAGGAATACTTGTAGCCGTTCATCGCACCGATAACACCGTACTCCATCTGGATACGCTCACCGGCTGTGACCTTATTTTCTTCCATAAATTTGCAGAGACCCTGAATATCATCGGAATATTCCTCCGGGTTCTTTTCGAGAACTGTTTCCTCGCCCTCAACCGGAGCTGCAGAAACCTCGAGCACAGCGGGCTGTGCTGCCGCACCGTTTGCGTTAGACATACAGCCTGTCATAGCTACACACAGTGCGATTACCAGAACCAAAGCCATTAATTTCTTTATATTTTTCATTTTATGATCCTTCCTCTCGAAAACAATACATATTGATTTTAGCACAACTCATCGCAGTTAGCAACACCAAAAAAACAAAAAGCACGCATAGAGAAAAACAAATCCCGGACGAGAATCGGCCCACTTTGCTTTTCACCGTGTTTCGCCCCTCCGCAGCTTGCGCTTCGGCGTTCGGTTCGGCCCGGAAAACAAAAAAGACAGGAACTTAATCCTGTCTCTTTTTGGTGACCCGGACGAGAATCGAACTCGTGTTACCGCCGTGAAAGGGCGGTGTCTTAACCGCTTGACCACCGGGCCGTATTGGTAGCGGCGAATGGATTCGAACCATCGACACTTCGGGTATGAACCGAATGCTCTAGCCAACTGAGCTACACCGCCACATCTTTTGTGCTGCAACCTTGCTGCAGCGTAAGTTATTATAACCGATACATTTTCTTTTGTCAAGAGTTTTTTTGCTGGAAAATTTCATTTTTTTGTGGTATACTGTTTTTGTATGGCTCGCAGGAAGGATGTTGAGGCTGTGAAGCAGCTTTTTCGCAGGCATTACTTGTGGTTTTCCGAAAAGATAAATCGCGATTCTGTCGATTCCTATGCGGCACAGTGCTCCTTTTGGATACTCATCGCACTGATTCCGTTTACGATGTTCCTTCTCACGTTGCTGCAATCGGTTCGCATTGAAAACACATCTTTATTATTTGCGGCAGCTGAATTTTTCCCTATCGCTGTACAGAACACCCTTCTTACTTTGTTTTCGGAGATTTCTCCTCCCTCGGGACTGATCTCTGTCACAGCGGTACTATGCGTATGGTCCGCCTCCAACGGAACACTCGCCCTCGTAAAAGGCCTCTATTCCGTATTTGATGTATCTAAGAAACGGGGCTATATACGCATGCGCATCTTAGCCATTGTTTATACCTTACTGCTCGCAGTTTGTCTGATTCTCAGTTTTGCTTTACTGATTTTCGGACGAATGCTGACAGAGCAGCTGAAAATTCTATTTCCTCCGCTTTTACCGTTTATCTTCATATTGATCCGCCCTCTTTTCGTTTTTCTCTTGTTATGGATCTTTTTCGGCATAATGTTTCTTACCGTACCGCGCAACCGGGTCGGTACGCGAAGTGCTTTTATCGGTGCGGCTTTTTCCGCGGCAGGATGGGAACTCTTTTCCTTTTTCTTTTCGATTTTTGTTGAAAACTTTTCGAATTATTCAACCCTATACGGCAGTTTGGCTGCGGTCGTTATATTGATGATGTGGCTGTACTTCTGTATGTTTATTTTGCTTATCGGCGGACAGGTCGCTATGTGGCTGCAGCACAGCAGTATTCTTAAAGACCTGCACACGCTTTATACTCACAGACGCCTGAAACAAGCGGCGCAGAAAGGACAACCAAATGGCAAATTACACAAGAAGTGAAGAATCTCTGCAGAAAGCACTCCTGCGTTACGGCGATACCGCTTTCCGCATTTGTTACATGCACACAAAGTCTCCGAAAGAAACGCGCACATTGCTCGGTGATATCTTCATGCAGTATTTTCTGCATGTAAAAGATTTCGGTTCCGCAGAAGAAGAAAGAATCTGGGTACTGCGTACAACGCATCTCTCCTGCATGGACTATTACGCTAAGAAGCTGCGCAGAACCCCGAGCAATGCAGAAATTCAGCAAGCCGGACGCAACCTGGAGTTTATGCTGACGGATGAACTCTGTGCTATCATGAAGCTGCACTATAACAGTCTGACTGCCATTGCACTCTGCTGCGGCGAGGGAGAAACACCGAATCTTGCCGCTAAAGTTACACGCACACCGCTTCGCACGGTAAAAAAGCGTCTGGAAAAGGCGCCTAAAGTCACAAAACTTTCCGAAGAAGATCTCAACGAATGGGTACAGACCATTTTTATGCCGGAAGATATGCGCGTCCGTGTTATTCACGATATCATTTCGGAGTCAAGCGACAAGCATTTCGGCATTAACCGCCGTGCAAAGGTTCTTCTGCGTCATGTGGAACGCAGCGTGCCTACCGTCGCAGCACTCATTGTCTGCTTCTGTATTGTTACCGTGATCGGTACACGTGCAGGCTGGTTTGGCTATGAATACATACGCTCGACCGACAGCGGCAACACAAATATTCAGCTAAACAACGACCCGAACGGAGATGGACGAGCTCCCGAAATCGTAACGGATGAAACCAGTGAACAGGCCGTTACACTGAAACTTCGTTATTATGTCCCGACGGAAGGCGGCCTCATCGAATACGTTTCCAGGATGGAAGCAGACGGTGCCATCCTTGCTGCAAAGCAGGCTGAAAAAGGTGCATATCCGGAAGATGTTACATTGGATTCCGTACTTTACGTACACAACGGCGAAGTTGTTCCCACATTGAAAAGCGGCGAACAGCTGCAGGTACGCCTGTACTTCTCTGAAGCACTGCAGGACTACCTGAATAGCGCCCCCGCACCGCTTCATACACTCGAAGCAATTTCCAGAACATACCACGAATTTTACGGCGCTGCCAATATGACACTCGCTACGCTGGAAATTTATTCCGGCGTAGCACAGGTCACAGTCAACAGCGAAACCGTAAACTGCTCTGCGCTGATCCACGGCGATCTCCCGATCACAGAGACCGTCAAGGAATAAGGTGAGTACTATGCATATTCTCGTCATTGACGGTCAGGGCGGCCGCATGGGCGCAGCACTGACCGAACAGATAAAAAACGCTTTACCCGATGCAGAACTGATCGCGATCGGCACCAACAGCCTTGCGACCGCCGCCATGCTTCGTGCCGGCGCAGATGCCGCCGCTACAGGCGAAAACCCGGTCATCGTCAATTGCCAATGGGCTGATGTTATCGTCGGACCGATCGGCGTTATCACAGCAAACGCTCTGCTCGGTGAGATCACACCTAAAATGGCAGCTGCCGTATCCGAAAGCCATGCTAAAAAGATTCTGCTGCCTGTCAGCCGCTGCTCCGTAAGCATTGTCGGCGTGCAGGAAAAATCACTTTCTGAATATGTTCGAGAAGCAGTAACGATGCTTACCGCTTTGCAGAAGGGAGAATAACCGTGAGAACAGAAAAAATAAATTCCAAAAGTGCCACTTATCAAAAATTCGAAGTCTTAAAAACAAACCGCAACAAGCGTTTCAAATACGGAGAATTTTTCGTAGAAGGTGTTCGCAATATCAACTACGCCGTTGCTAACGGCTGGAAGATCGTATCTTTTCTGTATGATGCCGACCGAAAGCTCTCCGATTGGGCTAAGGATAAACTGAACACTGTAAAAACCGAAGTAAACTATGCACTTCGTTCTGATCTGCTCGCAGAGCTCAGCAGTAAAGAAGATACTTCCGAGCTGCTTGCTGTAATCAAAATGGAAAGCGATGATTTTTCCCGCATCAAACTGTCCGATAAACCGCTCATCGCCCTGTTTGACCGTCCGTCGAATCACGGTAATCTCGGTACCATTCTCCGCTCCTGCGATGCCCTCGGTGTGGACGGCCTCATCATCACAGGCCATGCCGTAGACCTTTATGATCCCGATGTTGTTTCCTCTACAATGGGATCCTTCTTCAGCGTACCGGCTATTCGTATTGCAGATAACGATACTGTATTCCGTCTGATCGAAGACTTGCGCAAAAAGTACCCCGGCTTTCAGGTTGTCGGCACGACCGCGCACAACGAGGTCCAGCTCTTCGATGTAGACTTTACGAAACCCACGATGCTTATGATCGGCAATGAGACCGAAGGCCTCCGCCGCATCTATAAAGAGCAAAGTGACGTTCTGACCACGATTCCGATGGACCCGAACGGTGCTGCCAGTTCTTTCAATGTCGCCTGCGCCGCAACCGTTATGTTCTATGAAGCTGTGCGTCAGAGAACAAAGACTTGACTTATATAAAGTACAAGAGTATAATTTAACCATCACGAAAGGAAGGTGACAGCTTTATGAAAACGTTTTCCCGAAGAAGATCGAAGTCTCTGCTGTTCACCGAGGATATGTAAGATAAAATGCACCCCACTTTCCTTCCTTGAACGGTAAATTGATGCACTTCCGATTTTCGGGGGTGCATTTTTATTTTCAGAAAGGAATTTATAATGCAGATACTTGATTTTACAAAAGACTTTATTCCCGAAGCCCATAAACTGCTTCTCGAAAACTACGCGGAAGAGTGCGCTCATGTGCCTGTTCTGCCGCAATTTCCCGGTATACCGCCGCTCGATTATTTTGCAGAAAACGAACTCGGTGCCGCAGCTGTCGAAAGCGGAAAGCTGGTCGGTTTTCTCTGCGGTTTTGATCCGTGGAAGCCGGTCTATTGTACACCGGATACAGCAGGTGTATGGTCTCCTCTGCATGCACATGCCGTACAGAAAGAGAACCGGGTAAAAATCTGGCAGCGGCTTTATCAGGCTGCCGGAGCAAAATGGGCCGCGGCCGGTGCCGCAAGTCATGCAATAACCTTATATGCGCATGACACAGACGCACAAAAAGTGCTTTATCTCTATGGATTCGGTGCGCGCTGTGCCGATTTCATGCGTGAATTGACACCCGCAGAAACGGAGCCTCCCGAATACATTCGTTTCCGTGAGTTGTCCGCATCCGAATGTACACTGCTGCACCCAATGCGCAGCGCTTTGGTCAACCATCTTGGGCAATCTCCTACTTTTATGGTGCACACACCGGATGATTTGAACAGCTTCCTGCAGCACCGTGAAACAGAACCGCCGCGCATGTTCGCGGCTTTCGACGGAGACTGGCCAATCGCTTACATTGAGTTGACCTACGAAGGCGAAAACTTCATTTCCTGTGCGCCAAACACAGGAAATATCTGCGGTGCATATTGCTTGCCTGAATACCGCGGACAAAACATCGCCTCTGCACTTCTTTCTCACATTATTCGTACTCTGCAGCAAGAAGGCATCCATCACCTTGGCGTGGACTGTGAAACCTTTAACCCGACCGCGATGGGTTTTTGGAGCAAGTATTTCTCGCAATATACCACAAGTGTTGTCCGCCGCATCGACGAAAACTCTGTTCTTCAGTGAGAATGCGCTCCGCACGGCGTGGAAATTGGAGCACAGAGTTATAGAATCTTAAAGCGAACCCCACAATAAAACACATAAGCTAAGGCGGATAGCCTCCATTTTCCGGAAGCTATCCGCCTGTTTTTTCTGCTTTATTTCTTATCTACGAAGTATACCGCATCATGCTCGGCAAATTTCTTGAAATCATCCTTCAGACTGTACTGATAGATCGCCTTAAATCCCTTGGAATAGTCCTCCGGATCATTCGGCTCATAGCGATAAACGCCGCACGGATCTGCATCTTCGCTACGGAAACCGCTTCTCCAAACGAGACCGTACAGAAGCTTCTTAGTCTGTTCATTGCTCTGCACGCCTTTTAAGAACCACTCCGTATACGGGGAACGGCTGTCAAGCCCGGCTTCCTGAAGCACAGCTTCATTCGGCAGACCCATTTCCGTAAGTGCCGCCATTTTTCCGTGCTCTTCTGCCAGTTCGACCAGTGTTTCCATAGAACCAACGAAACGTTCAAACTGCTTTTTGCCGCCCTCGGGATGTGAGCCCTGTCTTGCATCCATGTAGTTATCCATACCGAACAGGTCGATCACATCGTCGCCGGGATAGCCTTCCATCCATTTTTCCTTGAGATTTTCATAAGGCAGACGGCTGCGGTCGGGACATACACAGTAAAGCAGGTTGTGTACACCGTGCTCCCACAGATACTGTACGGTATAGCGATAAAGTGCAGCATAATCTTCCGGCTCATTCAATCTGCCGCCGTTGCCGCTCCAAGCTGTGCCGTCATTCGGGTTTTCGGTAGAATCGATACACCACCAGAACCAGTCACCGCTGTGTTCATGGTACGGACGGAAAATATACGGGATCTGCTTTCCTTCGCTGTCCAAAAGAGTAGCATTGTATTCGATAAAAGAATCGAGGTACAGATTATAGCGGTCGTGCAGCTTGCCGCCCGGCAGCACATCACGGATTACACTTTCTTCCCAGCTGCGGTTTGCAGGACCGTATTCACCGGCTGTAAGCGGATTGACGGAGTGCCAGCTCAGCGTGACGATGCATCCCTGCTCATAAGCGTAGCGAATTTCCTCACGCATAGCATCAAAGGACATATTGTCAATATTCATGCCGCGCTCAAAGTCACCGCCTGTACGGTCTTTGCCCGGGATCAGCTTTGCAAATTCCGGATCGCGTTCAGCAGTATAATACACCTCGAGATGACCGATATCGAAGCCTGCCACAGCGGGATATTTTCCGACGCCTGCATAGATATCGGACTTACCCAGATTTTCCGGCTTATTCGCCTCGAAAGTCACACCTACTGCAAATGTATCCTGCTGGCCGAACATAAGCTTTTTGCCTTCGATTGCTCTCAGCTTCTCGTAAAGCTCCACTGTCTGCGGTAACGCATTCGGATCAACAGGACCGTACTTTTTAATTTCTGACATACAAACTCTCCTCCCATACGGATCTTAATAATACTATACAAAACACTGCTGAAGAAAGTCAATAGGCCTGAGAAATATACTACTCAAGGATCCAGTATCGCACAGCGTCCGCATCTTGCACAGCCGTTACATGTCAAGCGACTGCCGCAATTTTCACACTGCGGCGCAAAATACGGTTTGTAGCGCTCATCTTGCCGCAGCGGCTGTCCCATTTCATCAACAAGGTTCACCCGCATCGGTTTCCCTTGATACGACATACCGGATTTATAGGCCATCTCACTCTGTACACGCTTATTCGGCATATGATAGCGCCGACCGTCTTTGAGGAAATTTGTTCCGGTTTCGATGAAATTGAATGTTACATCGTGCGCTCTGCACTGACGGCTCAGAGACTGCACCCAGCGAAAATCGCAAGGACGCGCACCGTCATAATTCTCACCGCCGCACAAAACCTGTTCAATCTGCCCTTCCGCGAGAAAATGCTCGATCTCAATGGGGCCAATCATCGGTGCTGCCATGATCCCCTTATGCTTAAACGGCAGACTGTGCAAGATCGGGATGCGCTCATCCGCTCGTTTCTGATTTTCACAGGTTACATTGAAAAACACATTCTCCCATCCGTCTCCCCAGTTGAACGGCAGGCATTTTTCCACACGCTCCGGTCTTTTTGTTAATAAGAAAAACAGCACATCGCGCCGCTCGCTGATGATCTCCCACGCCTCCCTGCGCCACGGGTCGGCTTCTTCCAAAAAGAAATCGGAGGTCATACACACGCGCAGCTGCTCTCCGCTTTTCACCTTATATGCACCAAGGCGATCCCGGCTCAAAGGATAACGGAAACCGGTTTTGGTGCGGTAAATATCCGCGCCGTTTTTGCCCCGCTGACTGTCGAGAAAATACATATAGCAGTGCGCACAGCCTTCGCTGCATTTTACACATCCATGCCACGGATTCCAAATATCATGCACGTGATCACCTCCGACCTTCCACTCAGAACATTCGTTCTATTCTTATTGTACCACAGCTTTCGAAAAAAAGCAAACAAAAAGTGCGCAGAGCAAAAACTCTGCGCACCGATCATGCCATATTGAATTATCCGTGCAGGGTAAAGATCTTTTTCTTTGTCGGATCGTTTTCCTGTCTGGAACTCTTTCTGCCCTCGGGCTTGATTTCGCCTGCAGCAAGCAGAGAACGCTTTGTGAGGGACGGACCGACAAGTTCGTATACCAGAACAGAGAAAAGAACAACGTTGCGAACGATCGCGCCGTCAGCAAGGGATGCTGCGGTAATCGCCATACCAAGCGCAACACCGGCCTGCGGCAGCAATGTAATACCGAGATGCTTCTGGATTGCCTCGCTGCACTTTGTCATCTTACAGCTAACCTGAGAACCGAAGATCTTACCGGTAGAGCGGAAAATGATATAGATAATACCGACCAGCAGTACAAGCGGATTGCTGAGGATCTTCAGGTCGAGCTCGGCACCGGAAATAACAAAGAACAGAATGTTGAGCGGTGCTGTCCAGCCTTCTACACGGTTCATCAGTTCTTCGGATGTGGAACAGATGTTGCAGAAAATAGTACCGGTCATCATGCAGACGAGCAGCAGAGAGAAACCGACATGTACACCTGCAATCTCAAACTTGATCTGAGATGCACCGACCATCAGCAGAACGAATGCTGCAGAAAGGGAAAGACGCTTACTGCGGGAGTGGAAGTAAGTCTCAAGCCAGTTCAAAAGGAATCCGCCGATCGCACCGAGAACGAGAGAAACCACGATCTCAATAACAGGTTCCAGAACAACGCTTACAATGCTTACACTGCCCTGTTCGAGCGCCATTGCAATACCGAAAGACGCGGAGAACAGGATAAGACCGACCGCATCGTCGATTGCAACGACCATCAAAAGAAGTTTTGTAAGAGGACCGTCAGCCTTATACTGACGAACGACCATCAATGTAGCTGCCGGTGCCGTTGCGGAAGCGATAGCACCGAGTGTGATCGCAGCCGGCAGAGAAAGGATCTCCGGCTTGATCAGGTGCAGTGCGATCAGCGCAATATCTACAACAATTGTTGTAATAACCGCCTGCAGAATGCCGATCGTAATTGCCTGCTTACCCATGGACTTAAGCTGGTTCAAGCGGAACTCGTTACCAATCGCAAAAGCGATGAAACCAAGTGCAGTCTGTGTAATAATGTTTAAGCCGTGAACCTGCTCCAGCGAATTGAAACCAAGGCCCTGCAGACCAAATGCACCGATGCAGAACGGACCGATGAGCAGGCCGCCGATCAGGTACGCTGTAACTGCCGGCAAATTAAGCTTCTTTGCCAGTCGGGACATGAGCAGACCGACGATCAGAGCAACAGCTAAACAGATCAATGTTTCCTTCATGTTTATTACCTCTTTTCATAATGAAAAACACAGAAAAAATTCTGTTATAAAAAACCGAAATCAAGATGCATTTTACTCTCTCACACGTATTCTGTCAATGTGCAAGTTCACGCTTTTCTTACCCATTTCAAAACAATTTTTTATCTTTTCCGCAAGTTCGTGAACACCTTGACAATTTGTAATTTTTTCTTTTCCATATCTTTTCTAAAGTCAAAAAAAAGAACCGCACAAATCGTGCGGTTCTTTTTGTGTTGGCATCAACCTATCGTCCCGGGCCGTTTCCAGCCAAGTATTGTCGGCACAAACGAGCTTAACTTCTGTGTTCGGTATGGGAACAGGTGGACCCTCGTTGTAATCAACACCAACTATTCAGTCGCCTTGCTGACGACTTAATTATAATAACACATTGCTTTCGAAATGTCAATACTTTTTTCAAAGTTTTTTGAACTTTTTTCGAAACCACTGTAGAGCAATAAAAAAGAACCACATTCTCATGTGATTCTTTAAGTGTTGGCATCAACCTATCGTCCCGGGCCGTTTCCAGCCAAGTATTGTCGGCACAAACGAGCTTAACTTCTGTGTTCGGTATGGGAACAGGTGGACCCTCGTTGTAATCAACACCAACTATT